>DATIYW010000135.1:0-6187 GCA_035517415.1 Thermoanaerobaculaceae bacterium
GCCCTGTGGGTCGGCACGGTCGCGGGGCTGGCCCGCGTCGACTCCGTCGAGCCGCGCCGGATGCAGCGCGTCCCGGGACTTCCCGCCGGCGAGGTGGCGGCGATCCAGGTCGCGCCCGACGGTTCGCTGCTGGTCGGCGTCACCGGCGCAGGGCTGTTCGCCGGCGCGCCCGGCGAGTTCCACCGCGTCGGCGACGGCAGCACGCCGCTGCTGCGGGTCAGGGCGCTGCTCCGCGAGGCAGCCGACCCCGACGCGCTCTGGATCGGCACCGAGGACGCGGGTGCGCTCCGGCTCAAGGGCGGGGCGTGGCAGCCGTTCGGGCCGGCCGAGGGGTTCCCCAGGGCGGCCGTCTACACGATCTTCGAGGACCGCGAGGGCATCCTCTGGTTCGGCACCTCGGACGGGCTGGTCAAGCGCGGCCCGTCCGCCTTCGCCACGTTCACCGTGGCGGAGGGCTTCCCGGACCACACCATCGCGTACGGCATGGCGGAGGCACCCGGAGGCGTGCTCTACTTCGCGCTCTCCGACGACGGCGTGGTGCGGATGCGCCCCGACGGCAGCGTCCGACGCTTCACCTCCAGGGACGGCCTCCCGCCGGCGGGGGCGACCGACGTGGAGGTCGACCCGCGCGGCGGCGTCTGGGTCGCGACCCGCGGCGGGCTCGGGCGGATCGACGGCGACCGGGCGTCGACCTACCGGCTGCCGGCCGGCAGTCCGACCGCGCTCCGCTCGATGCTCGCGCTGCCGGACGGCACGCTCTACCTCGGCAGCTACCGGGAGGGCCTGG
Organism: Thermoanaerobaculaceae bacterium; assembly: GCA_035517415.1. Taxonomy (GTDB): domain Bacteria; phylum Acidobacteriota; class Thermoanaerobaculia; order Thermoanaerobaculales; family Thermoanaerobaculaceae; genus DATIYW01. Next base: position 788 of record DATIYW010000135.1, read on the forward strand.
CGGTCCTCAAGGACGGCACGCTGACGCGGATCGGTCCGCCGGTCGGCTCCACCGTCGCGGCGCTGACGCTCGGCAGGGACGGCACGATCTGGTGCGGCGGCGAGGGCTGGGGGGTCGTGGGCCTCCGCTCCGGCCGGCCGCCGGTGACGATCGGCCCCGCCGAGCAGCTTCCCGCCGGCCACATCAGCCAGATCTTCGAGGACTCGAGCGGCAACCTGTGGATCGGCTCGGAGCAGGGCGCGTGGCGGCGCGACCCGCGCGGGCACATCTCGATCGTCAACCGCGCCTCCGGCCTGCCCGACTCCTACGTCTACTGGATCCGCGAGGCCGCCGACGGAGCGATGTGGTTCGGCACCAACCACGGCGCGGTCCGCAAGCCGCCCGGGGGCGAGTACCAGCTCTTCACCTCGCGCGACGGCCTTGCCGCCGACGAGTGCAACGAGGACAGCGTGATGATCGACTCCAGGGGCCGCCTGTTCGTCGGCTCGGAGGGCGTGTCCGTGTTCCTCGGCACGCCCGTGCCGTCGCCCCGCGTGCCCTGCCCCGTCGTCGTCGAGGAGGTGCGGGTCGGCGCCGCTTCCTTCCCGAACCCGGCGTCGCTCCGCGTGCAGGCGACCGCCGGGCCGGTCACGTTCCACCTCGCCGCGCCGACGTTCGCCGCCGAGGAGGGGACGCGGTTCCGCTACCGCCTCGTGGGCGCCTCGGACGAGTGGCGCACGACCGAGCCCAGCGAGGTCGAGACGACCTACGCCGGCCTCGCGCCGGGCCGCTACCGCTTCGAGGCGCTCGGCATCGCCGCGGACGGTCGTGTCTCGCCGCGGCCCGCGATCGTGAGCCTCGTCGTCCTGCCTCGCTGGTGGCAGTCGCCGCTCGCGATCGGCGCGGTCGCGCTGCTCCTCGCGTTCGGGCTGATCGCCACGATCCGGCTGCGCGAGCGCCGGCTGGAGGCTGCCAAGGCGCGCCTCGAGCGGCAGGTCCTGGCCCGCACCGACGAGCTGCGCCAGGCCAACGAGCGCCTCGCGGTCCTGGCGGTGAACGACGACCTCACCGGCCTGGCCAACCGGCGGGCGGCACTCGAGCGGCTGCGCGACGCGATGGCCGAGTCGCGGCGGCACCGCCGTCCGCTCGCGATCGCGCTCGTCGACCTCGACCGCTTCAAGGAGGTCAACGACGCGCTCGGCCACGAGATGGGTGACACCGTCCTGCGCCAGGTCGCGGCGGCGATGCGGCAGAGCCTGCGCCAGGAGGACCTGCTCGGGCGGCACGGCGGCGACGAGTTCCTCGCCGTGATGCCGGGCTGCGGCGAGGAGGGCGCGCGCCAGGCCGGCCTGCGGATGCAGCAGGCGATCGCGAAGGTGCCGCTTCCGCTCGACCAGCTCGCCTGGGCGGCCGAGGGCCTCACCGCCAGCATCGGCGTCGCGACCTACGACGGCGCCGACGAGGACATCCGCCAGCTCGTGCGGTGGGCGGACGCGGAGCTCTACCGGGCGAAGGCCGCCGGCCGCAACCGGGTCTCCGTGCACGTCTCGAGGTGACGCCGGGCTCAGGTCGCCGGCTCGATCCGTTCCACCGTCCAGCTCTTCCGGTCGAACGCAACCGTGTCGCCCACCGTGCGCTCGAGCAGCGCCTGGGCCGCCTCCGAGCCGAACGAGAGCACGCCCTTCTCCGGCTCGGCCTCGTAGGGCCCGAGCACGACGAGCGAGCGCTCGGCCTGGTCGTCCTTGCCGCGCAGGAGGACCCGCGTGCCGACACGGACGCGCGAGGTGTCGACCCGTGCGGGGTCGATCACCCGCACCCGAACCAGGTCGGCCTGGAGGTTGGCGGCGCGCGCGGAGAGGAACTCCTGCCGCGCCCGTGCCGCGTGGTACTCGAAGTTCTCCGACAGGTCGCCGTGCTCCTTGGCCACCTGGATCGCCTTGAGCGTCTCGGGGATCTCCTTCTCAAGCAGCGTCTTCAGCTCGCTCTGGATCCTCGTGACGGTGGCCGCAAGCGCCGGGACGACGTCCGGGGCGGCGACCTGGCGCAGCTCCGGGTAGCGCGCAATCACCGCGCGCCGCAGCCAGTTGCGCTCGTCGGCCAGCTCCCCCGGGCGGTCGAGGATCTGCAGGATCCGGCGGCCCTGCTCGAGCGTGAGCCGCTCCTGGACGATCCGGCCCGCCAGCCCGTCGGCGGCGAGCAGCTCCTTGAGCCGGGCGCGGTGGGGCCCCATCTCCCGGCGCTCGGCGAGCTCGACGAGCCGCACCAGCAGCGCGCCGCCGCGCCGCTCCTCGACCAGCGACGCGAGCGGACCCGAGAGCTCGCAGGCCCACACGAACGCGGCCGGGTTGCGCACCGGGTTGAGGAACACCTGGTCGAGGAAGGAGTCGACGCGCCCGCCCTCCCCCGCCTCGCGCAACGCCGCCGCGAGGCGCGAGAGCACCCGCGGGTGCGGCTCGCGCTCGAGCCAGCGCGCGAAGGCGTCGACACGCTCCGGCGCCGCGCCCGTGCCGACGAGATCGAGCACCGCCTCGCGCTGCAGCGGGTCGGCGAGCTCCGCGAGCAGCTCGGTCACGCCCACGCGGGCGAGCAGCGCCGCCTGTCGCCGGCCCGTCTCCTCCTCCGCCGCGCCGAAGCGACGGGCGAGCCAGAGCGCCTCCCACACCGCCGCGGGCGCCACGCCGGGCGCGTCCGCCGCCGCCAGCAGCTCGCCCGCCAGGAAGCTCGCCAGCTCGCGGCTCCGCCCGCCGTGCCGCCGGGCCAGCTCCAGCCTCTGCTCGAGGCCGGCGCGAGCGAACTCGGCGCGGATCTCCTCCTCCGCCCCGCCGCCGCCGGCAAGCCGGTAGCTCACCCGCGAGCCGCTGCCCGAGGCGACCAGGCGCGGCTGCTTCTTGGCCTTGTTCCACCACGAGGTCCACTGCTCCTCGGCGACCAGGCCGCCGAGCGCGGTCTTGATCTCCGGCACCGTCATCGGCACGCCGAAGCTCTCCAGCACCCCCGCCAGCGCGCCGGCCGGGTCGGCGCCGAGCTCGGCTACGAGCGCATCGCGGTCCTCGAGGCGCCGGCGCAGCACGTGGGAGGGCGGCAGCGGCGTGAGGTGCTTGCGCGCGGCGTCGATCGGCACCGGCACGCGCTTCTCGCGCTCGAAGTCGAGCCGCAGCATGCCGAGCTGCGGGTTGACCTCCACCACTCGGCCCGCCCCGCGGCCGGTCATCGCGAACACGCCGCCGACGTCGTGCTCGAGCCAGTTCTCCAGCACCTCGAGCGTCTCGAGCGGCTTCTTCGCGCCCTTCAGCGGGAACTGCGCGAGCAGCCGCTCGAGCGACGGCCGGCCCACCCAGATCCGGCGGAGGCACGCCTCGAGGTCGGCTCTGCACTTGCCCGCGTCGCCGACGCCGAGGCGGATCATCTCGACGAGGAAGAGCCTTCGCGCCGCCCACGCGCCGTCCGCCGCGGCCTGGTCGGCGGCGAGCTCGAGCAGCGTCGGGGCGAGCGTCCGCTTGCCGAGCGAGCGCAGCCGGCGCAGCGCCTCGGAGTGGCTCGCCCCGTCGCCCAGCCCATCCGCCAGCCGCGCCAGCCAGAACTCCTCGATCGCCGCCGCGTCGCCGCCGGCGACGACCATGTCCCACTCGTCGAGCCAAGCCTTGTCGCTCACGACCGGTGACAATAGCATCCGACCCTCCCACTCGTGAAGGAACCGCAATGGAGTCCTGCCGGCGGCTGTGCGAGAATCGCTCGGCCTTGAGATCGGGCCGACCCGGGAGGGATGCCGATGCGACGGAGCCTGGAAGTTCTCGTCCTGCTGCTCGCGTGCGCCGCGCTCGCCGCGCCGCTGCGCGCCGACGAAGGCATGTGGCTGCTCGACCAGCTGCCCCAGCTCGCGGGGACGCTGAAGGCGATGGGGATGCAGCTCACGCCCGAGCAGATCTGGGACCCCAGGACCAACTCCGGCCTCGCCTCGGCGACGCCCTGGCTGGGCGGCTGCTCGTCCTCGTTCGTGTCGCCGGACGGGCTGATCATCACCAACCACCACTGCGGGTTCGGCGCGATGCAGATGAACTCGACGCCGGAGCACGACTACATCACGAACGGCTTCCTCGCCCCGGACCGCGCCGGTGAGCTCGAGGCGAAGGGCAGCCGCGTGACGGTGTTCAAGGGCTACGACGACGTCACCGCCGCGATGCGCGCCGCGGTCAAGCCGCACATGAGCGCCGCGGAGCGCACCAAGGCGATCGAGACGAAGGAGAAGGAGCTCGTCGCCGCCTGCGAGAAGGACGGCCTGCGCTGCCGCGTGGCGGCGATGTTCGGCGGCGGCCGCTACCTGCTGTTCCGCCAGCTCGAGCTGCGCGACGTTCGCCTCGTCTACGCGCCGCCGAACTCGGTCGGCGACTTCGGCGGCGAGGTCGACAACTGGATGTGGCCGCGCCACGCCGGCGACTACTCGTTCCTCCGCGCCTACGTCGGCCCCGACGGCAAGCCCGCCGACTACTCGCCGGCCAACGTCCCGTTCCATCCCGACCGCTGGCTCAAGATCGCCTCCGAGCCGACCCGGGACGGCGACTTCACCATGATCCTCGGCTATCCCGGCCGCACCTTCCGCTACCGCACCTCGGGCGCGATCGCCGACGACGTCGAGTTCAACTACCCGCAGCGGATCCGGCTCGTCAAGGACTTGATCGACATCCTCGAGGCGGAGGGCAAGCGCGGCAAGGACGTCGAGATCAAGCTCGCCTCGCAGCTCAAGGGGCTGTACAACACCTACAAGAACAACGAGGGGATGCTCGCGGGCTTGAGGAAGGCCGACCTCGCGGGGCGGAAGCGCGCCGAGGAGTCGAAGCTCACCGCCTGGATCGACGCCGACCCGGCGCGGCGCGCCCGCTTCGGCGACGTACTCCCGAGCATCGACAAGGCGCTCGCCACCCGCCGCGTCACGCGCGAGTGCGACTTCCTCCTCACGTGGATGCCGCCGCCCCGCTCGTCCTCGCTGCTGACCGCGGCGACGATCATCGAGCGCTGGGCCGGGGAGAAGGCCAAGCCCGACCTCCAGCGCGACCTCGGCTACCAGGCGCGCGACGAGCGCATGCTGCGCCAGCGCCTCGCCAACATGCAGCGCAACCTCGACCTCGCCTCCGAGCGCAGCGTCCTCGCGTACCTCTTCAAGCGGGCCGCTCAGCTGCCGCCCGGCCAGCGGATCACGGCGGTGGACGACGCGCTGGCGGCGACCGGCAAGGCCGGCGACGCGGCGGTCGGCGCCGCGCTCGACCGGCTGCTCGGCGGCACCGCCCTCGGCGATGCGGCGGCGCGGTCGGCGATGTTCGACCTCGACGCCGCGGCGCTGCGCGCGAAGGCCGACCCCCTGATCGCCTTCGCCGCCGCGCTTCGCGTCCAGGTCAGAGCCCAGGAGGACGCGACCAAGGTCTTCGA
>DATIYW010000136.1:0-3822 GCA_035517415.1 Thermoanaerobaculaceae bacterium
CCGCCGGCTTGGCGGGCGCGGGGACGGTCGCGGGCTGGCGCGGCGCGGTCAGCGGGCGGGTGCTGACGTAGTGGCGCTGCAGGCCGAGCCGGTCCGGCGCGATGCCGAGCGCCAGGCCGACCAGCTCGGAGATGAACACCACCGGCATCGGCGCCTCCCCGCGGCGGGCCATCGCCTGCTGGCGGAAGTCGAGGTTCGAATGGCACATCGGGCAGGCGACGACGATCGCGTCGGCGCCCGCGGCGCGGGCGTCGGCGAGGATCGCGCGGCCGAGGCGCACGACCGAGGCGGTGCGCGAGATCGAGAACGCGCCGCCGCAGCACTCCAGGCGCATGTTCCACTCGACCGGCGTGGCACCCGCCGCCTTGACGATCGCCTCCATCGAGGTCGGCGCCTCCGGGTCGTCGCAGCCGCACACCTCGGCGGGCCGCACCAGCAGACAGCCGTAATAGCAGGCGACCTTCAACCCGGCGAGCGGGTTGGCGGCCTTGGCGCGGATCGCGTCGAGCTCGCCCTCGAGCAGCTCGACCACGTTGCGCACCGCGACGCGGTTGGCGAACGGCCGGCCGAGCAGCGCCGGCATGCGCGCGGCGAGAGCCGGATCCGTGCCGACCTCGTGCCGCGCGGTGGCGAGGCGGTTGTAGCAGGCGGCGCAGGGCGCGAGCACCGCGTCGTGTCCCTGCGCCTCGGCGAGCGCGAGGTTGCGCGCGGGGAGCGCGACCGAGAGCAGGTGGTCGGTGGCGTGCGCCGAGGTCGCGCCGCAGCACGACCAGTCGTCGAGCTCGGCGAGCTCGACCTCGAGCGCCGCCGCGACCGCGCGCAGGCTCTCGTCGAACTCGCGCGAGGTGCCGTGGAGCGAGCAGCCGGGGTAGTAGCCGATCCTCATGCGTCCTCCCGCGCCGCCGCCTCGCACGCCTTGAAGATGCGACGGACCTCGCCGACGCCCCTGATCGCGTGCGGCACGAAGCCGAGCTTGCCGCGCGCGATCGTGCCGGGCGCGGCGCCGACGTCCTGCAGCAGCTCGCCGGTGCGGAGCTTGTACTCGACCATCAGGCCGAGCTCGAACATCCGCCCGGTGAGCCTGATCTGGTCGAGGAAGGAGCGGTGGAACGCGGCGATGTTGCGCGGCAGCTCGCCGCCGCGCGCGACCGCCATCTCGCGCAGCGCGTCGATCGTGCGCGCCGGGTCGCAGCCGTTCGGGCAGCGCGCCGCGCAGCTCTCGCAGGTGAGGCAGAGCCAGATCGACTCCGACGCGAGCAGCGCCTCGCGCCGGTCGAGGCCGACGAGGCGCATCACGTCGTGGGGACGGAGCGCGGTCTCCGCCGCCATCGGGCAACCCGCGGAGCACTTGCCGCACTGGTAGCACTTCGCCGCGTTGCCGCCGGTCCGGCTGCGGATCTCGTCGGCCAGCGCGGCGCGGCCGTGGGGCGACTTTGCAGTCTCGTGCACGCTCATCCTTCCTCCGTCACAAGCGCAGCTGCGGGTGCGTCCGAACCCCCCGACTCTCAAGATATCACCATTCGTGAAAAATGTCACTAGGTTGGCGACGCGCGCTGCGAGCTGCCGGGCGCGGCGGCGCGACGGGTGATGGGCGGCGGCTTGACACCGTGCGGCGCCTGGTCTAGAAGATGCCGACGGCCCTGCCCGGCCGCGGTCGGCCCGGGCAGGCCGTGCGGTTTGCGGACGCAGGAAAGGAACGATGGAGCCGCCAGGTCTGGACAGCGAGCATCGCCTCCGGGTCACGAACCCGGCGAGTCGCCGTAGCTGCCGCACCTAGCTCACGGCACCTCTCCGGCTCGGACCCCAGCGGCCGAGGAACGGAGTGGTGTCATGATCCGAACGAGCCAGCGAACGTCCTCAACCCGATCCGCGCGGTCGCGGCGCGAGCGCGTGCGGCGGGGCGCGGGCCGGGGCGGCGCATGAGCTCGCGGAGCGACGGACCATGTACTGGCTCTCGAAGAGCTTCCACCTCGCCAACCGGTTCCGCCGGCAGCTGATCCTGTTCCTCGCGATCCTCGGCCCGGGGATCATCGTCATGGTCGCCGACAACGACGCCGGCGGCATCTCGACCTACGCCTTCACCGGATCGAAGTACGGCTTCTCGTTCCTCTGGCTGTTCATCCTCCTCGTGCCGATGGCGTACTTCGTGCAGGAGATGACGGTGCGGCTGGGCGCCGTCACCAAGCGCGGCCACGCCGAGGCGATCTTCGAGGGGTTCGGCCGGTTCTGGGGCTGGTTCTCGCTCGCCGACCTGGCGATCGTCAACTGGCTCACGCTGGTCACCGAGTACATCGGCATGACCGCGGCGATGAGCATCTTCGGCGTGCCGCCCGCGGCGACGTTCGCGGTCGTCACCATCGTGCTCTTCCTCGTCGTGCTGTCGGGGAAGTACTGGACGTTCGAGCGCCTCACGCTGTTCTTCTGCGCCTTCAACCTGGTCTACATCCCGGCGGCGTTCTGGGCGATGAAGACCCCGAGCGCGCCGGCGTGGGACGCGGTGTTCAAGGGCCTGCTCGTGCCGACGCTCCCCGGCGGCCTGTCCGGCGACGTGATCTTCATCCTGCTCGCCAACATCGGCACGACGATCGCGCCGTGGATGATCTTCTTCCAGCAGAGCGCGGTGGTGGACAAGGGCCTCGACATCCACGACGTCAAGTTCGGCCGGCTGGAGACCTTCGTCGGCGCGATCGCGACCTGCGTGGTGGCGGCGTTCATCATCATCACCACCGGCGCGGCGCTCCACTACCACGTGCCGACCATCCTCGTGGAGGACGCGAAGCAGACCGCGCTCGCGCTCGTGCCGCTGCTGCCGGGCAACCACGGCCAGCTCGCCCGCACGCTGTTCGCGATCGGCCTGTTCGACGCCGGCTTCCTCGGCGCGCTGTGCATCTCGCTGTCGACCTCGTGGGCGGTCGGCGAGGTGTTCGGCTGGGCGCACTCGCTCAACAAGAGCGTGAAGGACGCGCCGTGGTTCTACGTCGTCTACCTCGTCGTGCTTGCGACCTCGGGCGCCGTGGTGCTGATCCCGAGCGCGCCGCTGGTCACGATCACGATGTTCGTGCAGGTCGTCGCGGTGACGCTCCTGCCGTCGGCGCTCGTCTTTCTTCTCCTCATCCTCAACGACCCGGCGTTCATGGGCGAGCACGTCAACACCCCCGCGCAGAACGTCGCCAACTGGAGCATCGTCGGCTTCGTGACCGCGATGTCCACGCTTTTCGCGGTGAGCACCCTGTTCCCCGAGTGGTTCGGGGGCCCGCACTAGGAGGCGCCATGCAGCTGCAGACCACCCCCGTCGCCAAGGTCCCCGACCTGCCTCCGGGCCTGGGCGACTATCGCTTCCTCTTCTTTTCCGAGCTGCTCAAACGCCCGGTCTGCGCGGGCAAGATCCGCGACCGCATCGGCCGTCTCGCCGACCTCGTGTTCGCGCTCAAGGAGCCGTACCCGGAGGCGGTCGGCATCTACCTCGAGCACGGCTGGGGCAAGCCGACCGAGTTCATCCCCTGGGACCGGGTGGTCAAGGTCGAGGACGACGCCGTCTTCGTCAAGCCCGCGGACGGGGGCGCGGCGTACCCGCCGTTCACCGACCAGCCGGGCTGGATCCTGGTCGACAAGCACCTGATGGGGCGGACCATTCTCGACATGGACGGCCGGCGGATGGAGGTGGTGAACGACATCCACCTGCTGGAAGCCAAGGGGCGGCTGCTCTTGATCCATGTGGACACCTCCTTCAATGGATTCCTGCGCCGCTGGGGGCTCGGGCGGATTCACGGAATCAAGGAGGGGCTCATCTCCTGGAAATACGTCCAGCCCCTGTCCGTCGAG
>DATIYW010000137.1:0-6314 GCA_035517415.1 Thermoanaerobaculaceae bacterium
CGGCGTCCTCGAGCGAGAGCGCGAGCAGCACCGCGAGCGCCGGGAACAGCGGCAGGATGTAGCTCGCCAGCTTCGAGTGGGCGACCGAGAAGATCGCGTAGACGGAGCCGATCCAGCAGAGCAGGAAGCCGATCGCCGCGCTCCGCCTGCGCCAGCCGGCGCCGAGCCAGGCGAGCAGCGGCGTCCACGGCAGCATGCCGGCGACGATCACCGCGGGGTAGAACCCCCAGTTGTCGAAGTTCGCGTGCTCGGCGCGGAGGATGCGGTCCCAGTTGTCGTGGACGAGGAACTCCCAGCTGAACGCCCGCCCGTACCGCGCCGCCGCCCAGACGTACCAGGGCGCGGCGACCGCGGCGAAGGTCAGCCACCACGGGTGCGCGAGCCACCGCCAGAGTGCCCGCGTCCGCCCCGCCAGGCGCAGGTAGAGGACGGCGGCGAGGAGCGCGATGACGAGCCCGACCGGGCCCTTGGTCAGCACGGCGAGGCCGAGCCAGAGGCCGAACACGTGCAGCCGTCCGCCGCGGCCGTCCTCGCTCCAGCCGTGCAGCGCGAGGAACGCGAGGCCGAGGAACGCGGTGAACACCATGTCGGTGAGCAGCACGATCGACTGGCCGAGGCAGAGCAGGCCGGTGAGCTGGATCAACGCCGCGAGCAGCGCGGTCTCGCGCGAGGCGAGGCGGCGGGCGAGCAGGTAGACGGCGAGCGCGGCGAGCAGGCCGGCCAGCTCCGGCACCAGGCGCGCCGCCCATGGCGTGCGGCCGAACGCCTCGAACGACGCCATCAGCAGCCAGTAGGTGAGGGGTGGCTTCTCGAACTGCGGCTGGCCGAACAGCAGCGGGGTGAGGACGCTGTGATGGTCGAGCATCTCCCGCGCGGTCTGGGCGTAGAACACCTCGTCCGGATCGGTGAGCGGGAGCGCGTTGAGCCCGAGGGTGAGGACGACCACCGCGGCGACGATCAGCGCGAGCAGCGCGCGGGCCGGGAGCGCGGCGCCGGTGGTCTCGTCCGGCGTGGCGGGCTCGGCGCGTGCGGCCGGAGCGGGATCGACCATCGGCGGACCGTAGCAAAACGGTCCGGTCCTGCCAAGAGGGAACGCGGCGCCGCGCGGTTCCGTCCGCGCCCCCGCGCGCGAGCGGCCGCACCGGGGCGGCGTGCGCATACAATGGGCCGCAGCCATGAGGCGCGGGAGCAGATCGGACCAAGCCACCACCGGCGGCGTCGCGGGCCGGCGCGCGCGCGCCCGGCGGAGCGCCCGCGATGCATGAGTTCAGCTTGTTCGCCGGCGACGGCGTCAACCGCCTCCTCGGCACCCTCGGGCTGGGCGCCTACCGGCCCGGGTTCATCGTCCGGCGCGTGCTGGTGGCGTGGTCGATCACCTGGCTCCCGCTCGCGATCCTGGCGGCGATCTCCGGCGTGGCGGTGGGTTCGACGCTGCGCGAGACGTTCCTCGTCGACTTCGCCGCCTACGGGCAGTTCTGGATCGGCATCCCGGTCCTGCTCGCCGCCGAGCCGCACATCGACAGCCGCACCCGTCACGCGATCGACCAGCTGATCCGCTCCGGCCTGCTCGACGAGCGCGCGGTCGCCGGCTTCCTGCGCAGCGCCGACGGGATCGCGCGGGTGTCGCGGCGGCTGCTCCCGGACCTGATCCTGCTGGGCCTCGCCTACCTCTCGACCTGGCTGTGGCTGGGCGAGGAGCTGTCGACGCCGATCGCCTCGTGGCACGCGCTGCTGCACGGCGCCCACCGCGTCCTCACCCCCGCCGGCTGGTGGGTGGGCCTGGTCAGCGTGCCGCTGTGGAACTTCGTCCTCTTCCGCTGGGTGTGGAAGGTGGTGCTGTGGTTCTGGGTGCTGTGGCGGGTGTCGCGCTCCAACCTGCGCCTGGTGCCGACCCATCCCGACCTCGCCGGCGGCATCGGCTTCCTCGGCGACATCCAGGCGGTGTTCGGCTTCGGCGTGTTCGCGGTGGGCTCGGCGGTCGCCTCGACGATCGGCTACAAGATCGTGGTCGAGCACGCGCGCATCGAGACGTTCGCGTTCGCGGGGCCCGCGCTCTCGTTCATCGTCATCGCGCCGCTCACGTTCGTGGCGCCGCTGCTGTTCTTCACCTCGAAGCTGTACCTCGCGCGGGAGGCGGGGCTGATCCATTACGGCCTCGCCGCGTGCAAGCACGGGCGGCACTTCCAGTCGAGCTGGATCAACCCGAGCGCCTACGCCGACGAGCAGTTCGTCGACAACAAGGACCTCCAGGCGCTGGGGAGCATCGCGATCGCGTTCGACCTCGTCCACCGCATGCGTATCATCCCGGTCCAGATGCGCACGCTGCTGCGCCTGTTCGCCGCCGCCGCCGGGCCGATGCTCCCGCTCGTCGGGCGCTTCTTCCCGCCGGTGAAGGCGTTCCTCGAGAGCCTCCACCTCTAGCGTGGCCGGGAGAGACATGGATCGGATCAAGCCGGGGGCGCAGATCACGGAGCGGATGCGGAACCTGCTGCGCCCGGAGCAGGAGGCGCGCCGGACGCTGTGGTTCGCGCTCCACTTCTTCTTCGTCGCGCTGACGCTGGCGGCGGTGGAGGTGCAGATCGAGGGGGCCAACGGCTGGGCCTCGAACCTGCCGACCTGGCGCACCACCTCGCCGGCGCTCACCTGGCTGTCGGGCGGGCGGCCGCTGACCGGCTACCACATCGCCCTGACCGTGCTGCTGCTGCTCCTGCTGCACTGGCCCGTGCAGTTCGCGCACTGGGGCCTGGTGCAGGAGCTGAAGGTGCTGTTCGCCTACCTCAACCTCGCCGTGGTGTGGGACTTCCTCTGGTTCGTCATCAACCCCAACTTCGGCCTCGGCCGCTACGACGCGGCGCACGTGTGGTGGTTCAAGCACTGGCTCCTGGGCCTACCCGTGGACTACTACGTCGGCCTGGCGCTGGCGGTCGCGGCGCGAACCGCGCGGGTGTGGGCGGGGCACGAGCGGCCGCGCCGCGTGCTGCGCGAGATGGCGTTGTTCTACCTGGTGGTGGCGGTCCTGGTCCTCGCCACCTGCCTGGCGGCGCGCGCCCTCCACCACCCGCGCTAGGACGGCGAGCACGCGGCCGGGAGCGCTCTCGACCCAGGCCCGGAACGCGGGGTCGGGGCGGTAGGCGGCGGCGAACGCGAGCAGCCGCTCGAGCTCGAACGAGCCGGCGAACACGGCGCCGCCCGCGCGCTGGGCGTCGAGCGCGTTGCCGAGCTGCTCGTAGTGACCGGCGACCGGAACGGTGAGCGCGGGCTTGCCGAGGAACATCGCCTCGCACACGGACTCGAACCCGGCGGTGGTGGCGACCGCCGAGCACGCCGCCATCTTCTCGAGGAAGAGGTGGTCGTCGAGATGGTGAAACGTCAGCGACGGCGAGGGCGACCAGGGGTTCGGCCGGTCGGTGTTGTCCCAGAAGCACTCCAGCCGCTGCCCCGGATGGCGCTCCGACCAGGTGATCACCTGCGACGCGTACGAGGCCTTGAGCAGGTAGGCGAGGATGAACGGCTCGCGCCGCACCGGCAGCGCGGCGAGGCCGGGGCGGAGCAGCGGCGGCACGACCGTGACGCGGCGCGGCGCGTGGTCGGCCATCGGGTAGAACGACAGCGCGAGGCGGGCCGCGGCGCCGAACGAGGTGAAGCGCGCGTAGCCGCACAGCTGCGCCCGCGAGAAGGCGCGGCCGGGAGGCGCCTGCCAGCCCGGGTGGAGCGAGCAGAACTGATGGCCGACCGCCACCGTCGGCACCGCCGGGCGGCGGAGCATCGCGTAGAGTCCCAGCATCGGCTCGAGGAAGTTGACGATCAGGTCGGGGCGGACCTCGGCGAGGAGGCGGTCGATCGCCGCGAGGCCCTGCCGATAGCGCGGCGCGGCGGCGACGACGCGGGCGGCGGTGCGGCCGATGCTGATCGCCTCGGCGCCGCTCCGCCCGATCCGCGTCGCGAGGCGGGGGCTGTCGATGCGGTGCACCGGCGCGCCCGCCCGCGCCGCGAAGTAGCCCGGGATCTCGCGCCCCTCGCCGCGGCCGACGACGAACCCGGCGAGCTCGAACGCGTCGCCGCCGGCGGCGAGGATCGACGCGAGCGCCAGGCTCTGCGTGAGGTGGCCGCGGCCCTCGCCCTGGACGAAGAACAGCACCCGGGTCCGGCCGCGCAGGGCGACCGCGGCCGTCGACGGGGGCTCGCCCGGCGTCGCGTGCGCGGATGGTCGCGGGGCCGTCATCCGCACGCTCACGCGGCGTCGAGCAGCAGGTCGTCGTCGAGGTGGCCGAACGCGGAGAGGTTGTCGAGCGCGATGCGCGCCATCTCGAGCTGGCTGCGGAAGTGGCGGCGCACCACCCACGGCGAGAGCGCGAACGCGAGCACGCCGAGGCCGCGCAGCCGCGCCCGCGCCACCGGCGAGGCAAGCCGCCGCAGGTTCGACTCGATGGTGTGGCGGCGGCTGGCGAGGTAGTTGTGGAGGAGGAAATTGCGGCGCGTCGAGTGCTGCCCGACGATGCGGCTGGAGCGCGCCAGCACGCCGGCAAAGAAGCCGGCGAGGTCCTCGCACGGCACCGCGGTGTAGACCGAGCCGATGTTGCCGGTGTGGGTGTCGCTGCCGCCCTGCATCGCCTTGCCCTGCCGCACCGCCATCTCCTCCGCCAGCACGTTGAGCACCTGCATGCGGCCGCCGTTGCGCACCTCGATCACCGGCACCTCGGCGACCAGCCGCATGAACTCCGCCTCCTCGATGGTGGAGAGGTTCTCGCGGTAGAACGGGTGGTTCCAGACGAAGAACAGCCCCTGCTGGCGGCAGTACGCGGCGACCGCGAACGCGTCGGGCCGGCGGCGCTGCAGCTCCTCGTGCTGGGCACGGTCGTGGCCGTAGACGTTGAGGTGGACGGTCAGCCGGCTGGCCGGGAGCTGCGTCGAGACCTCCTCGCCGACGACGAAATCCTCAGCGCCGGGGTGGCGGGCGAGGAAGTCGAGGCAGCCGTCGATCGTGTCGTGGTCGGTGATGGTGACGAAGTCCATGCCGCGCGCCTTGGCGCGCTCGTAGAGCTCCTCGGGCGTCTCGCGCGGCGAGAACGTCACGCCCTTCAAGCCGGGCACCGGCTCGACCGAGAAGCACGAGTGGACGTGCACGTCCATGTTCCGGTACCGCATCGATCCTCCCCGGGGGCACGGGAGATCGGTGCGACCGCCATGCCCCCGGGTCGCCATCGTCGAGCGGGCAGGTGAAGGCGTCGTCGCCAAGCGGTGAAGGGCGCGTGAACCCGGCCCCGCCTGCGTCGCCGCCGCGCGGAGGGCGGCTCGGCCTGCTGCGGGCGCGCTAGCGGGCGAGCCGCATCGCGCTCTTCGACTCGTCGAGCGCGATGCGCTGCGGCAGGTGGCGCCCTCTGAGCCATACGATCCGCTGCGACGCGAGCCGTGCCTCCAGGCGCTGCTCGGCGGCGACGAACTTCTCGACCGTGGACACGTCATCGGCCGGACCCCACGAGTGCGTGAGTGGGCCGGGGTCCTCGCCGGTCAGCGACCACACCTGCAGCGGGACGGCGCGGGCGGCGAGGTAGGACCTGACGCCCGGGGCGGACAGGACGCTCGAGTCGCGGCTCGCCAGCTCGGGCGGGTCCGCGTGGGCGCGCTCGGCCAGGACGAGGACCACCGCCCGCCGGTGGTTGGAGCCCGCCGCCTCGAGCCCGGCGAACGCCACGGCGTCGGCGATCCTCGTCCGGTCCGGTGGGAATGGCGAGAACGAGACCAGCCAGACTCGAATGAGAGGCAGGATCGAGTCACGAATCAAGACAAGGGGCACCTGTTGACTACGGGGAAAGAGCGCGGCGCTGCCCGGTTGGGGGGTCACGTCGCCGCGAGCGCGAGCGTCGGCCACGAAGAAGGTGTCGAGGTTAGCCAGGGGGTTTGACGACCTGCGCCGCCGGTCCGGCGCAGCGGCGCGAGCCCATTTGCGCCCATTGGCGACCGCCTCGCCTTTGACGACCTTGTCAATCACGAACTCGACGTCGGCGGGACCGTCCTCCACCGCGGCGACTTCGAGCGACGAGGCGCCCTCCGAGAAGAGCGCTTGAGCATTGGAGGGTTCCAGTCGCGGCGTGCCGGGCGGCAACGTGACCACCACCGGCGTCATCTCCGCCGCGCTTCCGCCGGCCACGTCGCCGGCGAACGCGATCTCGCTCCGGCCCTGCAGCGTCGGCGTGAAGCTGACCTCGACGCTGGCAACGTGAGGCGTGCTGGTGTCGATCGTGGGAAGCGGCACCAGATGGGGATCCTCGACCGTCAGGCGTCGGTCGTCGAGGGTCACGCGAACTGCCGGATGC
>DATIYW010000138.1:0-6077 GCA_035517415.1 Thermoanaerobaculaceae bacterium
CTCGCGGTCGACGAACTTGCCGACGACGATGTCGCCCTGGAAGCCGAGCCCGACCTCCTTGGTGTCGGCGCCGTTCTTGATCGTGCTCTTCTCCTTGTAGTACTTGAGCTGGTCGACACCGTCGCCGAGCCGGTTGCGGCGCGAGTAGAGCGTCGGGCAGGGCGAGAGCGCCTCGATGAAGACGAACCCCTTCTTGGCCAGCCCCTCCTTCATCGCCCGGGCGAGCTGCTTGACGTGGTAGACGGTCCAGCGCGCGACGTAGACCGCGCCGCAGGCGTCGGCGAGGAACGGCAGGTTGAACGGGTTCTCGAAGTTGCCGTACGGCATCGTGGTCTGGGTGGCGGCGAGCGGCGTGGTCGGCGCGACCTGCCCGCCGGTCATGCCGTAGGTGAAGTTCGTCACGCACACCACCATCAGGTCCATGTTGCGGCGCGCGGCGTGGATCAGGTGGTTGCCGCCGATCGCTGAGAGGTCGCCGTCGCCGGAGTAGACCACCACCTTGAGATCGGGGTTGGCGAGCTTCAATCCGGTCGCGAACGGAATCGCGCGGCCGTGGGTGGTGTGGAACGAGTCGAGGTTGACGTAGCCGGCGACGCGGCCGGTGCAGCCGATGCCGGACACGATCGCCACCTTGTCGAGGTTGAGCCCCGACTCGGTGAGGGCGCGGGCGAAGCAGTTGACGGTGGTGCCGATGCCGCAGCCCGGGCACCAGATGTGCGGCAGGCGGTCCTGGCGCAGCAGCGGCAGGATCGGGTTGTCGATCGCGACGTCGAGGACGGTCGGTTCGCTGCTCATTGCGCCGCCTCCATGATCCGGGCGAGGATCGCCTCCGGCTCGTGCACCGTGCCGCCGGCGTGCGGCGCGGAGATCACCGCCGCGCGCCCCGCCACCGCGCGCTCGACCTCGAGCACCATCTGGCCGAGGTTGAGCTCCGGCACCACGAACGCCTTCGCCCGCCGCGCCAGGTCGCGGACGCGGGCGGCCGGGAACGGCCAGGTGACGACGAGGCGGAGGTGGCCGACCCGCACGCCCTTGCGCCGCGCCGCCTCGATCGCCGCCGCCGCGACGCGCGAGGTGATGCCGAACGAGACGACGACGACCTCCGCGTCCTCGGTGCCGTCCTCGCGCACGTCGACGAGCTCGTCCGCGTGGTCGCGGATCTTCGCCACCAGGCGCCGCACCAGCTTGTCCTGCGCCGGCGCGTTCATCGCCGGGTAGCCGCGCTCGTCGTGGGTGAGGCCGGTGATGTGGATGCGGTAGCCGTCGCCCGCCTTGACCATCTCCGGCACCATGCCGCCGTCGGTCTCGTAGGGGCGGAACTCGCCGGGTTTCCTCGTCGTCCAGCGGCGCTCGACCACCTCGATCGCGCCCGCCTCCGGGATCGCCACGCGCTCGGTCATGTGGCCGACCACCTCGTCCATCATGAAGAACACCGGCACGCGGTAGGTCTCGGCGAGGTTGAACGCCTTGACCATCAGGTCGAAGCACTCCTGCGGCGAATTGGGCGAGATCGCGATGATCTCGTAGTCGCCGTGCGAGCCCCACTTCACCTGCATCATGTCCGCCTGGCCGGGCAGCGTCGGCAGCCCGGTCGAGGGACCGCCGCGCTGCACGTCGACGAACACGCACGGCGTCTCGGTGATGGCGGCGAGGCCAATGTGCTCCATCATCAGCGACAGCCCCGGCCCGGAGGTCACGGTCATCACCTTCTTGCCGCCCCACGCCGCGCCCAGGATCGCGATCGACGAGGCGATCTCGTCCTCCATCTGGATGAACACGCCGCCGACCAGCGGGATGCGCGAGGCGAAGCGCTCCACCACCTCGGTCGAGGGCGTGATCGGGTAGCCGGCGACGAAACGGCAGCCCGCCGCCAGCGCGCCCTCGCACGCGGCGTGGTCGCCGTCGATGAAGTGCAGCCCGGTGAGGACTCCCTTGGGATCGGCGTGCACGACTCCCTCCTTGTTGGCGGCGGCGCGCATCGGTCTCGCGCTCAGCGCTGCGCCGGGATCAGCGGCTCGGGGGACGCGGGCTGGCGGAGGCGGTCGATCTCCTTCCAGCGCATGGCGAAGATCGCGAAGTCCGGGCAGTAGAGGCCGCACAGGTCGCAGCCGGTGCAGTCCTCGGGGCGGACCAGCACCGGGAAGTGGTACCCCTTGCGGTTGAACTCGCGGGAGAACTCGAGGCAGTGCGCCGGGCAGAAGTCGACGCAGTACGAACAGCCCTTGCAGACCTCGACCTTGACGAACACGGTCCCCTTGCCTGGTCGCGCGCTGCCCTCGTCCATTGCCCACCCCCTCCGACGAACGCGAGATCCTAGGCCAAGCGCGGGCTGCGCGCAAGTGCGAGGCTCACGGACAAGGCGCGATTCACATATTCAGTCTCAACATCGCCGGCGCCGGCCGGCCAACGAGCGCGGTGCGGTCGCGCCGCTCCGCCGGGTCGCCACGGCGCTGGCGGACTGCGCGCGATTGCGCCGCGGCGAGGCGGCGGGCTATAGTTCGGCGACGCAGTCGCAGGCAGCTCCGCGAATCTGCAGCGCTCGGGGGGGCGATCGATGTCGCGATCCGATGTGACGATCGGTGTGGTGGGTTCGGGCGGGGACGGGGTGGTGACGGCGGGCGAGATCCTCGCCGGCGGCGCGGCGCGCGAGGGCGTCCATTGCCTGATGATCTCCGCGTTCGGGCCGCAGATCCGCGGCGGCGAGACCTCCTGCACCGTGCGGCTGCGCTCGGACGGCGCGGTGCACGCACAGGGCGACGCGGTCGACGTGCTCGCCGTGCTCTCGTGGGACGACTTCCGCCGCTTCCGCTCCGAGATCGAGGTGCGCCGCGGCGGCGTGGTGATCTCCGACAGCGACGACCCGGTCAAGGAAGGCGACGAGCCGGTCTCCTCGCGCGAGGCGATCGCGTTCGCGCGCGTGCCGTTCACCAGGCTCGCGAAGGAGAAGGCGGGCACGCCGTTGGCCAAGAACATGGTCGCGCTCGGCGTGCTCGGCGAGGCGCTCGGCCTGCCGGCGGCCGCGATGCGCGGCGCGATCGAGAAGCGCTACGCGAAGAAGCAGGCGGTGCGCGAGGCCAACGTCAAGGGGTTCGACGCCGGCCTCGAGCACGGCCGCGCGCTCGACGGCACGCTCGGCGTCGAGCGCTTCGCTCACGCCGCCGGCAAGCCGCTGCTGCTGCTCTCCGGCAACGAGGCGGTCGCGCTCGGCGCGCTCTACGCCGGCTGCCGCTTCTTCGCCGGCTACCCGATCACGCCCTCCTCGGAGGTGCTGCAGTTCCTCTCCGAGTGGCTGCCGGTGTACGGCGGCAAGTTCATCCAGGCGGAGGACGAGCTGGCGGCGCTCGGCCTGGTGATCGGCGCCTCGCTCGCCGGCACCAAGGCGATGACCGCGACCTCCGGCCCCGGCCTCTCGCTGATGTCGGAGATGATGGGCCTGGCCGCGATGTCCGAGGTGCCGGCGGTGATCGTCGACGTGCAGCGCGGCGGCCCCGCCACCGGCATCCCGACCAAGAGCGAGCAGTCCGACCTGTTCCACGCGGTGTTCGGCGGCCACGGCGACCTGCCGCGCGTGGTGCTCGCCCCGACCGACGTCGCCGACTGCTACGCCGCGACCGTGGACGCGTTCAACATCGCCGAGGAGTTCCAGACCCCGGTGATCGTGCTCTCCGACCAGTTCGTCGGCCAGCGCAAGGAGGCGACCACCGCGCTGCCGACGGACATGCCGGTGGTCGACCGGCTGCTGCCGGCGGCGGACGAGCTCGGCACCGGCTTCCTGCGCTACCGCGAGAGCGCCAACGGCGTGTCGCCGATGTCGGTGGTCGGGATGAAGGGCGGCGAGTACCAGACCGCCGGGATCGAGCACGACGAGCTCGGCCACCCGACCTCGATGGTGGTGCTGCACGAGCAGATGAGCGCCAAGCGCTACAAGAAGCTCGAGGGCGTCGCCGCCAAGTACGCGAAGGCGCTCACGCTCGGGCCGGAGCGGGCGCGCGTCGGCGTGGTGGCGTGGGGCTCCTCGTACGGCGCGGTGCGCGACGCGCTCGCCGCCGCGGAACGGGAGGGGATCGCCGCCCGCGCCTTCCTGCCGCGCCTGATCCAGCCGTTCCCGGGGCAGGAGTTCGCGGCGTTCCTCGCCAGCGTCGAGCGCCTGATCGTGGTCGAGCTGTCGTTCGCGGCGCAGTTCGACCAGTACCTGCGCACCATCCACCCGCTGCCCGCCGACCGCACGGTGCTGAAGCGGTCGGGGGGCGCGCACCTGCGGCTGTCCGAAGTGCTGCACGCGATCCGGGAGGCAAGCCGATGAGCGCCGCCACCACCGAGGTTACCTTCAAGCCGGGCGACTACAAGAGCGGGATCAACCCGATCTGGTGCGCCGGGTGCGGCGACTACGCCGTATTGAACGCGGTCTACCGCGCGATGGCCGAGCTGCAGCTCAAGCCGTGGGAGACCGCGGTGGTGTCCGGCATCGGCTGCTCCTCGCGCCTGCCCGGCTACGTCGCGGCGTACGGTTTCAACGGCCTGCACGGGCGCGCGCTGCCGGTCGCGCTCGGCATCAAGGCGGCGCGCCCCGAGACCCGCGTCATCGCGGTCGGCGGCGACGGCGACGGCCTGTCGATCGGGCCGGGCCACTTCTTCCACGCCGCGCGGCGCAACGCCGACGTCACCTACGTGATGATGGACAACGAGATCTACGGCCTGACCAAGGGCCAGGCGGCGCCCACCACGCCGCGCGGGGAGAAGACCAAGTCGACCGTCTACGGCAACCCCGAGGAGCCGATCGACCCGTGCGAGATGGCGATCTCATTCGGCGCCACCTGGGTCGGGCGCGGCTTCTCCGGCGAGCTCAAGTCGCTCGTGCCGCTGCTCGCCGAGGCGCTGCAGTTCAAGGGGTTCGCGTTCCTCTGCGTGATCTCGCCGTGCGTCACCTTCCGCGGCGACGAGCAGTACAAGACGCTGAAGCCGCTGGTCACGCCGATCCCCGCCGACCACGACCCGACCGACCGGGTCGCGGCGATGCGCTACACCCGCGAGGTGGGCAAGCTCTCGGTCGGCGTGCTCTACCGCCACCCGCGGCAGACCATGCTCGACGGCATGGCCTACGTGCGCGAGCAGGCGGTCGCGCGGCGGCCGCAGCCGCCGACGATGGCGGAGCTGCAGCGCAACTTCCTGCCGTAACCGCTGGCGCGGCCACGGCCGGGCGCGGCCAGTCTCGGACCATCCGCGGTGTTGCGCTCGCCGGTTCGCATCCTCAACGTACCCTTCGGGTACGCCTCCGGTGCGACCGGCTCGCGCGCCTTGCGGCTGACCCAATCCGGGCCGCGCGCTTCACGCATGCTCCCATCGCCCCGCTTTCGCGTCGTCATCCCCCGCGCAAGCGGGGATCCAGTTTCGGGAATCCGTCTTTGCGGTTCTCCACGGTCCCCGGATCCCCTTCTACGCGATGCCAAGGGATCGCCCATAGGTACCACGTCCCTGCTTGTGACAGTCATTGCGAACGGGTGGTAGGGTGGCCGTGTGCCACGGCGCCCACAATGTCTGCGGAGGGGGCGATCGATCACGTCGATGTGCGGACGGTGCGGCGGGAGCGGATGTTCGCCGAGGCGGGCGAGGCAGGCGGGGACGGCGACGTGAGCGCTCCGGCCATTACGTCGCTGCTGGGCTCACCATGTATCGCGTCAATAGACGCGGACGTGGTGCCCATCTGCACGCACTGCTGGTGGTGGTCCGACGGGCCACAGCCGTGTAGCGCCCCAGCGACCTCCTGTTCGGCTCCGGAGACCGCGTGCCTGATGAACCCGGAAGGTAACGTGGCGGACCATTTTCGGCTCTTTTCCAGATTCGAGCTGTTTTGTGGCGATCCCCATTGCCCGGTTCTAGGACTGGAAATCTCGCGGGGATGCTGCGTCTACAGCGACGGGGACTGTGTGGTGCCGGGTAACGGCTCGATCCGGCAGGTCTACGACCCCCTTCCGGGGTGGGCGCCATGAGTCCTAGAAAAGAGGCAAGACGTGACGATTGCTAGCGTGCTGGCGGTGATTTTGGTGGGACCTGGGGCTACCCTGGCGTCTGCCCCCGGG
>DATIYW010000139.1:0-27774 GCA_035517415.1 Thermoanaerobaculaceae bacterium
TTCGTGCCCTCGACGACGACTTTCCGGGCCACCTTGCGGCAGATTGACGAGAGCTCGCGTTCGAGGTTGCGGACGCCGGCTTCGCGCGTGTAGCGGTTGATGACCGTCTGCACGGCCTCGTCGGTGAAGGTGATGTTGTCCTTCGTCAGGCCCGCGCCGTCGACCGCCTTCGGGGCCAGGAACTTCTTGGCGATCTCGATCTTCTCGAGCTCGGTGTAGCCGGCGAGCTGGAGCACTTCCATGCGGTCGCGCAGCGCCTGCGGAATCGTGTGCAGGACGTTCGCCGTGCAGATGAACATCACGTGCGACAGGTCGTACTCGACGTCGAGGTAGTGGTCGACGAAGGTGTGGTTCTGCTCCGGGTCGAGGATCTCGAGCAGCGCGGAGGCGGGGTCGCCGCGGAAGTCGGTGCCGAGCTTGTCCACCTCGTCGAGGAGGAACACCGGGTTGACGGTGCCCGCCTTCTTCATCATCTGGATGATCTGGCCGGGGAAGGCGCCGATGTAGGTGCGGCGGTGGCCGCGCATCTCCGCCTCGTCGCGCACCCCGCCGAGCGAGAGGCGCACGAACTTGCGCCCGGTCGCGCGCGCGATCGACTTGGCGAGCGAGGTCTTGCCGACCCCGGGAGGCCCGACGAAGCAGAGGATCGTGCCCTTCGGCTTGGCCACCAGCTGCCGCACGGCGAGGAACTCGAGGATGCGCTCCTTGACCTTCTCCAGGCCGTGGTGGTCCTCGTTGAGCACCTGCTCGGCGCGCTTGATGTCGCGGATCTCGCGCGTCGCCTTCTTCCACGGCACGGCGAGCAGCCAGTCGACGTAGTTGCGCGACACCGTCGCCTCGGCCGACATCGGCGCCATGCTCTCGAGGCGCTTGAGCTCCGAGATCGCCTTCTCCTTGACCTCCTTGGGCATCCCCGAGGCCTCGATCTTCTTGGCCAGCTCCTCGAACTCCTCCTTGGAGTCCTGTCGGCCGAGCTCCTCGTTGATCGCCTTGATCTTCTCCGACAGGTAGTACTCGCGCTGCGCCTTCTCCATCTGCTTCTTGACCTTGGCGTTCAATCGCCGGTCGATGTTGAGTTTCTCGATCTCCATGTCGAGGATGTCGTTGAGGCGCTGCAGGCGCTCGAGCGAGTTGTCGATCTCGAGCAGCTTCTGCTTCTCCGCGGTGGCGATCGGCAGCGCCGCCGCGAGCGTGTCGGCGAACAGCTCGGGGTCCTCGGTCTGCAGCTCGGAGAGCACACCCTCGACACCGATCTGCTGCGACAGCCGCGCGAACTGCTGGAACAGGTTCGAGAGGTTGGAGAGGTAGCGCGACACCCGGCTGTCGGTCACCAGGACCGGCTCCATGACGTCGACGTCCGCCTCGAACCCCGCCCCCTCGCGCTGGCGCAGCGCGGTCCAGCGCCCGCGCACCACGCCCTCGACGCCGACCTTGATCGTGCCGTTGGGGAACGTCACGTGCTGGAGGATGGTGGCGATCACGCCGACGCCGAAGATGTCGTCGGCACCCGGCTCGTCCTGCTGCGGGTCGCGCTGGGCGACGAGGAAGATGCGCTTGCCGGTCTCCTCCATCGCCCGCTGCAGCGCCGCCACCGAGGCGGGGCGGCCGACCACGAAGGCGGACTTCATCTTCGGGAACACCACCATGTCGCGCAACGGCACGACCGGAAGGATCTGCGTCTGTGTCTCGCTCATGAGGACCTCTCAAACCGACCGGGGAAGAGTTGGGACCGGGTTCGGACCGCGCCGCTCGAGGATGATCAGCCGGCCTTGCGCATCGAAGCGAGCGGCGCCACCCGCCGCTCGACAACCTCGCGTGTGACGACGATCTCGGTGACGTCGGAGCGCGAGGGGACCTGGTACATGATCTCCAACATCAACTCTTCGAGAATGATTTTCAGTCCCCGCGCGCCCACCTTGCGGGCGATCGCATCCTCGGCGATGGCGGTGAGGGCATCGTCGGTGAAGCGGATCTCGACCCCCTCGAAGCCGAGCATCGTCTCGTACTGGCGCACCAGCGAGTTCTTCGGCTCGGTGAGGATGCGGACCAAGGCGTCGCGGTCGAGCTCGTGAAGCGTCGCGACCACCGGGACGCGGCCGACGAACTCGGGGATCATGCCGAACTTGATCAGATCCTCGGGGTGGACCTGGCTCAACAGCTCGCTTGCGGAGCGCTCCGCGGGGGTGAGGATGTGGGCCTGGAAACCCATCGACTTCTGGTTCAGGCGCCGGGCGACGATGTCCTCGAGGCCGACGAACGCCCCGCCGCAGAGGAACAGGATGTTGGTGGTGTCGATCTGCAGGAACTCCTGGTGCGGGTGCTTGCGCCCGCCCTGCGGCGGCACGTTGGCGACCGTGCCCTCGAGGATCTTGAGCAGTGCCTGCTGCACGCCCTCGCCGGAGACGTCGCGCGTGATCGACGGGGAATCCGCCTTGCGCGCGATCTTGTCGATCTCGTCGATGTAGACGATGCCGCGCTCGGTCCGCTCGCGGTCGCCCTCGGCCGCCTGGTAGAGGCGGAGGAGGATGTTCTCGACGTCCTCGCCGACGTAGCCGGCCTCGGTCAGCGTGGTGGCGTCGACGATCGTGAACGGGACGTCGAGCATCCGCGCCAGCGTCTGGGCGAGCAGCGTCTTGCCGGTGCCGGTGGGCCCGATCAGGAGGATGTTCGACTTCGACAGCTCGACGTCGGGGCGGGTGGCGTGCGAGAGGTAGTCGATGCGCCGGTAGTGGTTGTACACCGCCACCGCCAGCTTCTTCTTCGCCAGCTCCTGGCCGATCACGTAGGAGTCGAGGAACTTCTTGATCTCCTCGGGCTTGGGCAGGCTGCGCCGCGCCTCGCGCGCCTCGCGGGCGCGGTCCTCGGCGATGATGTCGAGGCAGATGTCGACGCACTCGTCACAGATGTAGACGTTGGGCCCGGCGATCAGCTTGCGCACCTCGCGCTGCGACTTGTTGCAGAAGCTGCAGCGCAGGAGCTCCGACGACGAGGTATCGCGGGTCACCATGACGGCACCATTCGCATTCTACACCCGGGCGCCGAAACGTGCCTCCCGCCCATCTATTCCCGGTGTTCGATCACCTTGTCGATGAGACCGTAGCTCAGCGCGTCGCCGGCTTCGAGGATGAAGTCGCGCTCGGTGTCGGCGAAGATCCGCTCGAGCGGCTGGCCGGTGTGGTGCTGCAGGATCTCGTTGAGACGTTGGCGCAGCCGGATGATGTCCTTGGCGTGGATGTCGATGTCGGTGGCCTGGCCGCCGAGGCCGTAGAGCAGCGGCTGGTGGAGCAGCACGCGGGCGTGCGGCAGGGCGAGGCGCTTGCCCTTCGCGCCGCCGGCCAGCAGCACCGCCGCCATCGAGGCGGCCTGCCCCATGCAGATCGTCGCCACGTCCGGCTTGACATACTGCATGGTGTCGTAGATGGCGAGGCCGGCACTCACCGAGCCGCCCGGCGAGTTGACGTAAAGGTAGATGTCCTTCTCCGGGTTCTCCGCCTCGAGGAACAGCATTTGCGCGATCACCACCGAGGCCTCGTGGTCGTCGATCGCCTCGCCGAGGAAGATCACGTTGTCCTTGAGCAGGCGGGAGAAGATGTCGTACGCCCGCTCGCCGCGGGCGGTTTGCTCGATCACCATTGGGATCAGCACGCGTCACGCCTCCTTCTCGTGCGGCCCGAGCACCTGGGCCACCGCCCGGTCGCGGCGGAGGATCGCCGCGACGCGCTCGAGGCCGCCGTGCTTGGCGAGGTTCCCCTTCAGCTCCGCGAAGGGTACACCCAGGCGGCGCGCCTGCTCCTCGACCTCGTGATCGACCTCCGCCGCGCCGACCGTGATCCCGAGGCTCTCGGCGAGGGCGTCAAGCACCAACTCGCCGCGCAACCGCTCCTCGACCCGGCCGCGGAGGTCCGACTCGAGCTTCTTCCAGTCGACCTCGGCGCGCTCCGGGTTGACGCCGCGCTCGGCGAGCGTGCGCGCGAATTTGAGCACCTCCTCGCGCGTCTCGTCGTCGACGAGCGTCTGCGGCAGCGGCAGCGGCGTGCCGCCGGCGAGGTGGCGGACGAGCGCGGCGCGCCACAGCTCGTGGCGGTGCTCGCGCTTGCTTGCCACCAGCCGCTCGCGCACCCGCGTGCGGAGCGTGTCCAGCCCCTCCTCGACCCCGAGCGAACGGGCGAACTCGTCGTCCTGGTCGGGCACCCGCTTGCGCCGCAGGCTCTTGACCTTGACCTTGTAGGCGACCCGCTTCCCCTTGTGCTGCTCGCCGCCCTCCTCGCCGATCGTGCGCTCCGCGCTCGCCTCCTCGCCGACGCCGCGGCCGGTCACGGCGGCCTCGATCTCGGGGTAGACCTCGGCGCTGCCGAGCTGGAACAGCGAGCGCTCCTCGTGGAACGGCTCGCCCTCGCCGTCCGGGTACTCGCCATGCACCTCCGCCTCGACCAGCATCCCGGCGGCGGCCGGCCCGGACTCGACCGGCTCCCACGCCGCCTGGCGCTCCTGGAGCTGGCCGAGCGCGGCCTCGACCTCGTCCGCGGTCGGCTCGAGCTCGAACGGCGGCGGCACGAAGCCGCCGGCGTCCGCCAGCTCGACCGTCGGGTAGACGTCGAACTCGCCCTTCATGCGGAACCCGCCGTCGTCCCCGAGCGCCGACTCGCGCACGACGAAGGACGAGGCGGGGCGTAGCTTCTCCTTTTGCCGCACCTCGTCCCAGGCATGGCGGGCGAGGTGCTCCTCGAGGTCCTCGCGGATCTCTTTCTCGAAGCGCCGCTCGACCAATGGGCGCGGCGCCTTACCCTTGCGGAAGCCGTCGACGCGCGCCGCCCGCACCCAGCTGGCGACGACGTGCTCGCGCTCCTTGCTGACCTCGTCGGCGGGGATCGAGGCGGTCAGGACGACGTGACACGGTGCGCTGCGTTCGATCTCGTAGCTCATTTGCGCTCCTGATGATACAAGAACCGGGCGCGCCCCTCTGGGGGGTCGGGCCGCGCTCCGACGGACCCGGCCGCGCCGGTTCGAGGCGACACCCTACGGCTTCCCGCGTCGTGGAGCAAGTCCGCGGTCGCGGCGGGGGGTACGTCGGGACGGCCTCAGCAGATCCGCGGCAGGCCGCTCGCGGCGAGCAGGTCGAGCGGGCGCTCGGTCCCGTATGCGGTGCGCAGGACCACCGGCGCGCCGTGCGGGACGCCGGCCTCGACGCGCCCGATGCAGGCGGCGCCGGCGCCGAGAGGGTGCGCCGCGAGCGCGCCCAGCGCCCGCTCCGCGTCGGACCGCTCGACCCACGCCAACACCCGCCCCTCGCAGGCGGTGTAGAGCGGGTCGAGGCCGAGCAGCTCGCACACCGCCCGCACCTCGGGCCGGACCGGGATCGCGGCCTCGTCGAGCATGATGCGGACGCCGGCGCGACCGGCGACCTCGTTGCACGTCGTCGCGACGCCGCCGCGGGTCGGGTCGTGCAGTGCGTGTACCCGCGCCCCGGAACCGAGCAGGGCGCCGACCAGCGACGCCAGCGGGGCGCAGTCGGAGCGCAACGCCTCCCCTGCCAGCCCGTGCCGGCACGCCATCACGGTCGCGCCGTGGTCGCCGACCGCGCCGGAGACGAGCACCGCGTCCCCGGGCGCGACATGCTGGTCGCCGAGGTCGCGGCCGGCCGGCACCACGCCGAGGCCGGCGGTCGTGACGTAGGCGCGGTCGCCCTTGCCGCGCGGCACCACCTTGGTGTCGCCGGCGACGATCACGACGCCTGCCTCCCGGGCGGCGCGGGCCGCGCCGGCGACGACCGCCTCGAGCAGGCCCAGCTCCAGCCCCTCCTCGAGCACCAACGCGAAGGTGAGGGCGCGCGGCACCGCGCCCGCCACCGC
Organism: Thermoanaerobaculaceae bacterium; assembly: GCA_035517415.1. Classification (GTDB taxonomy): domain Bacteria; phylum Acidobacteriota; class Thermoanaerobaculia; order Thermoanaerobaculales; family Thermoanaerobaculaceae; genus DATIYW01. Next base: position 5,850 of record DATIYW010000139.1, read on the forward strand.
GAGGTCGTTCACGGTGCCGCAGACCGAGAGGTAGCCGAGGTCGCCGCCCGGGAACACCGGCGGGTCGACGACGAACGCGTCGGTGGTGAGTGCGACCCGGCCGTCCGGCAGGCCGTCGAGGATCGCGGCGTCCGACAGCGCCGCCAGCGCGGGGTTGGCGAACGCGGGCAGGAACAGCTCGCGCACCAGCTCGTGCGTGAGGCGGCCGCCGTCGCCGTGGGCGAGCAGGATGCGCCCGCCCCGGCTCACGGGCGCACTCCCGCGAGGCGCTCGTGCCGGTAGAAGGCGGCGCACGACCCTTCGCTCGAGACCATGCACGCGCCGACCGCCGCGGCGGGTGTGCACGCGCTCCCGAACAGCGGGCACTCGGGCGGGTCGATGCGCCCGCGCAGGACGTCGCCGCAGCGGCAGCCCTCCGGCTCGCAGGGGGTTGGCAGTTCGACCTCGAGCGCCGCCGCGTCGCGCCGTGCGAGCTCCGGGCGCAGTGCGAGGCCGGAGGCGCTGATCGCGCCGAGCCCGCGCCAGGTGCAGGCGGCCGCGGCGAAGAAGCGCTGGACCAGCGCCCGGGCCACCGCGTTCCCATCCGGCCTCACGACCCGGGAGTAGAGGTTGACCACCTCGGGCTCGCCGCGCCCCAGCATGTCGACCAGCGCCGCGACGCCGCGCAGCACGTCCGTCGGCGTGAAGCCGACGACCGCGGCGGGCAGGTGGAACTCCTCGGCGAGGAACGAGAAGGCGTCAGAGCCGGTGACCACCGCGACGTGACCCGGGAGCAGGAACCCGTCGATCCCCGCCTCCCGGTCGCCGGCCAGCAGGCGCAGCGGCGGCGGCATCGCCTTGTGCCCCGAGAGGACGAGGAAGTTGGGCACGCCGTCGGCCTCCGCCTCCGCCAGCGCGGCCGCCACCGTCGGCGACGTCGTCTCGAATCCCACCGCGAGGAACACCACGGTGCGGTCCGGATCGTCGCGGGCGAGGCGAAGCGCGTCGCGGGGCGAGTAGACGACGCGCACGCACACCCCCTCGGCTCGCGCCCGCTCCAGGCTGCCCGACGTCGACGGCACCCGCAGCAGGTCGCCGAACGTCGCGACCACCGTCGCCGGACGGCGCGCCAGCGCCTCGGCGCGGTCGACGTAGTCCACCGGGGTGACGCACACGGGGCACCCGGGGCCGGCGATCAGACGCACGTTCGCCGGGAGCAGGCGGCGCAGGCCGGCCGCCGCGATCGCGTGCGTGTGGGTGCCGCAAACCTCCATCAGCGTCACCCGCCGCGGCAGTCGGCCCGCGAGGCGCTCGACCCGCCGCAGCAGGCCCCGGACCGTGGCGGGCGCGGCGAGCGCCGACTCGGCGCTCAATCCTCGTCCCCCTCGCGCACCATCTCGCGCAGCAGCTCGAGCGTCGCCGCGGCCTCCGCCTCGTCCACCACGCCGATCGCATACCCGGCGTGGATCAGCACGTGATCGCCGGGCCGGGCATCTGGCTCCAGCGCCAGCGACACCTCGCGGCGCACGCCGTCGAGCTCGGCAATGCCGTCCTCGCCGCGCCGCTCGACCAGCCGCATCGGCACCGCTAGGCACATGGCTAGCTCCCTTCCTCGTTGAGGCGCGTGCCGCGAGCGAGCCCGACGGAGGCGAGCACCGCCTGGCCGTACGCGATCCCGCCGTCGCCGGGCGGGGCGTCGAACGGCAGGAGCGGTTCGAACCCCGCCGCGGCGAGCTCGGCTGCGAGGCCGCGGCGCAGCAGTCGGTTGACGAGGCAGCCGCCGCCCACGGCGACCTCCGACACGCCGCGCGGAATCACCCGCCGGGCCAGCCGCGCGGCGAGCCGGCAGAAGGTGGCGTGGAAGCCGGCGGCCACCGCCGTCGGCGTCTCTCCGGCGAGCAGCCGGCGGGCGGCGGCGAGCAGCAACGCTCCTCCGGGCAGCTCCGGCAGCGCGGCGGCGCGAGCCGGGGAGAGTGCCGCGCCCGTGGGAGGTCGGGGCCCGTCCACGGCCACCTCCAGCTCCGGCCACGGCTCGGCCGCAGCGGAGAAGCCTGCCGCCAGCGCCTCGCACCGCGCGGCGGCCTCGCCCTCATAGCTGTTGGCGGCGACCAGGCCGAACATCGCGCCGGCGGCCTCAAACAGCCGCCCCGCCCCGCTCGCCAGCGGCCACGTGCTCCCGGCCGCCAGCCGTGCGACGGTCGCGAGCTCGTCGTGCGGCACCAGCCGAGCGATCGGGAGCCGGCCGAGCAGGTCGGCGGCCCCGGCCCGGGCGAGCGAGGCCGCCAGCACGCGCCACGGCTCCCGCACCGCCGCCTCGCCGCCGACCAGCGGCAGCGGCGCGAGGCGGGCGAGCCGACGCCACGAGAGGTCGCCGTCGAGCAGCAGCCACTCGCCGCCCCACGCCGTTCCGTCCGGCCCCCAGCCGGTGCCGTCGAGCACGATCGCCGCCGCCCGGACCCCGGGCGAGGGGAAGCGGTCGTGCTCGGCCAGCACCGCGGCGGCGTGGGCGAGGTGGTGCTGGACCCTCACCAGCGGCACCGCGCGCTCCGCACCGATCTCCTCGCCCAACCACGTGCTCGGGTAGTCCGGGTGCGCGTCGACCGCGACCGTCTCGCCGCGCGATTCGAGGAACTCCTCGAGCTCGGCGACCACCTCGCGGAGGAACTCCCGGGCCGGCTCGCTGTCGAGGTCGCCGACGTGCTGCGAGACGAACGCACCGTCCGCGGTCGCGAGGCAGGCTGCGTTCTGGAGAAAGGCGCCCAGCGCCAGCACCGGGAGCGGCGCCGCGACCGGGAGCGGGAACGACTCGGGGACGCAGCCGCGTCCTCGCCGCACGAACACCGGTCGGCCCAGACCGCCCCGCGCCACCGAGTCGTCGGCGCGTCGCACGACGTCGCGATCGTGGAGGAGGAAGCCGTCGGCGATCGCGCTCAGCCTGGCGAGCGCCTCGCGGTTGCCGCGGCAGATCGGCTCGTCCGACGCGTTGCCCGAGGTCATGACGAGGACGTCGACCGGCAGGTCGCGGAACAGCTCGACGTGGAGAGGCGTGGTCGGCAGCATCACGCCGAGGTCGGCGAGCCCCGGTGCGACGCCGGCGGCGACGCCCGCGCCGCCCCGGCGCGGGGCAAGCACGATCGGCGCGCGGGATGAGAGCAGCAGCGCCTCGTCCTCGGCGCCGAGCTCGAGGAGTCGGCGCGCCGCGGCGAGGTCCCTCGCCATCACCGCGAACGGCTTCGCCGGCCTCCGCTTGCGCTCGCGGAGCCGCGCCACCGCGGCGGCGTCGTCGGCGCGGCAGGCGAGCTGGAACCCGCCGAGCCCCTTGAGCGCGACGATCGCCCCGTCCGCGAGCGCCTGGCGCGCCAGCCGCAGCGCGGCGGCGCCGCCGGCGGGCGCACCGCGTTCCGGGGGGCTCGCGGCGGTCGCGTCAGGCGGGCCGGGGGAGGCGCGGTCGGCCCGCCCCTGCCGATCGACGAACCACAGGCGCGGTCCGCACAGCGGGCAGCAGATCGGCTCGGCGTGGAAGCGGCGGTCCGCCGGGTCCGCGTACTCGCGGGCGCAGGCCGCACAGAGCGGGAAGCACGCCATCGAGGTGCGCGCCCGGTCGTACGGCAGGCAGGTGGCGAGGGTGAAGCGCGGCCCGCAGTTGGTGCAGGTGGTGAACGGGTAGCGGTGGCGGCGGTCGCCCGCGCGCTCCATCTCGCTCCGGCAGTCGGGGCAGAGCGCGGCGTCGGGAGGGACCAGGGCCCGGCGCCGCTGGCCCCCCGCGGACTCTTCGACGGCGAACGCGGGCGCACCGGTGGCCGGAAGCTGCGCCTCCTCGACCTCCGCCAGGCGGGCGAGCGGCGGCAGCGAGGCCGGCAGCCGCGCGGCAAACGCCCGCACCTGCGCCTCCGGGCCCTCGACCTCGATCGCCGCACCGTCGGGGTCGTTGCGGACGAAGCCGGCAAGCCCGAGGCCGGTCGCGAGGCGGTGCACCGCGGGCCGGAAGCCCACCCCCTGGACGACGCCGCGGCAGGTGAGGCGGAGCCGGAGCCGCGGGGTGGCGGCGCTCATCCGGCGCCGCCCCGCTTCGCGGCCAGACGCGTCTCGAGCAGGCCGCACCACGCCGCGATCCCCTCGCCGCTGCGCGCGGAGGTCAGCAGCACCGTCCCACCGGGGTTGAGCGTCGCGAGCTGGGCGCGCACCGCGTCGAGGTCGAAGCTCACGTGCGGCAGCAGATCGAGCTTGGTCACCACCGCGACCTCGGCGCGGGCGAAGATCGCCGGGTACTTGAACGGCTTGTCGTCGCCCTCGGTGACCGACAGCAGGGCGACCTTGAAGTCCTCGCCGAGATCGTAGGCGGTCGGGCAGATCAGGTTGCCGACGTTCTCCACGAACAGGATGTCGGGGACGCCGAGGCGGACGTCGTCGACGGCCCTCTGCACCTGCCGCGCGTCGAGGTGGCAGGCGCCGCCGGTGAGGATCTGCACCGCCGGGACGCCGAGGCGGCGGAGCCGGTCGGCGTCGCGCTCGGTGGCGATGTCGCCCTCGATCGCCGCCAGCCGACGGCGGTCGCGAAGCGCCGGCACCGTCGCCTCCAGCAGGCTCGTCTTGCCCGAGCCGGGCGAGGAGATCAGGTTCACGACCAGCGTGCCGTCGGCGCGGAACCTGGAACGCAACGCGCTCGCGGCCTCCTCGTTGGCCGCCAGCACGCGACTGCGGACGTCGACGACCTCGGTCATTCAGCCCTCCCGCCCCGGCTCGCCCCCGCCCTCCCCGTCGTCCCCGTCGTCGGCGAGGAACGTCACCTGGAGGAGATCGAGCTCGAGGCCCCCGACGACGTCGAGCGCGCCGCCGCACGCCTCGCACCGGCGCAACCAGACTCCCGCGTCGCGCGGCCGATCGGCGCGGCAGGTCGGGCAGAATTGGCGGGCGGGCCGCCGCTCCACCTCGAGCGCCGCACCCGCGTCGGGCCCTCCGGCGGTGACCGCCTCCCAGGCGAAGACGAGCAGCTCCGGCTCGATCGCAGTGAGCTCGCCAACGGCGACGCGCACCCGCTCGAGGCGGGCGGCGGCGTAGGTCGCGACCGCGGACCGGCTGCCGCGGTAGACCTCCTCGGCGATCCCCAGCTCGTGCACCTCGCTCGCTCCCGGGGAACCCCCGACCTTCGAGTACCATCGTAACGCCATGGGCGCAGGACCGTCGGACAAACCGCGACTGCGACGCCCGCGCATCGACTCGGACTGAGAGGAATCGTACTATCCTGGCGGCATGAACCCTCGGTGGGACGCGCGCTGGGGTTCGTTGCTGCTCATTCCGCTGGCGGCGATCGGGCTCGACGCACTCGCGCTCTCCCGCGTCCTCGGCAACCCGGCCGCGCCAGGCGCCGCGGCCGCGCCGGCCGAGACGGTGCTCCTCGCCGCCGCGGTCGCCGTCACCCTCGCCGCGGCGCTGCTCCCGGCGATCCTCGCGATCCGCACGACCCGCTCGCTCAAGGCGACCGCGCGCCGCTGGGCCGCCGGCGACCTGTCGGCCGGCGCCGAACCCCCGCGGCTCCCGGGCCTCGGCGCCGCCGTCGAGGCGCTCAACCGCGGCGCGGACGCGCTGCGGCGCCAGGAGACGACGCACCGGGAGCGCGAGGTGGAGCTGGTAGGCCAGGCGGCGCGCCTCACCACCACCGCGCGCCTCGCGGCGGGGGTCGCACACGAGCTCAACAACCCGCTCGGCGGGATCCTCCTCTACGCCAACCTGGTGATGGAGGCGACGCCGGCCGACGATCCCCGCCGCGCCAACCTCCAGCGCATCGTCACGCAGGCCGAGCGGGCGCAGGCGATCGTTCGCGGGCTGCTCGACTTCGCTCACGAGAGCCCGGTCGAGGTCGGCACGCTCGACCTCAACGCCCTGGTACGCGACACGCTCGAGCTGCTCGAGCGCCAGCCGCAACTGCAGGCGGTTCAGCTGCGCACCGAGCTGTCGACGGTGCCGCTGGCGGTCGAGGGCGACGCGCGCCGCCTCCAGCAGGTGCTGGTCAACGTCATCCTCAACGCCCTCGACGCGATGAGCGAGGGCGGCACGCTGACAATTCGTACCGGCCACTCGGAGCGGCCCGGCTTCTGCCGCGTCGCCGTCAGCGACACCGGCTGCGGCATCCCGCCCGAGCACCTCCCCCACCTGTTCGAGCCGTTCTTCACCACCAAGGAGGTCGGCAAGGGCGTCGGGCTTGGGCTGTCGGTCTCCTACGGCATCGTCCGCCAGCACGGCGGCGAGATCGAGGTGCAGAGCCAACCCGGTGCCGGGACGACGGTGCGGATCATGCTCCCGGTGCTCGCCGAGGAGGGCTAGGTGGACGAGCGGCCGCGGATCGTGGTGATCGACGACGACGAGGCGATCCGCGACTCGTGCACCCAGGTCCTCGAGCGCAGCGGCTACCGGGTCGCCACCGCCGCCGACGGGTTCTCGGCGATCAAGGCCGTGCACCTCCACCACCCCGACCTCGTGATCCTCGACCTCAAGATGCCCGGCGTCGACGGCACCGAGCTGCTGCGGCGGATCAAGGGCGAGCGCCCGCAGCTCGACGTCATCGTCATCACCGGCTACTCCAGCGTGGGCTCGGCGGTGGAGTGCATGCGCCTGGGCGCCTACGACTACCTCCCCAAGCCGTTCGACCCGGACGCGCTTCGTCTCGCGGTCGCCCGCGCGATCGAGAAACGGCGCCTCGCCGAGGAGAACGACGCGCTCCGGCGGCGCCTCGCCGAACCCCCGGCCGCCGAGGCCCTGCTCGGCGACGGCGCCGCGATCGCCCGCGTGCGGGAGATCGTCGCGCGCGTCGCCCCGACCGACAGCACCGTGTTGATCCTCGGCGAGAGCGGCACCGGCAAGGAGCTGGTCGCTCGCGCCATCCACCGCGCGAGCCAGCGGCAGGCCGGGCCGTTCGTGGCGGTGGACTGCAGCGCCCTGGTCGAGACGCTGTGCGAGAGCGAGTTGTTCGGCCACGTCAAGGGCGCCTTCACCGGCGCGGTCGCCGCCCGTCCCGGGCGCTTCGAGCTCGCGCGCGGCGGCACCGTCTTCCTCGACGAGATCGGCAACGTCGGACCTGCGCTGCAGGCCAAGCTGCTGCGCGTGCTGCAGGAGCGCGAGATCACCCGGGTCGGCAGCGCGCAGGCGGTGCCGGTCGACGTGCGGATCGTCGCCGCGACCAACCAGGACCTCGGCGCGGCGATCGCCGCCGGCCGCTTCCGCGAGGACCTCTTCTACCGGCTGAGCGTGGTCCAGATCGTGGTGCCGCCGCTGCGGGCGCGGCGGGAGGACGTTCCGCTCCTGGTCGACGGCCTGCTGCGGCGCATCCAGGCGCGGCGCGCCCTCCCGGCGCGCCCGCTCTCGGCGGCGGCGCTCCTCGCGCTGCAGGGTCGCGAGTGGCCCGGCAACGTGCGGGAGCTCGAGAACGTGCTCGAGCGCGCGCTCGTGCTCGCCCAGGGCGAGCGGATCGAGGAGGCCGACCTCGCCCTCGCCGAGACGTCCCCGGACGGCGAGGCGGCGGCGCCGAGCGGCGACCTCAGCCTCGCCGCCACCGAGGCGCAGCAGATCCGCAAGGTGCTCGAGATCACTGGCGGCCAACTGGGCCGTGCTGCGGCCCTGCTCGGGATCGACCGCAAGACGCTCTGGCGCAAGGTCAAGGCCTACAACCTCAAGTAGCTCCGCCGAGTCATGTCGAGCCTCCCCCGGGGCGAAACGCCCCAGGTGGGGCGATTCGCTCGCCCCGTCCGTCGGCCCGACCGCGTCGATGTGCGAGATTGTGAATGATTTAACAAGAGACAAGCAGATGGCATCGGAGATGCACGTGAACCCGGTGTGACCTCGGGCGTGAGCGGGTTTCTTCCTCGCAGGCGGTGCCGACGACGACGCGGCGCCGTCCGCGCGGGCGGAGGGGACCGGGCGGACGATCCCCACCGCGGCGCCCGATCGACCGCGACGCGCACGCGCGCGGCGGAGGCGTCATGAGCAAGCCGGCAGCCGTCGCCCTGCCCTCGAAGGAGGCGGAGCTCCGCGCCGCCTTCTGGGACCAGGCCGCGACCTTCCCCAAGGGGTTCAAGATCCGCGACTGCATCCAGTGCGGCACCTGCACGGGGTCGTGCCCGGTCGCCCACGCGATGGACGTCACGCCGCGCGAGCTCGTCGCGCTGTTCCGCGCCGGGTTCCTCGAGGAGGTCCTGCGCAGCCGGGCACTGTGGATGTGCGCCTCGTGCTACGCGTGCACGGTGCGCTGCCCGCAGGGGATCCGCATCACCGACAGCGTCTACGCGCTGAAGCGGGTGGCGAGCCGGATGGGGATCTTCCCGCGCACCTTCCCCGCCCACGCGCTCTCCGAGGCGTTCGTCGGCAACATCCACTCGTTCGGGCGCAACTGGGAGCTCTGGTTCGGCCTTCGGTACTACCTCGCGACCCGGCCGCAGCGCCTCGTCTCCGCGACGATCCAGAAGTTCGCGGTGCGGATGCTGCGCCGCCGCCGCCTCGGACTGGCGCCGGCGAGGGTCCGCGGCATGAAGGAGGTGCGGGCGATCATCGCCAAGGCGCAGTCGATCGGAGGCCTGTGATGGAGTACGCCTACTACCCGGGCTGCAGCCTCGAGGCGACCGGCCGCCCCTACGACGTCTCGCTGCGGCTCGTCTTCCAGCGCCTCGGCATCGGCCTCAAGGAGATCGACGACTGGAACTGCTGCGGCGCCACCTCCTACATCTCGATGAACAAGCTGACCGCCTATTCGCTCGCCGCGCGCAACCTCGCCTACGCCGAGCGGATGGGTCTGGACGTCTGCGCCCCGTGCAGCTCGTGCTTCACGATCCTCTCCAAGGTCAACCGCCACATGCGCTGGGGCGACACCAGCAAGGCGAACATCAACGAGGTGCTGGCGGCGGCCGGCCTCTCGTATTCGGCGCAGCTCGAGGTGCTGCACCCGCTCAACGTCCTGGTCGACTTCTACGGCATCGAGCGCATCCAGGAGCGCGTCGTGCGCAAGCTCGAGGGGTTCCGGGTCGCGCCCTACTACGGCTGCCAGATCGTGCGGCCGCAAGGGCGCTTCGACGACCGCGAGGACCCGCAGCAGCTCGACAACCTGTTCGCCGCGCTCGGCGCCGAGGTGGTCCCGTTCCCGCTCAAGGTGCGCTGCTGCGGCGGCATGCTGATGACGAGCTACGAGGAGGTCGCGCTCCGGCTCAACCGGGACATCCTGGGCGCGGCGCGGAGCGCGGGCGCGGACGTGATCGTCACCACCTGCCCGCTCTGCCAGGTCAACCTCGAGGCGTTCCAGGACCGCATCAACTCGAAGCTCGGCGAGCGGTTCCGCGTGCCGGTCGTCTACTTCACCCAGCTCCTCGGCCTCGCCCTCGGCCTCTCGCCCGCGGAGCTGATGCTGGACGCGATGATCGTGCCGCTGCCGGACTGCTCGCCGCGCCCCGTCGAGGTGCACGCATGAGCCAGGACGACGCTGCGACCAACCACCAGCCGCGGATCGGCGTGTTTGTCTGCCACTGCGGCACCAACATCTCGAAGACCGTCGACGTCGCGGAGGTCGCGGCGGCGGCGGCCAGGCAGCCCGGCGTCGCGGTCGCGCGGCACTACCGTTTCATGTGCTCGGACCCGGGCCAGGACATGATCCAGAAGGACATCCGCGAGCTGCAGCTCGATCGCGTGGTGGTGGCCGCGTGCAGCCCGCTGATGCACGAGCCGACCTTCCGCAAGGCGGTGGAGCGCGCCGGCCTCAACCGCTACCTGTTCCACATGGCGAACATCCGCGAGCAGGTGTCGTGGGTGACGGTCGACCCGGCCGCCGCCACCGCCAAGGCCCGGGCGCTGGTCGCCGCCGCGATCCGCCGCGTCGCGCTGCAGCAGCCGCTCGCCATCCGCCGCGTCCCGATCGAGCGCCGCGCGCTGGTGGTCGGCGGCGGCATCGCCGGGATCGAGGCGGCGCTGCAGATGGCGGAGGCCGGTTTCGCCGTCGTGCTGGTCGAGCGCGAGGCCTCGATCGGCGGCCACATGGCGAACTTCGACAAGACGTTCCCGACGCTCGACTGCGCCGCCTGCATCCTCACCCCGAAGATGGTGGCGGTGGCGCAGAACCCCAACATCCGCCTCCTCACCTACACCGAGGTCGACAAGGTCGAGGGGTTCGTCGGCAACTTCAAGGTCACGGTGCGGCGCAAACCGCGCTTCGTCGACGTGAGCAAGTGCAACGGCTGCGGGACCTGTTACGAGGCATGCCCGTCCCGGCCGTACCCCCTGCACCGGCGGATGGTGATCGCCGGCCGCGTCTACAAGGAGGGCACGCCCCGCCTGCTCGCGCCCGCCGACAAGCACGCCCACCGGGTCAGCCGCACCGGGGTCCCCGCCGCGGGAGGCGCCGCGTGATCGAACCGACCAGCTCGCTGCCGGCACGGGTGGACCAGATCGTGGCCTCGTACCAGGCCCGGCCCACCGCGCTGATCATGGTGCTGCAGGAGATCCAGCAGGAGTACTCGTACCTGCCGCGGGAGGCGATCGAGCGGGTCGGCGAGCGGATGGACCTCGCCCTGTCGCAGATCTACGGCGTGGCCACGTTCTACAAGGCGTTCAGCCTCGAGCCGCGCGGGCGCCACCTCGTCTCGGTCTGCACCGGCACCGCCTGCCACGTGCGCAACTCCAAGTCGATCCTGGAGCGGCTCGAGCGCGACCTGCAGGTCGAGCGCGGCCACACCTCGGCCGACCGCGAGGTCACGCTCGAGACGGTCAACTGCGTCGGCGCCTGCGCGCTCGGGCCGGTCGTGCTGATCGACGGCAAGCACTACGGTCACCTCACGGTCGGCGAGGTCGAGAAGCTCATCGCGGTGATCCGCCCGTGCGCGTGCGGGAAGCAGAACTAGCGGCCCGAGGGAGGAAGGGATGCAGCCGATCTCCAGCCCCGCCGAACTCGCCGAGTTGAGGAGCGGGATCATTGCCGCCCGCGACCCCAACCACATCTGGGTCCAGCTCTGCGCCGGCACCGGCTGTCTCGCCTGCGGCTGCGAGCCGGTGGCGGCGGCGTTCCGCCAGCACATCCACGACCAGGGCCTCGAGGGCGTCGTGCACCTCAAGCTGACCGGCTGCCACGGGTTCTGCGAGCGCGGCCCGCTCGTCGTGATCCAGCCGCAGGGCGTGTTCTACCAGCGCATCACGCCCGAGGACGTCGGCGCCATCGTCGAGCAGACGGTCAAGCACGGCCGGGTGGTCACCAAGCTCCTCTACCGCGACCCGGCGAGCAAGACCCGGGTCGAGAAGGCGGAGGAGATCCCCTTCTACAAGAAGCAGGTCCGCCTGGTGCTGCGGAGCAACGGACTGCTCGACCCCACCTCCCTCGACGACTACATCGCGCTCGGCGGCTACGCCGCCCTCGCCAAGGCGCTGACGATGACCCCGGAGGGGATCGTCGACGAGGTCAAGCGCTCGAAGCTGCGGGGCCGCGGCGGAGGCGGCTTCCCCACCGGACTCAAGTGGGAGACCTGTCGGCGCGCGAAGGGCGAGCCGAAGTACGTCATCTGCAACGCCGACGAGGGCGACCCCGGGGCGTTCATGGACCGCTCGGTGCTCGAGGGCAACCCGCACTCGGTGATCGAGGGCATGATCATCGGCGCCTACGCGATCGGCTCGCACGAGGGGTACGTCTACGTGCGCCACGAGTACCCGCTCGCCGTCAAGCACCTCTCGATCGCGCTCGGCCAGGCGCGCGAGGCGGGCCTGCTCGGTTCCGACATTCTCGGCTCGGGGTTCGGCTTCGACATCGGCGTGAGCCGCGGCGGCGGGGCGTTCGTGTGCGGCGAGTCGACCGCGCTGATGGCCTCGCTCGAGGGCAAGGTCGGCGAGCCGCGCGCCAAGTACGTCCACACCGTCGAGCACGGCCTGTGGGACAAGCCGTCGAACCTCAACAACGTCGAGACCTGGGCCAACATCCCGCTCATCGTCGAGCACGGCGCCGATTGGTTCGCGTCGATCGGCACCGAGGGCTCGAAGGGCACCAAGGTGTTCGCCCTGACCGGCAAGATCTCCAACACCGGCCTGGTCGAGGTGCCGATGGGGATCACGCTGCGCGAGATCCTCCACGACATCGGCGGTGGGGTGCCGGGCAGGAAGAAGTTCAAGGCGGTGCAGACCGGCGGGCCCTCCGGCGGGACGCTGATCGTCGAGACCCGCGACGCGCGGATCGTCCACTCGCTCGAGGAGGCCGGCGAGATCGCGCCCGGCGAGACCGTCACCAGCCTGCTCGACCTCCCGGTCGACTTCGACGAGCTGACCAAGGCCGGCTCGATGATGGGCTCGGGCGGCATGATCGTGATGGACCAGGATTCCTGCATGGTCGACGTCGCCCGCTACTTCATCCACTTCCTGATCGAGGAGTCGTGCGGCAAGTGCCTCCCCTGCCGCGAGGGGCTGCGCAAGCTGCACGAGATCCTCGAGCGCATCACCAAGGGCCAGGGCGAGCCCGAGGACATCGCGACGTTGCAGGAGATCGCCGATACCCTGATCGACACCAGCCTGTGCCAGCTGGGCGGCAGCGCGCCCAACCCGGTGCTCTCGACCCTGCGCTACTTCCGCGACGAGTACGACGCCCACATCCGCGAGAAGCGCTGCCCCGCCGGCGTGTGCAAGGACCTGGTCGGCTACGCCGTCACCGAGGCGTGCGTCGGCGACGCCAAGTGCGCCAAGGTGTGCCCGACCGGGGCCATCAGCGGCGGGCCGCGCAGCCTCCAGGTGATCGACCAGGCGAAGTGCATCCAGTGCGACGCCTGCTACCAGGTCTGCACCTTCGACGCCATCGCCAGGGTCAAGCGCGACCGCGCGGAGGAGGTGCAGGCCGCCGCGAAGGCCGCCTGGAGGCCGGTGAAGGAGCGCGGCCGGGCCGAGGCGCGGGCCTAGGAGGAGCGATGCCGAAGGTCGACATCACCGTCGATGGCCGCCCGATCTCGGTCGAGGAGGGCAGCTACGTCCTGCAGGCCGCCGAGGCGCTCGGGATCGACATCCCCACGCTCTGCTTCTTCAAGTACGTCAAGCCCTACGCCGCCTGCCGCATCTGCGTCGTCGAGGCGCGCGACCGGCGCGGCCGGACGCGGATCGTCACCGCCTGCAACTACCCCGCTTCGGAGGGGATCGAGATCCTCACCCGCACCCCGCGGGTGGTCGCCGCCCGCCGGCTCAACCTCGAAATGCTGATGAGCCGCTGCGCCAGCATGCCGGTGCTCAACGACCTCGCCGCCAAGCTCGGCATCGAGAAGCCGCGCTGGGGTACGGGCACCGACACCTGCATCCTGTGCGGGCTGTGCGTGCGGGTGTGCGACGAGATCGTCGGCGCGCAGGCGATCGGCTTCGCCTCGCGCGGCGCCGCGAGGTATGTGACGACGCCGTTCGAGGTCGACTCGGAGGCGTGCATCCTGTGCGGCGCGTGCGCGGCGCTCTGCCCGACCGGGCACATCCGCATGGAGGAGGCGGGCGGGCGCGAGGTGGTGCACTCGGAGATCACGCTCGGTCCCAACGCCGCGATCGCCGTGCCGTTCCGCCAGGCGGTGCCGAATGCGCCGCGCATCGACCCGGAGTTCTGCGTCCACTTCCGCACCGGCGGCTGCAAGGTGTGCGCCGCAGTCTGCCCGAAGGAGTGCATCAGCCACGACGACGCCGACCGCACCGAGGAGTTCGGCGTCGGCACCGTGGTCCTCGCGACCGGCTACGCCGACCTCGACCCCGCCCCGCTCAAGCAGTACGGCTACGGGCGGCTGCCGAACGTGATCACCTCGATGGAGTTCGAGCGGATGAACAACGCCGCCGGCTCGACCGGCGGCCGCATCCTCACCGAGCGCGGCGAGGAGCCGCGGACCATCGCCATTCTCCACTGCATCGGCAGCCGCGACGAGGACCACCACCCCTACTGCAGCCGGGTCTGCTGCATGTACGCGCTCAAGTTCGCCCACCTCGTCAAGGAGAAGACGAGCGCCGAGGTGTATCAGCTCTACATCGACATGCGGGCGTTCGGCAAGGGCTACGAGGAGTTCTTCCACCGCATCCTCGGCGAGGGCGTCAACGTGATCCGCGGCAAGGCCGCGGAGGTGGTCCGCGCCGGCGAGGACTGCGAGGAGGGCACGCTGCTGGTCCGCTGCGAGGACACGCTGATCTCGAAGTTCCGCGAGATTCCGGTCGACATGGTGGTGCTGTGCACCGCGCTCGAGGCGCACGGCGACGCCAAGGAGGTGGCGCGGCGGTTCGGCATCTCGGTCGGCGCGGACGGCTGGTTCATCGAGCGCCATCCCAAGCTGGGTCCCGTCTCGACCACCACCGACGGGGTGTTCCTCGCCGGCGGGTGCCAGTCGCCGAAGGACATCCCCGACGCGGTCGCCCAGGGCAGCGGCGCTGCCGCGCAGGCGATGTCGCTGATGACCCGCGGCGAGGTCGAGATGGACGGCGCCTACGCGGTTATCGACGAGGAGATCTGCAGCGGCTGCCGCCTGTGCAACGACCTGTGTCCGTACGGCGCGATCGGCTTCGTCGCCGAGCGCAAGGTCAGCAGCGTCAACCCGGCGCTGTGCAAGGCCTGCGGCACCTGCGCCGCGGGCTGCCCGTCGGGGGCGATCCGCGCGCTCCACTTCGCCGACGAGCAGATCTTCGCCGAGATCGAGGGGATCCTGTCATGAGCTTCGAGCCCAACCTGGTCGGGTTCCTCTGCACCTGGTGCTCCTACACCGGCGCCGACCTGGCCGGCACCGCGCGCGTCAAGTACCCGCCCAACCTCAAGGTGATCCGGGTGATGTGCTCGGGCCGCGTCGACCCCTCGTTCATCCTCGCGGCGCTGGCCAAAGGCGCCGACGGCGTGCTCGTCTGCGGCTGCCACCCCGGCGACTGCCACTACGTCGAGGGCAACTACAAGTGCCAGCGTCGCCTTCCGATCACCCGGCGGCTGGTCGGCGAGATGGGGATCGACGTGCGGCGGGTGCGGCTCGAGTGGGTATCGGCGTCCGAGGGCAAGCGCTTCGGCGAGGTCGTCAACGACTTCACCGAGCAGGTGCGCGCGCTCGGCCCGCTCCGCCTCCAGGAGTGGGGCTTCGACCGGGATGCCGCCGATGCCGAGCTCGCGCACGAGGGAGGCGCGCATGCCTAAGCCGAAGCTGGGCCTGTACTGGGCGGCCTCCTGCGGCGGCTGCGAGATCGCGGTCCTCGACACCGAGCTGAAGGTGCTCGAGATCGCGGACTTCTTCGACATCGTCTTCTGGCCCTGCGCGATGGACTTCAAGGTCGACGACGTGCGGGCGATCGGCGACGGCGAGATCACCCTGACGCTTTTCAACGGCGCGATCCGCAGCTCCGACAACTACGAGATGGCCCAGCTGCTCCGTCGCAAGTCGAAGCTGCTGTGCGCCTTCGGTTCGTGCGCCGCGGACGGCTGCATCCCCGGCCTGGCGAACTTCGCGACCGCCGAAGCGATCCAGGGCTTCGTCTACGACGCCTCGCCCTCGACGGTCAACCCGGAGCACGTCCGCCCCCAGGTCGCCTGGCAGGCGCCGGAGGGGACGCTCCGGCTTCCGAAGCTGTGGAACACGGTCCGCACCCTGCCGCAGGTCGTCGACGTCGACTACATCGTGCCCGGCTGCCCGCCGCAGCCCGACCAGATCAAGCTGGTGGTCGACGCCGTCGTCGACATCCTCGCCAACGGCAAGCCGCTGCCGCCCAAGGGCACGGTCCTGGGAGCGAACCCGCGCGCCTGCTGCGAGGAGTGCCCGCGCAAGCGGGACGTCAAGAAGATCCGCGCCTTCGTGCGGCCGCAGGAGATCGTCCCCGACCCGGAGATCTGCCTGCTCGAGCAGGGCCTCGTCTGCATGGGGCCCGCCACCCGCGGAGGCTGCGGCGCCAAGTGCGTCAAGGCCGGCGTGCCGTGCCGGGGGTGCTACGGGCCGCCCACCGGGGTCCGCGACCAGGGCGCGAAGATGGCGTCGGCGATCGGCGGGGTGATCGACTCGACCGACCCGGAGGAGATCGAGCGGATCATCGCCGGCATCCCCGACCTCGCCGGCACGTTCTACCGCTTCAGCCTCCCCAACTCGATGCTGCGCCGAAGGCAGGTGTGACCATGCGGACGATCACGATCGACCCGATCACCCGCCTCGAGGGCCACGGCAAGATCCACCTCTTCCTCGACGACGACGGCTGCCTCGCCAACGCCTACCTGCAGATCCCCGAGCTGCGCGGCTTCGAGGTGTTCTGCCGCAACCGCCCGGTCGAGGAGATGCCGCGCATCACCACCCGCATCTGCGGCGTCTGCCCGGAGGCGCACCACCTCGCCTCGGTCAAGGCGGCGGACGCGGTCTATGGCGTCACCCCGCCGCCGGCCGCGATCAAGCTGCGCCAGCTGCTCTACAACGGCTTCTTCGCCGGCGACCACACCACCCACTTCTTCGCCCTCGGCGGCCCCGACTTCGTCCTCGGGCCCGACGCCCCGAAAGCGCAGCGCAACATCCTCGGCGTCGTCGGCAAGGTCGGCCTCGAGCTCGGCGCCGAGGTGATCCGCCAGCGGGCGCGCGGGCAGCGCGTGGTGCAGATCATCGGCGGCAAGGCGCTCCACCCCGTCACCGCGCTGCCCGGCGGGATGGCCAAGCGCGTCACCCGCGAGGAGCAGCAGGAGTTGGTCCGCATCGGCGAGGAGATGGTCGCGTTCGCCAAGACCACGATCAAGGTGTTCGAGGACATCGTGCTGCGCAACGCGGGCTACGTCGACCTCATCCTCTCCGACGCCTTCTCCCACCGCACCTACTCGATCGGCCTGGTCGACCCCGATGGCAAGGTGAACTTCTACGACGGCACGGTGCGGGTGGTCGACCCCGACGGCAAGGAGCTCTGCCGCTACCGCCCGGAGCAGTACCTCGACCACATCGCCGAGGCGGTGCTGCCCTACAGCTACCTCAAGTACCCGTACCTCAAGGAGGTCGGCTGGAAGGGCCTGGTCGACGGCGCCGAGTCCGGCGTCTACCGTGCCACGCCGATGAGCCGCCTCAACGTCGCGAGCGGGATGGCGACGCCGCTCGCCCAGGCCGAGTACGAGCGTCTCTACTCGACGCTCACCGGTGACGCGTCCGGGATGACGCCGGTCCATGCCACCCTCGCGATCCACTGGGCGCGCGTGGTCGAGCTGGTGTACGCCTGCGAGGCCACCCTGCAGCTCGCCCGCGACGACGAGATCACCTCCGACGAGATCCGCGTCATCCCGACCGGCGTCGTCGGCGAGGGCGTGGGCGTCGTCGAGGCCCCGCGCGGCCTGCTCACGCACCACTACAAGACCGACGCGAAGGGGTTCGTCACCGAGGCCAACCTGATCGTCGGCACGACCAACAACAACGCCGCGATCTCGATGTCGATCAAGAAGGTGGCCGAGGCGCTGATCACCGGCGGCGAGGAGGTCCGCGAGGGGACGCTCAACATGATCGAGATGGCGTTCCGCGCCTACGACCCCTGCTTCGGCTGCGCCACCCACGCGGCGCTCGGCCGCATGCCGCTGCAGATCGACATCCATGGCGCCGACGGCCGCGTGCGCGAGACGCTGCGGCGGTTCTGTTGAGGCGCGATGGCCACGGCGGGAACCCTCGTCCTCGGCCTCGGCAACGACCTCGTTGCGGACGACGGCTTCGGGCCGGCGGTCGCGCGGGAGTGCAGGCGCGCGCTGGGCGGCCGCGAGGGCGTGGCGGTGGAGGAAGCCTCCGCTGCGGGCCTGCGCCTCCTCGACCTGCTCGTCGGCTACCGGCGGGCACTCATCCTCGACGTGGTGCAGACCGCGCGCGTCCCGCCGGGCACGCTCCTCGAATGGCCTCTCGGCGGCGGGGACCGCGCCCGGACGCTCGGCGGCTCGCACCAGTGCGACCCCCTGACCGCGCTCGCGCTCGGCCGCGCCCTCGGGTTCGAGCTCCCGGACGAGGTCCGGCTCGTCGTCGCGGAGGCGGAGGACCTGGAGACCATCCGCGAGAGCATGTCCCCCGCGGTCGCCGCGGCGGCGCGGCGGGCGCTTGCATTGGTCGGCGAGTGGATCGACCGGAGGGGGCCGTTCTCGCCGGCTGCCGGGAGGGACCATGAGCAAGCCAGGATCCTGTCCTGACTGTCACGGCAAGGGTTGGATCGAGCTCGCCTGCGGCAGCGACGAGGCGTCGCAGGTGTGCGGGCTGTGCCACGGCTCGGGCGCGACGAGTACCGGCCGGACGTGCAACGGGTGCGCGGGCACCGGGCGCATCGAAGTCCGCACCGGCGAGCGGCAGAGCTGCCTCAAGTGCCTTGGCACCGGGCACTTCCCACTGGCCGAGGAACTCTAGGCCGGGCCTCCGCACGATCCCCACTGAGACGAGACGCGGCGCCGCGAGTGCGTCGGTGCGAGTGCGATATCCTCGCCGGGGGTGGACGGCGCCGACCGGGCCGCCGCCGGAGGGCGAGAGGAGCCCGCGCTGGGGTACCAGGAACCGAAGCCCGCTCGAGCGCAGCACCGCGGCGGGACCGTCGCGGGGTCGGTGTTCCCGGCTCGACCTGCCGCCGTGACGGCCGCCCGGTCGCGAGCAGTGGACCGCGTGCGCCGATGAGCCGCGTCGACTCCCCGTCCAACGCGCTCGGCCTCCCCCTCATGCGGACGCACGAGGTCCTCGCCTCAGGCCGCTGGCTCCTCACCGTGCGCTGGCTCGCGGGAGGCGGCGTTCTCGCCGCCACCTGGCTGGCCCACCGGCTGCTGCTGCCTCGTCTCGACACCTCGCCGCTGTACGCGGTGGGGGCGACGATCCTCCTCTACAACGCCGTGCTCTGGGGATGGCTGGGCCGCATGCCGGGCGACCCGGTCGCGCGCCTGGCGACGTACCGCCGCCTGACGCATCTCCAGGTCGGGCTCGACTGGCTCGCCACCCTCGCGCTCATCCACTTCTCGGGCGGCGTGGAGAGCCCGCTCGTGTTCGCCTTCGTCTTCCACATCGTCGTGGTCTCGCTGCTGTTCGAGCGCAACACCGCGCTCGCCTACGCGGCCGCCGGGCTGCTGCTCAGCTCCGGGCTCGTCCTGTTCGAGGCCGCCGGCCTCGTGGGGCACCGGCACGTCGCGGGGCTCATGCCTGGGGAGTCGTTCGCGGACCCGGCGTTCATCGTCGCGATCCTCGCCACCTTCGCCCTGATCAACGCCGTCACCGCGTTTCTCGCCACCTCGATCGCGGAGCACGTGCGCCGGCGCGAGGATCAGCTCGCGGCGCTCTACGCCGGCATGCAGGCGATCAATTCGACGCTCGAGTTCCGCGACGTGCTCGACGGGCTGGTGCGCGCCACGGTCGAGGTGATGGGCGTGCAAGGCGCCTCGATCGGGCTGCTCGATTCGACCGGGACCAAGATCGAGTCCGCCGCCTCGCACGGCCTCAGCGAGGCGTACCTCAACAAGGGGCCGGTGCTGGTCAGCTTGAGTCCGGTGCACGATCACGTGCTCAGCAGCGGCGAGACCGCGACGATCCAGAGCGACGAGGACCGCGCCCGCCTGCAGTACCCCGCCGCCGCCGAGGCGGAGAACATCCGCTCGATGCTGTTCGTCCCGTTGAAGGGCAAGGACCGCACGTTCGGCGTGGTGCGCGCCTACAGCAGCCGCGCCGACGCGTTCGGTCCCGACGACGCGCGCTTCCTCGAGGCGATCGCCGCCCAGGGCGCGATCGCAATCGAGAACGCGATGAGCTACCAGGCGCTCCGCCAGCTCGACCTCGAGAAGTCGCGGTTCACGCGCATGGTCACCCATGAGCTGCGCGCGCCGATCCACGGCGCCCAGTCGCTGCTCAGCCTCGTGCTCGACGGCTACGCGGGGACGCTCGACCCGAAGCAGGCCGGCTTCCTGTCGCGGCTGAAACGGCGCCTGCAGACGCTCCAGCTCCTCATCGACGACCTGCTCGACCACGCCGCGGGACGGTCCGGTCTCGACGTCGAGGAGGTCGCGTCGCTGCCGCTCCTGGAGGTCCTCCGCGAGGTCGTCGCGCAGCACGAGCAGCAGGCGCTGCAGAAGCGCCTCGATGTCAGGCTCGAGCCCGCGGCCGAGGCGCCGGGCTTCCTCGTCAGGGCGACGCCGCAGGGCCTGGCGCGGATCTTCTCCAACCTCGTCGGCAACGCCGTGAAGTACACGCCGGACGGCGGCTCGGTCCGCGTCTCGCTGCAGCGCCTCGACGACACCGCGTCGGTCCGCGTGGCGGACACCGGGATCGGCATCCCCGCGCAGTCGATGCAGCAGCTCTTCACCGAGTTCTACCGCGCGCCCAACGCCAAGTCCGCCGCGATCGGCACCGGGCTCGGCCTGGTGATCGTCAAGGAGCTGGTCGAGCGGTTCGGCGGCCGCGTTTCGGTCGAAAGCCAGGAGGGCGCGGGCACCACCTTCACCGTGCTGCTGCCGCTCGCCGCCGAGGCCTAGCACCGCCCACCGACCGGTTTCCCCGCGGCGCCTCCCCGCGCCGGCCGTTCCGCCGCCGATCGCCCGGACAGCGGTACGTGGCCGCGGCCGTCACAGGATTGCCGCCGTTCCTGGATGCGATGGGGTGCGCTCCGGCAGGGACGTGCAGGGACGCGACCTGGGCCGCTGTGGATCCGCGCAAGTCGTTGGTGCGAAAGGGGGGATTCGAACCCCCAGGGCCAGCGGCCACGAGATCCTAAGTCTCGCTAGGCTGGATTTGCCCGACGTTGCTCCACGTTGCTTAAGTAGTCTTACCATTGACATGACAACTAGTTAGACATAGACTAACCACGATGGTGGTTGCTGCAGGCTACTCTCGAAGGTTGCGCAGAGGTTGCGCGGAGATCAGGCGGGGAGGCGGAAATGGCTGAGCGAGTTCACTTCACCGAGGCCCGCGTGCGGGCGTTCAAGCCCAAGCCAAAGAGGTACGACATCTACGACGATGACGCCCGGAGGCTCGTCGTGACCGTACGGCCCGAGGGCTCAAGGACCTTCTACTTGGTCAAGAAGGTCGGTGGGCGTGTAGTCCGCTACCGGATTGCTCGCACCGATGAGATCAGCGTCGAGGAGGCACGCAAGCAGGCGGCAATCCTCGGTGGCCAGGCTGCCCTTGGCAAGGATCCGGCCGAAGAGCGGCGAGGCCTTCGCGCCGGCCCAAAACTCCTCGAGGTATGGCAAGCGTACCTCGCACAAGCAAAGACGCCGGGTGCGAGACGCAAGAGCATCGGCCACGACGAGTGGCGCTTCGCGCGTCATCTAGCGCGGTGGGGTGCCCGTAAGCTCTCCGAGATTAGGCGCGCGGACGTGGTGCGATTGCATGCCACGATTACCGCTACCAGCGGACCCTACGCGGCAAACCGAGCGGTGGCACTGCTTTCCTCTCTGACCGGCTGGTGGAATCGCCAGGTCGGCGCTGAACTGCAGAACCCGTGCCGTGGCGTCAAGCGAAACCACGAGACTTCGCGCGAGCGTTACCTCTTGCCCGACGAAATGCGGCGCTGGTGGGCCGCGGTACTTTCTGACCCCGATCAGGACACCCGTGAGTTGGCGGCGTTGTTGCTGCTCCTCGGGGTGCGCCGTGGGAACTTGCAGCACGCGCGATGGGAACAACTCGACCTCGCCTCCAGTGCCTGGCGCATCCCAGCGGGCGAAATGAAGGCCAACCGGGAACACTTGGCACCGCTGCCCGCGCCCGCCCTCGGAATCCTACGCGAGCGTCACACGCGGGTGCGCGAGCCAGCCGAGGGGCTGATCTTCCCAAGTCGGCGTCACAGCGGGCCAATCAGCGACCCACGGCACTGCCTTGCCCGCATCGCTACTGCTGCTGGGATTGCAGACCTCCGTCCCCATGATCTGCGACGCTCCTATGCGACTTGGGCGCTCGAAGCCGGAGTCGACTCTGCCGTCGTCGCCCATCTGCTCGCGCATACCGACACTACTGTCTCCGGTATCTATCGCAAGGTCACCTTCGCGACCGCGCTTGAGGCAAGCGAACGG
>DATIYW010000140.1:0-3889 GCA_035517415.1 Thermoanaerobaculaceae bacterium
GACCCGCACGCCTCGAGGCCGGCGGTGGAAGCGGCGGGCGGCGCGCCGTCGCACTTCCTGCGCGAGATCATCGGCGCGGACCTGGCGAGCGGGAAGTTCGGCGGGCGCGTCGCGACGCGGTTCCCGCCCGAGCCGAACGGCTACCTCCACATCGGCCACGCCAAGTCGATCTGCCTGAACTTCGGGCTCGCGCTCGAGTTCGGCGGCATCTGCAACCTCCGCTTCGACGACACCAACCCGACCAAGGAGGAGCAGGAGTACATCGACGCGATCGAGGCGGACGTGCGCTGGCTCGGCTTCGAGTGGGCCGGCCTCTACTTCGCGTCGGACTACTTCGAGCAGATGTACGCGTGGGCCGAGACGCTGATCCGCAACCGCAAGGCGTTCGTCTGCGACCTCACCGCCGACGAGGTCCGCGACACGCGCGGCACGCTCACCGAGCCGGGCAAGGAGAGCCCCTACCGCGACCGCACGGTGGAGGAGAACCTCGACCTCTTCCGCCGCATGCGCGCGGGGGAGTTCCCCGACGGCGCCCGCACGCTGCGCGCGCGGATCGACATGGCCTCGCCCAACCTCAACATGCGCGACCCGGTGATCTACCGCATCCTCCACGCCTCGCACCCGCACGTCGGCGACGCCTGGTGCATCTACCCGATGTACGACTACGCCCACCCGCTCGAGGACGCGATCGAGGGCATCACGCACTCGATCTGCACGCTCGAGTTCGAGGACCACCGGCCGTTCTACGACTGGGCGATCGACGAGTGCGGCGTGCCCGAGCCGCAGCCGCAGCAGATCGAGTTCGCCCGTTTGAACCTCACCTACACGGTGATGAGCAAGCGCAAGCTGCTCGAGCTGGTGCGCACAGGCGCCGTGCGCGGCTGGGACGACCCGCGCATGCCGACGATCTCCGGGCTGCGCCGGCGCGGCTACACGCCCGAGGCGATCCGCGACTTCTGCGAGCGGATCGGCGTCGCCAAGCGCGACAGCACGGTGGACATCGCGCTGCTCGAGTTCTGCCTGCGCGAGGACTTGAACCGCCGCGCCCAGCGCGTGATGGCGGTGCTGCGCCCGCTCCGGGTCGTGATCGAGAACTACCCCGAGGGCCAGGTCGAGGAGTTCGACGTCCCCAACAACCCCGAGGACCCGGCCGCCGGGACGCGCAAGGTGCCGTTCTCGCGCGTGCTCTACCTCGAGCGCGACGACTTCCGCGAGTCGCCGCCGCCGAAGTTCTACCGCCTCTCGCCGGGGAGCGAGGTGCGGCTGCGCTCCGCCTACCTCGTCACCTGCACCGGCGTGGTCAAGGACGCCGCCGGCGAGGTGGTCGAGCTGCGCTGCCGCTACGACCCCGCCACGCGCGGCGGCTCGGCGCCTGACGGACGCCGCCCCAAGGCGACGCTGCACTGGGTGTCGGCGGCGCACGCGGTCGAGTTCGAGGCGCGGCTCTACGACCGGCTGTTCACCCTGCCCGACCTCGGCGACGTCGAGGAGGGCAAGGACTGGAAGCACTACCTCAATCCGTCCTCGATCGAGATCGTGACCGGGTGCAAGGCGGAGGCGCGGCTCGCCTCCTCCGCGCCGGGCGACCGCTTCCAGTTCGAGCGCGTCGGCTATTTCTGCGCCGACCCCGACTCGACCGCGGCGCTGCCCGTGTTCAACCGCACCGCGACGCTGCGCGACACCTGGGCCAAGATCGAGAAGCAGCAGAAGGGCTGAGGTCGATGGGGCAGCCCCGGGCGCGCGGCGAGCCGCTCTGTTGGTTGCCCTTGCGCACGGTGAGGCGGTAGACTCCCGCTCCCAGCGCGGAGAGGTGCTGGAGTGGCCGATCAGGGCTGCCTGCTAAGCAGTTGTCCGGGGTAAACCCGGACCGGGGGTTCGAATCCCCCCCTCTCCGCCAGTTCATAAAGGGCCACGTCTCGTTCAGCGGTTGGTGTTAATGCCATCAGCCCCTCGGCAGCGGGGGCCCGGTGGACGACTGGATTCCCGCTTGCGCGGGAATGACGTCCTCTGGGACCAGCACGACGCCAGAGCCCGACGCGATAGCGGACGTTCGTCGGCTGCGCGAGACCCTTGACGGCGGATGGTGTCGGAACGACCGTCTTCGTCGGACCGCGGACCCCGGACCCCTGTCTTCTTCAGCTCACCTCGAAGCGGGCGGGGTGGAAGTCGGGCGCCTCGAAGGTGCGGATCGTGAGGCCCTGGTGCTCGCGCAGGTCGGCGAGCACGCCGCGCAGCTCGCCGGAGAGCAGCCGGATCACGTCCGGGTGGGCGCGCACCGCGAACTCGACCGCTTCGCCCTGCGCCGCCTCGCGGAGCAGCGCGCGGCGGATCTCCAGGCACACGGTCTCCGGCGACTTCACCCGGCCGCGCCCCTCGCAGATCGGGCACGGGCGCGTGAGCGCGCGCTCGAGCGAGCGCTCGGTGCGCTTGCGCGTGAGCTGCACCAGCCCGAACGGTCCGACCGGGCCGACCAGCGTGCGGGCGCGGTCGCGGGTGAGCGCGCGCTTGAGCTCCTCGAGCAGTGCCTCGCGGTGCGCCTCCTCCTCCATGTCGATGAAGTCGACGACGATGATGCCGCCGAGGTTGCGCAGGCGGAGCTGGCGCGCCACCTCGCGCGCCGCCTCGAGGTTGATGCGGAACACCGTGTCCTCGAGGTCGGCGCCACCGGTGTAACGGCCGGTGTTGACGTCGATCGCCACCAGCGCCTCGGTCTGCTCGATCACGAGCGAGCCGCCGGAGCGCAGCCACACCTTTGGGTGGAGCGCCTGCTCGAGCTCGGCCTCGACGCCGAACGCGTCGAACAGGTCGACCTGGCGGCGGTAGAGCTTGACCTTCGAGGTGAGGTCCGGCTGCACCCGGTCGAGCAGCTCGACGACGCGCTGGAACCCCTCGGTATCGTCGATCCAGTACTCGGCGAGCTGCGGGCCGGAGAGGTCGCGGGCGGCGCGCAGCGCGAGGTCGAGGTCGCGGTGGATCAGGCACGGCGCGCCGACCTCCTCGGCGCGCTTGCCGATGTGGCGCCACATCGACTCGAGCACGGCGAGGTCGGCGAGGAAGTCGGCGCGGTCGCGCCCCTCGCCGGCGGTGCGCACGATCACCCCGCCGGTGTGGGGGATCTCGCTCAGCAGATTGCGCAGGCGCTCGCGCTCGCCGAGGTCGGTGATGCGGCGCGAGACGCCGACGTGGGAGTTGCCGGGCAGGAGCACGAGGTAGCGGCCCGGGATCGTCACGTGCGAGGTGGCGCGCGGGCCCTTGTTCGAGCCTAGCTCGCGGGTGATCTGGACGACGATCTCCTGGCCCTCGCGGAGGAGGTCCTGGATCGGCACCGAGGCGGTGAACTCGCCCGGCTCGACCTCCTCGTCCTCGAGCGTCTCGGCGACGTCGTCGACGTAGAGGAAGGCGTCGCGCTCCAGGCCGACGTCGACGAACGCGGCCTGCATCCCCGGCAGCACCCGCGAGATCCGGCCCTTGTACAGGCTCCCGACCACCGAGCGCTCGCGCGTGCGCTCGACCAGCAGCTCGACCAGCGCCCCGTCCTCGCGCACGGCGACGCGGGTTTCGTACGGCGTGACGTTGGTGTAGATGACGGTGCTCACGGGCAAGAGTCTAACCGACCCGCACCGGGCTGCGTACCCGGTGCGCCGCCGGCGCCGGGTCTCTGGCGGCGTTGCACTCGGCAGCTCACATCCTCATGTAGCCTACGGCTACACTCCGGTGTGGCTGCCTCGTGCGCCTTGCCATAGACCCACCGGCGGCGGCGCCGCTACCCGCGCCACGCCCACGCCCTGCCAAGGGCCGACCCTGGTTCTATCGTCGGAGCGCCGCGGAGATTGGGCCAGATGCGAGGCGGACGAGCCGCTGGCACCGGAGGCGTACCCGGAGGGTATGT
>DATIYW010000141.1:0-22038 GCA_035517415.1 Thermoanaerobaculaceae bacterium
CCCGGCCGGCCTCGGCGCGCAGCCAGCGCGGCGCGAGCGCGGCGGCCGCCGCGCCGCCGACCACCCCGGTGATCAGCCCTCGCCTCGTCACGCCCTCGTTCGTCTTTTCCATCCCCGCTCCTTCCGATCACCTCACGCCGCGCCGCTTCGTGCCCTCGTGAACTGGCGGATGCCATACACCGCGAGCACCGCCAACACCCCTGTCACCGGCATCCGCATTCGGCCGTTGGCGACTGCGATCGACGCGGCCGCGACGTAGGCGACCAGGCCCCCAAGCAGCGTCAATTCCGGCCAGCGCCCACCACGGGCGAGCGCGACGCTGCCGGCGGTGGCCGCGATCCAAAGCGCGAAGTTCCACGCCGCTGGCACCGCGACGAGGAGCAGTTCGCTCCGGGGCGCTGCCCAGGCCGCGGCGAGCCGCGTCGGCCCGCCACGGACGCTCTCCCCGATCGAGGGCGCTGCCGACTCGGCGGTCGGCAGCCCGATCAGCTGTAACAGGTTCCGCCGCTCGCCGGCGAACGCGAACTCGCCGAGCGAAAGGCCGGCCTCGCGGAGCGTGGCGCCGGGGTGGGAGCGCAGTACCCCGAGTCCGGTCCGCACGAACGCCGCGCTTCGCCTGGCGGGGTCGTCGCCCGGGCTCGATCGCACCGCCGCGCCGACCAGCGCCCGGCTCGCATCCCGGAACGTAGTGCCAGTCGACGCGGCCTCGACCCGGGCGGCGGTGACCAGGCAGAGGTTGTAGTCGAGGGCGTTGCTCACCGACCAGAAGCCGGCGCCGAGGCCGTTCCGCACCGTCCAGAGAACCGGGAACGCAAGGGCCAGCATGGCGAAGGCCACGATCCGTCGCGGCGCGACGCGGCGTAGCGCGAGCATCGCGGCGGCGGGCGCGAACATCAGCGTTCCCACCGGCCGGACGGCGCACGCGAACGTGAGAGCAACCGCGGCGAGGGGAATCACGAGCGGTCGCGATGCGGCCGGGTACATCAGCGCGCACGCGGCGAGGCCGACGAGGAACGCGAAGAGCGCGTCGGACATCACCATGTTGGCGTAGACGACGTGCCCGAGGTCGACCGCCACGAAAGCCGCGGCGGCTAGCGCCCAGCCGGGCTCCACCAGCGACCTGGCCGTGAGGTAGACCAGCGCCACCAGCGCGACGTCGAGCAGCACGCCGAGGCAGACCGTGGCGGGCACGACATAGGGCGTGAGACGACTCAACGCCGCGATCACCGCGGGGTAGCCGGGGGTGCGGAAGATCTCGAACGTGGAGGGGTTCTCGACGGCGCCCGCGGGGCTCTCCGGGCTGCGGCCAAAGCTCCCTTCCTCGGCGAGGTTCCGCCCGAGCTCGAGGTAGACGCTCGAGTCGGGCGTCAAGACCCGGTCCGCCGCGAAGCCGTGCCAAGGAATGAATGCGACCCGCACCGCCAGAGCCACGACCAGGACCACCGCGAGATGCAGAGCGCTGCGCGGGATCCCACCAGCGCCCCGTCGCGGCTCAGGCATCGACCGGCCCGGGCGTGGGCGGCCGCCTCCGCGCGCGGCGCGCGGCGGGGGCGTCGCGCATCGGCAGGGCGGTCCGACGGACGCCGTCGTACGCCCACAGCGCCGAGGCGACCGCGCCGGCGGTCGGCACCAGGCCGACCTCGCCGACGCCCTTGGCGCCGTAGCCGCCGACCGGGTCCGGCACCTCGACGAGGATCACGTCGACCGGCGGCGTGTCCTCCGCGCGCAGGATGCCGAGGTCCGCCAGGCGCGTCGAGTCGGGGCGTCCCGCGGTGCACGCCAGCTCCTCCGAGAGCGCGTAGCCGAGCCCCATGTGCACCGCGCCCTCGATCTGCTGGACGCAGCCGAGCGGGTTGATCGCGCGGCCGACGTCGTGGGCGGCGACGACGCGCGCGAGCCGGCCCTCGTCGTCGAGGATCACGACCTGGGTCGCATAGCCGAACGTCATGTGCGTGACCGGGTCCTCGACCGCCTCGCCGGGCTTGGTGGTGAAGTCGCAGACGTACTCGCCGTGGTACTCGCGGCCGGCGAGCGCGACGAGCGGCGCGCCGGCGAGGTCGGCGGCGAGCTTGCGCGCGGCGAGCTGCGCCGCCATGGTGGCGAGCGCGGTCGCGCGCGAGGCGGTGGTCATGCCGCACAGCACCGCCAGCTCCGAGCGCGTGCCCACCTCCATCAGCTCGGGGTCGAGGCCGGTCTCCTCGGCGACCACCTGGCGCAGGATCGTGAACAGCCCCTGGCCCATCTCGGTGAACCCGTTCAGCACCTCCAGGCGCGGCCCGGGCAGGACGCGGATCAGCACCCGGCCGATGTCCTCCATCCCGTTGCCGATCCCGGTGTTCTTGATCCCGCACGCGATCCCGGCGATCTTCGCGGAGCGGAAGGCGTCGCGGACCGCCTCGAGCGTCTGGCGGATGCCGCATGCCTCGTTCATCAGCTGACCGGTGGCGAAGCGGTCGCCGGGGCCGAGGACGTTGCGCGCGCGGATCTCGTAACGGTCGATCCCGGCCCGCTCCGCGAGCATGTCCATCACCCCCTCGATCGCGAACGCGGCCTGGTTGGCGCCAAAGCCGCGCATCGCGCCGGAGGGCGGGTTGTTGGTGTAGACGGTCTTCGCCTCGACGTCGACGTTCGGCACCCGGTACGGCCCGCACGAGTGGCCAGCGGCGCGCTCCAACACCTTCATCCCGACCGAGGCGTAGGCGCCGGTGTCGCCGACGATGCGGGCGCGCACCGCAACCAGGCGGCCGTCGGCGTCGCAGCCGGCGGTGTAGTCCAGCGTGAGCGGGTGGCGCTTGGGGTGGAGCAGGATCGACTGCGCGCGGGTGAGCACGGTGCGCACCGGCGCGCCGAGGAGGCGGGCGGCGAGCGCGGTCTGCGCCTGGATCGAGAGGTCCTCCTTGCCGCCGAAGGCGCCGCCGTTGGACACCAACTCCACCGCGACGCGCTCGCGCGGGAGGCCGAGCACCGAGGCGATCTGCGCCTGGTCGTCGTGCACGCCCTGCCCCTGCGAGAACACCTTGACGCCGTCGCCGTCCGGCAGCGCCAGGCAGGCCTCGGGCTCGAGGAACGCGTGCTCGATGCGCTGGGTGCGGAACGCCTGGTGGACGACGTGCGCCGCCGAGGCCAGCGCCGCGCCCGCGTCGCCGCGCGAGAACGCGCACACCTCGAGCAGGTTGCCGTCCTCGTGCAGCGCCGGGGCGCCGGGCGCGAGCGCCTGCTCGGGCGTGGTGACCGGCTCCATCGCCTCGACCGCCACGCGCACCGCGCGGGCGGCCCGGCGGGCGTGGAACTGGGTGTCGGCGACCACCAGCGCGAGCACGTCGCCGACGCAGCGCGTGGTCTCGCCGGCGGCGACGAACACCGGCCAGTCGCGGACGATCAGGCCGACGCGCCGCTCCCCCGGCACGTCCGCCGCGGTGACGACGCGGGACACCCCCGGCATCCCGAGCGCCATCTCGGCGTCGATCGCGAGCACCCGCGCCCGCGGGTGGGGCGCGAGCACGACCGCGCCGTGCAGCATGCCGGGGACGCGCATGTCGGCGACGTACGGCTTCGTGCCGAGGGCGTGCTCGGCGCCGCGGTAGCGCGGCGCGGACGCACCCACGCCGGACCCCGCGGCAGGTGGGCTTCCCGCCTCCGGTTCAGCGGCGACGCCGCCCGGCTTGCGGCCCAAGGCGCGTCTCGCGGGGCGGCGCGGCTGCCCGGTCAGCTCGCCCCCGCTCGCCCACGCCTCGGCGGCGGACGCGATCGCGTCCTCGATCCGCGCGTAGCCGGTGCAGCGGCAGAGGTGGCCGGCGAGCGCGCGCTTGACCGCGGCCGGGTCGGTCCCCTTGCCGCGGTCGAGCAGCGAGGCGGCGCGGACGAGCATGCCGGGAGAGCAGTAGCCGCACTGGATCGCGCCCTCCTGCACGAACGCCGCGGCAAGCAGGTTTCGCTGCCGCTCCGGCAGCCCCTCGAGCGTGACCAGCCGCCGGCCGGCGACCTCCGCGGGTTTCTTCAGGCAGGCGAGGGCGGGGCGCCCGTCGACGAGGATCGTGCAGCAGCCGCAGGTCCCCTCGGGCGCGCAGCCGTCCTTCGCCGAGGTGATGCCGCACTCCTCGCGCAGCACCTCGAGCAGGTGCATGCCGTCCTCGTATGCGACGGTGGTCGGCTGCCCGTTGAGCTCGAAGCTGACGGTCGGCATCGCTCCCCTCGTCGCGGCGCGTAAGCGAGATCGCGCCGCTCCCCCCGGCGAGCCATTCTAGACTCTCCGGGCCGGAGGTGCCGAGAGGCGGTGGTGCCTCAGCTCACGGCGGCCGCCGCCTCCGTCCGCCGCAGCGCGAGCTTGCCTCCCTCGACCGTCAGCGCCACCGCGTCGCCGTCGCCGACCTCGCCTGCCAGCACCATGCCGGCGAGCGGGTCCTGGACCAGGCGCTGGATCGTGCGCTTGAGCGGGCGCGCGCCGAAGTCCGGGTCGTACCCCTCGCGGGCGAGCAGCTCGAGCGCGGGCTCGTCGGCGCGGACGGTGACGTGGCGGTCCGCGAGCAGCCGGTTGAGGCGGTCGAGCTGGATGCCCACGATCGCCTTGATGTGCTCCTGCGAGAGGCGGTGGAAGACGAGCGTCTCGTCGACGCGGTTGAGGAACTCGGGGCGGAAGTGCGCCTTGAGCTCGCGCTGCACCATCTCGAGCATCCGCTCCCGCTGCCCCTCGGAGAACTCCGCGATCACCGCGGAGGCGATGTTCGAGGTCATGATCACCACCGCGTTGCGGAAGTCGACGGTGCGCCCCTTGCCGTCGGTGAGGCGCCCGTCGTCGAGGATCTGGAGCAGCACGTTGAAGACGTCGGCGTGCGCCTTCTCGACCTCGTCGAGCAACACCACCGAGTAGGGCCGGCGGCGCACCGCCTCGGTGAGCTGGCCGCCCTCGTCGTAGCCGACGTACCCCGGCGGCGCGCCGATCATGCGCGCGACGGCGTGCTTCTCCATGTACTCCGACATGTCGAGGCGGACCATCGCCCGCTCGTCGTCGAAGAGGAACTCGGCGAGCGCGCGCGCCAGCTCGGTCTTGCCCACCCCGGTCGGGCCGAGGAAGAGGAACGAGCCGACCGGGCGGCTCGGGTCCTTCAGGCCGGCGCGGGCGCGCCGCACCGCGGTCGAGACCGCGGCGACCGCCTCGTCCTGGCCCACGACACGCAGCCGCAGGCGGTCCTCCATGTGCAGCAGCTTCGCCTTTTCGCCCTCCAGCAGCTTGGTCACCGGGATCCCGGTCCAGCGCGCCACCACCTCGGCGATCGCCGGCTCGGTCACCTCCTCGGCGAGCAGCGAGCCGTGCTTCTGCTGGTGGGACTTGAGCGCCTCGGTGGCCTTGCCGAGCTCGCGCTCCTGGCGTGGCAGCTCGCCGTAGCGCAGCTGCGCGGCGCGCTCGAGGTCGCCGTCGCGCTCGGCGCGCTCCGCCGCCTCGCGGGTGCCCTCGGCGGCCTCCTTGGCCTTGCGGATCTGGCCGATCAGCTCCTTCTCGCGCTGCCACGACGCCTTCATCGCGTCGACGCGCTCCTTGAGCTCGGCGAGCTCGCCCTCGATCTCGCCGAGGCGCGCGCGCGAGGCCGCGTCGCGCTCCTTGGCGAGGGCGCGCTTCTCGATCTCGAGCTTGAGCGCGGAGCGCTGCAGCTCGTCGATCTCGACCGGCAGCGAGTCGATCTCGATGCGCAGCCGCGAGGCCGCCTCGTCGACCAGGTCGATCGCCTTGTCGGGCAGGAAGCGGTCGGTGATGTAGCGCGACGAGAGCGTCGCGGCCGCGACGATCGCCGCGTCGGTGATGCGCACGCCGTGGTGCACCTCGTAGCGCTCCTTCAGGCCGCGCAGGATCGCGATCGTCTCCTCGACCGACGGCTCGCCGACCAGCACCGGCTGGAAGCGGCGCTCGAGCGCGGCGTCCTTCTCGATGTGCTTGCGGTACTCGGAGAGCGTGGTCGCGCCGATGCAGCGCAGCTCGCCGCGGGCGAGCGCGGGCTTCAGCAGGTTGGCGGCGTCGATCGCTCCCTCGGCGGCGCCGGCGCCGACCAGGGTGTGGATCTCGTCGATGAACAGCACGACCTCGCCGTCGGAGGCGACCACCTCCTTGATCACCGCCTTGAGCCGGTCCTCGAACTCGCCGCGGTACTTGGTGCCGGCGATCAGCGCCCCGATGTCGAGCGCGACCAGGCGGCGGTTCTTGAGCAACTCGGGCACGTCGCCGGCGGCGATGCGGCCGGCCAGGCCCTCTGCCACCGCGGTCTTGCCCACACCCGGTTCGCCGATCAGCACCGGGTTGTTCTTCGTCCGGCGGGTGAGTACCTGCATGACGCGCCGGATCTCGTCGTCGCGGCCGATCACCGGGTCGAGCTTTCCCGCCCGGGCGAGCTCGGTGAGGTCGCGGCCGTACTTCTTGAGCGCCTCGAACTTCTCCTCCGGGTTGGCGTCGGTGACGCGGTGGCTGCCGCGCAGCTCCTGGATCGCCCGCAGCAGCGTCTGCTTGTCCACGCCGAAGCGGCCCAGGATCTCGGCGGCCGAGCTGCCGCCCACGCTCGCCAGCGCCAGCAGCAGGTGCTCGACCGAGACGTACTCGTCCTGGAACTGCGGCGCGGCCTTGGCGGCAGCGTCCAGCACCTTGCGGAGGTCGCGCGACGGCTGCGGCTCGGCCCCGCCCTGCGCCGCCGGGAGCCGGTCGAGCGCGGCCCTCACCTCGTCGGCGACGCGGGCGAGCGGCGCGCCGACCTTCTCGAGCAGGCGCGGCGCGAGCCCCTCCTCCTGCGCGAGCAGCGCGTGGAGCAGGTGGGCGGGGATCACCTCGGGGTTGCCCCGCTCCCGCGCCAGGTCGAACGCCGCCTGCAGCGCCTCCCCGGCCTTGATCGTGAAGTTGTTGTTCGACGCCATGTTGGGACCTCCGAACGGATCTCAGGAACTACCTGACCGCATCTCGCAAGATAAGATCTTAGTGCGTATTTGTCAAGTAATGGAATCCGAAATATGAGTCCATTACTATAAACTTGACGCCCGCCTACCGCGCCTTGCCGCCGCTCGATCCCGCTGCGGCGATCGAGGCGCGGCCGGTCGGCGGCGGGCCGCCGCCGCGCGTGTAGAATGCCGCGAGTTGCCTCGCGACCCCGCCCACCAGGGCGTTGCGCGCGCCAGACCGGAGGACGTGCCATGACCGACCAGCGTCATACCCCCTACGTGCCCGCCGATTCGACGCAACGGGAGTTCACCCTGCGGGCGCTGATCCTCGGCCTCTTCATGTGCGTGATCCTGGGGGCGGCCAACGCCTACCTGGGCCTGAAGGCCGGCATGACGATCGCGGCGACCTATCCGGCCGCCGTCATCGGCATGGCGGTGCTGCGCCTGATGAAGGGCTCGCTGCTCGAGGAGAACTTCGCCCGAACCGTCGGGTCGATCGGCGAGTCGGTGGCGGCCGGGGCGATCTTCACCATCCCCGCGTTCGTCATCCTCCGCCTCTGGACGTTCAACACGGTCAAGGACTACCTCACCGCCAGCGCGCTGATGATCGTCGGCGGCATCCTCGGCATCATGTTCGTCACCATGCTCCGCCGGGTGATGGTCGAGGACCCCGAGCTCAGGTTCCCGGAGTCGGTCGCGGCCTCCGAGATCCACAAGGCCGGACAGCGTGGCGCCGAGGCCGCGGTGCAGCTGTTCAAGGCGATGGGCGTGGGCGCGGTGGTACGGCTGCTCGACGCGTTCGGCGTCTTCAGCTCCTCGAACGCGTTCCCGGTCGCGGTCGGCAAGGTCAAGCAGAGCCTGGTGAGACTCGGGTTGAGCAAGGACGCGCCCGCGATCACCGCCGGCGGCGTGTCCTCGTTCTCGGCGCCCGCGGTCAGCCCGGCCTACATCGGCGTCGGCTACATCATCGGCCCGGAATTGGGCGCCCTCAACTTCGCCGGCGGCCTCCTCGCCTGGGGGCTGTTCGTGCCGATGCTGGTGTTCTTCCTCGGCCCCAACATGATCGACTCCTACACCGCCGCGGCGGGGGGCAACCAGACCGCCGCGTGGGCCAATATCGTCCAGCACCTCTACCTCTTCGTGGTGCGGCCGATGGCGGTCGGAGGCATGCTCGTGGGCGCCTGCTTCACGCTCTACCGCATGCGCAAGAACCTGTTCGCGGCATTGAAGCGCGCGGTCGGCGACCTCAAGAAGTCGGCCGAGGCGCACGAGGCGACGAGCCGGATCGACCGCGACATCAACTTCAAGTTCGTCGTGCTCGGCCTGGCCACGGTGCTGATCCTGATGGTGGCGCTCTACTCGTACTTCACCAAGTCGATCGGCCCGGCGGTGCTGGCCGCGATCGTGATGCTGGTGACCGGGTTCTTCTTCGCCGCGGTGTCCGGCAACCTCGTCGGCATGATCGGCTCGTCGAACAACCCGCTGTCGGGACTGACGTTGGCAACCACGATCGTCGCCGCGCTGACGATGGTGATCATCGGCTTCAAGGGGGTCGAGGGCGTCGCCGCCGTGCTCGGGGTGGCGGCGGTGGGCTGCGTCTCGGCGGCGGTCGCCGGCGAGATGCTGCAGGACCTCAAGGTCGGACACATCCTCGGCGGTACGCCGTGGAAGATGCAGGCCGGCGACCTCATCGGCGTGGTCGTGGCCGGCGCGCTGATGTTCTTCCCGCTCTACGTCCTGCACTTCGCCGACCTGAAGCTGTTCCCGGCCAACGGCGGGTTCGGCAGCCCGCGGCTGCCGGCGCCGCAGGCCGGGTTGATGGCCGCCCTCTCGCAGGGGATCGTCGGCGGCGAGATGGCGTGGCCGCTGGTGCTGGTCGGCATCTGCATGGGGATCTCGCTGATCCTGATCCGCGTCAAGAGCCCGATGCTGTTCTCGGTCGGCATGTACCTGCCGCTCGAGACCACGTTCGCGATCTTCGTCGGCGGCGTGATCCGCGGCATCGTCGACCGGATGCGCGAGAAGCGGGGCTTCAACGAGGCGCAGAAGGCGCGTGTCGAGAACGCCGGCGTGCTCGCCGCGTCGGGCCTGATCGCCGGCGAGGCGCTAATGGGCCTGCTGGTGGCCGCGGTGGTGTTCTTCCGCAACGGCTTCCCGTCGATCACCTGGGCCGCCGCCGGGCCGATGGCGATCCCGATCGCCGCGGTCCTGCTCGCGTACCTGATCTGGGTCCCGCTCGGCAAGGCGGGCGCCCCCGACGAGCCCGCGCCGCCCACCGCGGTGATGTAGGCCGGTCGCACGCCGGTGCCGACCCGCCAAGACCTCGCCGGAGCCGCTCCGGCGGGAGCGCCCGCGCCGCCGGAAAACGCGACGCGACCGCTCGTGATCGCGCAGATGCTGGAGAAGTCCGGCTTCGCCACCGGTTCGGTAGTGCAGATGTTCGAGGCGGCGACGGGGCTCGCGGCGCGCGGCCATCGGGTCATGGTGGTCACGCGCAAGAGCCCGGCGATGGCGCAGCGCTGCCGGGCGGCCGGCGTCGAGCACGTCGCCCTCCCGCTCGTCAACGAGTTCGACCTCCTCTCGATGCGGCGCTTCGCCCGCCTGGCGCGGCGCCGCGGCGTCGACGTGGTGCACGTCCACAAGGGCGTCGCCCACGCGGTGGCGCTCGGCGCAACCTGGTTCGGCGCGCGCTACGCGATCGTCGTCAACCGCGGCGTCTCGTTCCCGCTCGCGGCGGTGTCGGCGATCAAGTACCGCTCGCGCAAGGTGAGCCGGATCGTCACCGTCGCCGAGTCGATCCGCCAGGTCGTCATCCGCAGCGGCCGCATCCCCGCGGCCAAGGTCGAGACGGTCTACGCCGGCGTCGACCTCGGCCGCTTCGACGCGCGCCGCGTCGACCCCGCCGCGGTGCGGCAGGAGCTCGGGATCCCGCCGCAGGCCCGCGTCATCGGCCACGTCGGGATGCGCGACTGGAAGGGCTGGAAGGAGCTGCTGCGCGCCTTCCCGCTCATCCGCGCCGACCACCCCGACGCGCACCTCCTGCTCGTCGCCTGCACCTCCGCGGCGCAGCGCGACGGCGTCCTCGAGCTGGCGGGCGAGATGGGCCTCGCCCCCGCCGTCACCGCCACGCTGGCACGCACCGACATGCCGGACGTGCTCGCCGCCTGTGATGTGGTCGTCGACCCGTCGTGGGCGGGGACCGGGATCACCGGCACGGTGCGCGAGGCGATGGCGCTCGGCAAGCCGGTGGTGGCGACCGCGGTGGCCGGCAACCCGGAGCTGGTGCAGGACGGCGCCTCCGGGCTACTGGTGCCGCCCCGCGACGTCGCCACGCTCGCCGCCGCGATCTCCCGCCTGCTGCGCGACGGCGAGCTCGCCCGGCAGCTCGGCGCCGCCGGAGAGGAGCGCGTGCGGCGGCAGTTCTCCACCGCGGTGCGGCTCGACCGTCTCGAGGCGCTCTACCGCAAGGTGGTGGAGGAGCGCCTGACGAGCGCGCGCTGAGAGGCGCCGGGCGGCCGGCGCCCGCTCGACCTCATGCGCCGAGGCAGGTGATCCAGATCTCCCGCTTGCGTGGGCCGTCGAGCTCGAGCAGGTAGACCGCCTGCCAGCGCCCGAGCGCGAGCTCGCCCTCAGCGATCGGCACCGTCACCGAGTGGCCGACGAGCGTGCTGAGCAGGTGCGCGTCGGAGTTGCCCTCGGCGTGGCGCCAGGCGATCGCCGGGAGCATCGCCTCGAGCGCGCGCAGGATGTCGTCGCCGACCGCGGGATCGGCGTTCTCGTTGAGCAGCACCGCCGCGGTCGTGTGCGGCACCGCGACGTGCGCGACGCCGGCGGTCACGGCCGAGGCCGCCACCGCCTCCTGCACATAGGTGGTGACGTCGACGAGCTGGCGGCGGCGCTGCGAGCTGACCTCGATCACGTCCATGGGAACGGCCTCCCGTCGGGCCAGTAGAGGATCCGGTATCCCTCCGCGAGCAGCGCCACGCGGTGGACGTAGTCCCAGTTCTCCGGGATCTCGAGCCCTTCCACGAACGCCGGACCGCCCCGCCCGCCGGTGCGGTCCCAGATCTCGCGGATGCGCCGCTCGCCCGCGTTGTAGCACGCCAGCGCGGCCTCCCACGAGCCGCCGAAGGAGGCTCGCCAGCGCGCCAGCAGCCTCGCGCCGAGGATCAGGTTGCGCGCCGGGTCGTAGAGGTCGCCGCGCGGTGCCAGCCCCGCCACGCTGCGACCCGCCTCGTCGCCCACGTCCGGCAGCACCTGCGCCAGCCCTACCGCCCCGGCAGCCGAGCGCGCCCGCGGGTTCCACGCCGACTCCTGGCGCACCACGCCGGCGAGCAGCCAGGGCGGGATGCCGCCGCGCGCGGCCGCCGCCTCCACCTCCGCGCGCCACGGCAGCGGCAGGTACTGCTTCAGGAGGTCGCGCGAGAGGTCCTGCCAGGGTCCCGTGAACAGCCGCGGCTCGCCGCGCACGAGGAGGGGAATCGCGTCGAGCGGCGGCATCGACGCGAGCGCGGCGACCCCCAGCCAGTCCGGGCCGTTCTGCCCGGCCGCGTCGAGCTGTGCCCGCCAGGCGAACACCACGTCGGTGACGCGCCCCGCGCTCATCAGGTCCCGTGCCCACGCTGGCGGGGCCGGGCGGGGCGCGGGCAGGTCCGAGAGAGTCACCGGGACTTCGGGCAGGGGCAGCTCCCGCGCCGCCCACAGCGCGGGCAGGTCGGGCAATCCGCTGCGAACCAACTTCTCGAGGCGGCTGCGGTCGCCGTGCGCGGCCGCGGCGTGGGCGCGCCAGTAGGCCGCCAGGCGCTGCACGCGCGCGGTGCGGCCGGGCGCCGCCTCGGGCAGCGCGGCGGCCGGCTTCACCGCCTCGGCCTGGAGGAGGAACCACCGGCGGCACACCCACTCCCAGCGCGGCTGCGTCTGCGCGGCCTCGAGCGTGAGGAAGGGCAGCGCCTGGGCGAACCGGCCGAGCTCGGTGAGAGCCTCGGCCATCAGCACCGCGTCGCGCCCGGCGAGCGGGTCGCCCGCGGGGACCAGGCGGTGGAGCCGCTCGGCGGCGCGCAGCATGTCGGCGAAGCGCCGCGGGCGCTCGCCCGGTGCGTTCCCCCAGGCGATTTGGCGGTAGGCGTCGGCGCGTTCGGCCCAGCACGCGGCGCAGCCGTCGCCGCCCCGGGACGCCCACGCCGCCGCCACCGTCGAGCGGCGCAGCTTGAGCGCGGCGCGCGCCGCGATCAGGAAGCCGGGAGCGCCGCCGCGAGCCGCGGACCTGAGCGCCGCCTCGGGCTGCCCGGCGTCGAGCCACGCCTGCGCCTGGGTCGCCCACTCCGCCGCCGTGAACGAGCGCGCGAGCGCCTGGACGTCCTTGGGCGGCAGCATCGCCGCCGCCTCCTGCGGGAACTCGACCGCCAGCCGCCGGCGCGCATCGGCCGCGCCGGCCGCGCCGACGCGGACGATCACCACGAGGGCGCGGAGCAACTGGTCGTGCGGCAGTCCGGAGAGCGCCGGCAGCGCCTCCAGCGCACCCGGCTGACCGAGCTCGGCGAGCTCCTCGGCGGCCCGCACCCGCAGCCGGGCGCGGTCCTCCGGCGCCATCCACGGCGCCTGCACCGCCAGCCGCCACAGGCGGCCCGCCGACTGCGACGCCGCGAGCGCGTCCTCGAGCCGGTGCATCGCCACCCGCGCCAGGCTGCCGCTCGGCTCCGCGAGGTCGAACGCCTCGAGCCCGGCGCGGGGCGAGCGCGCCTCGCAGGCGAACACCCCCCACAGGAAGGCGGCGCGCGTCCGCTCGCTCTCGGCGCCCTCGATCGCGACTTTCAGGAACGCCTTCGCCCGGGTCGCCGCGTCGCCCTTGGCGGCGAACGCCTGCGCCAGGCGCGGGGTCGGCGGAGCCACACACCCCGCGAGGAGCCCGAGGAGCAGGGCGACCGCCCCGACGGCGCGACCCCGAGGCGCGAAAACCGCAGCCCGCAGCCCGGATCCCGCGCCCTGGCCGCTCACCGAGGTGCTGTCCCCGCGCGGCGCCTAGAGGCCGAGCGCGGCCTGGTCGCCGTCGGCGAGGATCCGCACCAGCTCGTCGAAGAAGTAGTTGCTGTGCGCCCGCACGTCGGCGCCGACGCGCTGCTCGTACATCTCCCGCGAGCGGTCGATGTCCTCCTTGAGGCGCTGGTAGATGTCGCGCGAGGCCTTGCCAGTCTGCACCGCGGGCTCGTTGTAGAGGCGGATCTCGGACACCAGCAGGCGGGCGAAGCGCTTCGCCTCCTCGTGCTTGCGCTCCTCTTCCGGGGAGCGG
This sequence comes from Thermoanaerobaculaceae bacterium, assembly GCA_035517415.1. GTDB lineage: Bacteria > Acidobacteriota > Thermoanaerobaculia > Thermoanaerobaculales > Thermoanaerobaculaceae > DATIYW01. Next base: position 13,199 of record DATIYW010000141.1, read on the forward strand.
ACCGCGACCGGCGGTGGAGGGGGAGGCGCGACCGGCGCCACCGGGATCCGGATCTGCGCCGTCGCGCCGGCGTCGGCCTCCGGCATCGCCTCGCCAGGCGGGATCGTCGGCTGCTCGAGCGGGAGCGGCTCCTCCTCGGCGGGAGCGGCGAACACCGGCTCGGGCTCCGGCGCCGCGGGCGCGACCGCGGTCAGGTCGACGGGCTCGAGCAGCGCCGCCGTCGGCACGGTCGGGCGGGCGTTGAGCGTCTCGAGCAGCAGCCCGGCGGTGAAGGTGAGGTGCTGGACCGTCACGGTGTCGAGGCCGGCCCCGCCCTCGGCGGCGAGCAGCGCGCCCACGACCTTGCCGCGCAGCGACATCGGCACCAGCAGCAGGTGCACGTCGGCGCCGAGCCAAGCGGTCAGCACGCCGTCGCCGCCGCTGCTCGCGAGCGCGGGCGCGCCCTGCGCGACGCGAGCGAGCGCAGCCGAGTCGGCGAGCGCGCCGCGCCAGCCGCGGACCGGGTCGCCCGCGGCGAAGCCGGCGCCCGCCCACCCCGCGGCCTGGCCGTCGCGGAACACGACGATCCCGCGCGGGCCGCAGAACGGCTCGAGCTGGCGGAGTAGCTCCTGCAGCACCTCGGACTGGGCGCGGCCGGCGTCCAGGCGGCGCAGCAGCTCGAGCGTGACGGCCGGCGGGACCGGAGCCGGCTTGGCCAGCTCCGCGAGGCGGCCGGACATCGCACCGAGCGGGAAGAGCGTCTCCAGATCGGGCGGGATGACGACGCCGAGGTCGCCGGCGACGCGCGCCGCCAGCTCGCGGACCTGGTTGGCGGCGGTGTCGAGCCGGGCGCGCATCAGCGCCGCGGCGCCCTCGCGCATCTGTTCCAGTTCGGCGACGATTGCCTGATGCTCTTCCATGGCGCCTCCGTGCTCCCCGATCAGTCAGGCATTATCGACGTGCGCGACAAACCGTGTCAAGGAATCGTCGCACCGCTCAAGCATCGGTCGCAGGTCGGTTTGGCCTCCACGCGAGGTTCCGCCGGCGACCGCCGCCGGCAGGCCTGGAGCGATGCGGGCGGGATGCCTCGAGCGGTGCGGTGGAGGGTTCGTTGACCCGGGTCCGAGCGTCTGATAGACTGACAATCCTTCTGTGTCTCGCGCGCCCGCGCCGTGACGCTCGCCGGCACGGCAATCATGGCGCAGAGGGGGGGTGAGATTGCGCGATGCCGACGATGGTGCATGTCCGCGACAACGAGTCGTTCGAGCAGGCTCTGCGCCGCTTCAAGCGGAAGTGTGAGAAGGCAGGGATCCTCTCCGAGATCAAGAAGCGCCAACACTACGAGAAACCGAGCGTCCGCCGCAAGCGGAAGCTGATCCAGGCGCGCAAGAAGCTCCTCCGCAAACTGGCCCAACAGCGGAAGGCGGGGCTGCTCTAGGCCCGGCCACCACGGCCTTGAACTTCGCCGCTCTGGAGTTCGACCGGGTCCTCGATCTGGTCGCCTCGTTCGCCCGCAGCGGGCGCGGCGCGGCAGCAGTCAAAGCGACCCTTCCCAGCTTCTCGAGCGGGGAAGGGTCGCTGGCTTTCCGCCTCAGCGCCGAGGTGCGCGCGCACGTCGAGGCGGCGGGGCAGCTCGGCTTCGACGGCGTCGACGCGGCGGATCTCCTCGACGGCGCCGTGCCGACGCCGACCGACGGCGCCGACCTCGCGCGGGTGGTGACGCTGGTGCGGCGCGTCGTCGAGGTCCGGCGCTCGCTCGCTCCGTCCCCGGGGCCGGAGCTCGGCCGCTACCGCGACTCGCTGCCGCAGTTGGAGCCGCTGCTCGGGTTCTGCGAGCAGCGCCTCGGGCCCGCCGGCGAGGTCCTCGACAGCGCCAGCCCGGAGCTCGCCCAGGCGCGCGCCGGGCGCGAGCGGCACCGCCAGGCGATCGTGGCCGCGCTCGATGGCCTGCGTCGCCAGCACCGTCAGATCGAGGCGCCGTTCACGCTGCGGCGCGACCGCTACTGCCTGCCGGTACCCGCGTCCGAGCGCGCCGATCTCCCCGGCCTCGTGCTCGACGTCTCGGCGTCGGGCGCAACCGTCTTCGTCGAGCCGCTCGCGGTCGTCGAGCTCAACAACGCCCTCGCGCACGCGATCGCGCTCGCGCGGGCCGAGGAGGAGCGCGTGCTCGGCGAGATCGCCGGTGCGTTCCGCCGCCACCGCGACGAGCTGCTGCGCGCCGCCTCGCTGTTGGCCGAGCTCGACGCGGCGCAGGCGCGGATCCTGTTCGGGCGCGCCTGCGGCGGCACGCTGCTCGAGTGCGGCGGCGCCCGCGAGCCGCGCCTCGCCGGCGCCCGCCACCCGCTGCTCGACCCCGACCTCGCCGGCCTGCGCGCCGAGGTGCTCGGCGCGGCCGGCAACACCCGGCCGGTGGTCCCGCTCGACCTCGCCTTCCCGCCCGGGGCGCGCCTCGTGCTCCTCTCCGGGCCAAACGCCGGCGGCAAGACGGTCGCGCTCAAGACCGTCGGGCTCGCCGCCCTGATGGCGCAGACCGGGATCCCGGTGCTGGCGGCGGAGGGCAGCTCGCTGCCGGCGTTCTCGCGCCTGTGGTGCCACGTCGGCGACGAGCAGAACCTGCTCTCCGACCTGTCGACGTTCACCGGCGCGATGCGGGCGACCGCCGCGCTGCTCGCCGAGGCGGACGAGGACACGCTCGTGCTCTACGACGAGCTCGGCTCGGGCACCGACCCGGAGGAGGGGGCGGCGCTCGCCGCGGCGCTGCTCGAGGAGCTGGCGCGGCGCCGCTGCTGGACGGTCGCGACCGCGCACCTGATCACCGTGGCGGCGCACCTCGAGAGCGTCCCCGGCACGGTCAACGCGGCGATGGGCTACGACGAGGCGAGCGGGCGGCCCACCTACCGACTCCAGGTCGGCGTCCCGGGCCGCTCGCGCGGCCTCGCGATCGCCGCCTCGTGCGGCGTGCCGGAGCCGCTGCTCGCCCGCGCCCGCGGCATGCTCTCGCGCGCGTTCCTCGCCATCGACGGCTACCTCGCCCGACTCCAGCAGGCGCGCGAGGAGCTGCGCGGCGAGGCGGAGCGGCTCCGAGTCCTCGAGGGCGAGGCCGAGGCCGCGCGGCGCGACGCCGAGGGGGAGGCCGACCACCTCGCGGCGGAGCGCGAGCGGGTGCGCAAGAGCCTCGACGGCGAGCGCGACCAGCTCCGCCGGCGCGCCCGCGAGCAGCTCGCCGCGGCGATCGCCGAGCTCGAGAAGGCGCGCGAGCGCGGCGAGTTCCCGAGCAAGAAGCGCCAGGCGGCGGCGCACCGCAGCGCCCTCGCGTTCGAGCCCGAGGCGGGCGCGGACGCCGCGCCGTCCGCGCCGATCGGCGTCGGCGCCACCGTCCGCCTGCGCGGCACCCAGGCGCTCGGCACGGTCGGACGGGTCGCCGGCGAGCGGGTCGAGGTGCTGGTCGGCGACAAGCGGCTGTGGGTCGAGGCGGCGGCGTGCGAGCCGAGCGCGCCGGCGCCGCGCCGGGCCGGGCGCAACGCCGCGCCGGCCCCGCCGGAGGAGCCCGCCGCGACCGAGCTGAGGCTGATCGGCATGGACCGCGAGGTGGCGCGCGAGGAGCTCGAGCGGTTCCTCGACCATGCGCTGGTGGCCGGTATCCGCCGCCTCCGCGTCGTCCACGGCCACGGCACCGGCGCCCTGCGCGCGGTGGTTCGCGAGGTGCTCGCGGCGCACCCCGCGGTGTCGGCGTTCGCCCACCCGCCGCAGTACCGCGGCGGCACCGGCGTGACCGAGGCGGAGCTCGAATGACGAGAGGCGGGGTCAGGGAACAGGGGCCAGGGGTCGGGCGTCGCGGCAAATCAGCGCCTGAGAAGTGTTGTGCCGTTTCCGGCCCCTGGCCCCCGGACCCTGGCCCCCGGGTGGGCCGGTGGTGGCCATGAGTCAGCACGACCTCTCCCGCGGCGTGCTCGAGCAGCTGCGCGAGGCGGCCGACATCGTCGCCGTCGTCGGCGACCACCTCACGCTCAAGAAGGTCGGCCGCAACTTCGTCGGCCTGTGCCCGTTCCACGGCGAGAAGACGCCCTCGTTCTCGGTCTCGCGCGAGAAGGGGACGTACTACTGCTTCGGCTGCAAGCGCGGCGGCGACGTGATCAACTTCGTGATGGAGATCGAGCGCCTCCCGTTCCCGGAGGCGGTCGAGCGCCTCGCCGACCGCTTCGGCGTCCGCCTCCCGCCCGCCTCGCCCGAGGCGGCGCGCCGCAAGGGCGAGCAGGACCAGCTCGCCGACGTGCTCGAGGCGGCGCAGGCGGAGTTCGCCCGCCGCGTCGGCGACGATCGGCCCCGCGCCTTCCTCGAGCGCCGCGGCGTCACCCTCGAGCACGCCGGCGAGTTCGGCCTCGGCTACGCGCCGCCGGAGTGGCGCAGCCTCCTCGACCGGCTGCGCCCGCGCTTCCCGGAGCGGACGCTGCTCGGAAGCGGGCTCGTCGTCTCCGGCGAGGGCGGCAAGACCTGGGACCGCTTCCGCGACCGCGTGACGATCCCGATCCGCAACGCCCGCGGCCGGCTGATCGCGTTCGGCGGCCGCACCCTCGGCGACGACCCCGCCAAGTACCTCAACTCGCCGGAGACCGCCCTGTTCTCCAAGAGCCACGTGCTGTTCGCCCTCGACCGCGCGTCGCGGGCGTTCGCCTCGACCGACCGCGCGGTGGTGGTGGAGGGCTACTTCGACTGCATCGCGCTCCACCTCGCCGGCTTCACCGAGGCGGTCGCGACGCTCGGCACCTCGCTCTCCGAGCACCACGCGAAGGAGCTCGCCCGCCGCGTGCCGCGGGTGGTGCTCTGCTTCGACGGCGACGACGCCGGGCGACGCGCCGCCGCCGCCGCGGTGCGGACGCTGCTCGCGGCGGCCCTCGACGTCGGCGTGCTGCTGCTCCCGCACGGCCAGGACCCCGACGACGTGGTCCGGCGGGAGGGTGCCGACGGGTTCCGCCGCCGCCTCGGCGAGGCGCTCCCGGTGGCCGACTTCCTCCTCGGCGAGATGGGCGCCACGCGCGACGAACGCCGTCGCAATTTGTTGAGCACAATCGAAATCATCGATGTGTGCCCGGATCCGGTGAAGCGCTTCGCGATGCGCGAGGCGCTCGCCCGCGGCGCCGGCATCCCGATCGAGCAGCTCGGCGCGAGCCGCCCCGCCTCGGCGCGGCCGCTGGAGCCGGCCCAACCCGAGCTCCCGCCCCCCGGGGAGCTGGCGCTGCTGCGCGGACTCCTTCTCGACCTGCCGGCGGAGAAAAGGGCCGACCTGCTCGCCCAGGTCCCGCTCGAGGTCGTCACCCATCCGGCGAGCGGCGCGATTCTGCGCGCCATGTTGCAAAGGGCGGGGCGGCGTGAGACCCTTGAAATTTCCGCGCTCACGTCCGACATTGAGGAACGTGAGGTGCGACGCGTCTTGGCCGCCCTCGAGCACGAAGCGCCCTCGACCGATGAGGAGCGCTTCATGCTCAACATGAGGACACTTTGCGAAAAACACCGAAAACTCCGCCTCGCGGAGCTCTCAGTCGAGATCTCGCGCGCCGAAAGACTCGGGGACACGGAAAAGCTGGCGCAGCTCTCGCGCGACAAACAGGCGCTCATAAGGAAGCCGCCCGCGCCGTGAGCGAGGCTGGCGCCGGCGAGGGGCGTGAGCGCGACGCGCTCGCGCTCACCGTCGAGGAGAAGTACGTCGAGCTCGCCCGCCTCCTCGGTCTCGGCCGCGAGCGCGGCTACGTCCTGGTCGAGGAGATCCTCGAGGTGCTGCCCGAGGAGGTTGCCACCCTCCCCGAGGAGCTCGACGAGATCTACCTGCGCTTCACCGAGAACGACATCGAGATCGCGGAGAGCCCGGACAAGCTCGTCACGGTCGAGGAGGAGGCGCCGGGCACGGAGCGGCAGGAGCCGCAGGAGCCGGTCCCCGGCGCGACGATCGTCGACCCCGCGCTGCTCGAGAAGACCAACGACCCGGTCCGCATGTACCTGCGCGAGATGGGCACGGTCAAGCTGCTCGACCGCGAGGGCGAGGTGTCGATCGCGCAGCGCATCGAGTCGGGCGAGGCCAAGGTGTTCTGCGCCCTCGCGTCGAGCCCGTCGATCCTCGAGCTGTTCCTGCGCGCGAACGAGATGGCGCGGCGCGACCGCCGCATGATGCGCGACATCCTCTCGGGTTTGAACGGCGACCTCGACGACCGCGGCAAGCTGCGCGTCGCCGAGCTGATGAAGCGGTTCGCCCGCATCCACGAGCTCGACGAGCAGTCGAAGGTGTTGAAGGAGCGTCTGCGGCGCTGCAAGCACGGCAACCGGCGCGCGAGCGAGCTGCTTGCACACATCGACGCGAAGTCGGGGGAGATCTCGGTCGAGGTGCGCTCCACGGACTTCACCACCAATACGCGCAACCGCCTGGTCCGCTTCCTCACCGAGATCGAGCGCCAGTTCTCGATCCCGATCACGACGATCCGAAAGGACGACGCGAAATTGAAGGTCGAGCGCAACGCCGAGCGGCGCGCGTTCTACCAGGAGCGGGTGAAGCGCTACAAGGCGGAGATGAAGGTGATCGAGCGCCGCTTCGGCGTGCCCTACAACGAGCTGAAGCGCGTCATCGCGGAGGTCCGGCTGGGCGAGGAGGAGACCGACGACGCCAAGCAGGAGCTGATCGTCGCGAACCTCCGCCTCGTCGTTTCGATCGCCAAGAAGTACACCAACCGCGGGCTGCAGTTCCTCGACCTCATTCAGGAGGGCAACATCGGCCTGATGAAGGCGGTCGACAAGTTCGAATACCGCCGCGGCTACAAGTTCTCCACCTACGCGACGTGGTGGATCCGCCAGGCGATCACGCGCGCGATCGCCGACCAGGCGCGGACGATCCGCATCCCGGTGCACATGATCGAGACGATCAACAAGCTGACCCGCACCCAGCGCCAGCTCGTGCAGGAGTTCGGCCGCGAGCCGACCGCCGAGGAGGTCGCCGAGAAGATGGAGATCCCGGTGGCGAAGGTGCGCAAGATCATGAAGATCGCCCAGGAGCCGATCTCCCTGGAGACGCCCATCGGCGAGGAGGAGGACTCCCACCTCGGCGACTTCGTCGAGGACCGCTCCGCCATCTCGCCGATCGACGCGGTGATCGCCGCGAGCTTGAAGACCCAGTCCGAGGGCGTGCTGCGGACGCTCACGCCGCGCGAGGCGGAGGTGCTGCGGCGCCGCTTCGGCATCGGCGACGGCACGGAGCACACGCTCGAGGAGGTCGGCAAGGCGTTCAACGTCACCCGCGAGCGCATCCGCCAGATCGAGTCGAAGGCGCTGCGCAAGCTGCGCCACCCAACCCGCGCCAAGCTCTTGAAGCCCTACCTCGACATGATCGGCTGAGAGCAGACGACGTGGCCAGGGGACGGTAACCGGGGACCGGTTCGCAACCAGGCCGAACCGAGCCTCGTGCCCGGGGGAGCGGGGCGGTGGGACACCGCGGTTTCCGGCCACCGGCCACTGGCTACGGGTCCCGTCCTTGCCGCAGTGGTTGCCACTTGTGACCGAACGACTTACAATCCCGCCCCGCTGGGTCCATAGCTCAGCGGTCAGAGCTGCCGGCTCATAACCGGTTGGTCCCAGGTTCGAATCCTGGTGGACCCACCCAACCCGAACGGACTTCGGGGCGCCGGCTGCGGCCGGCGGTGGTCGGGGACGGGGAGGCGTGGTGACGGTGCGGGAACAGATCGCCGGGTACGTGGCCCTGCAGCGCTTGCTCGACCGCCGGAGTGCGCTCCAGCGCGAGCGCGACACGCCGCCGGAGGCGCTCGCGGCGCTGCGCACGCAGTTCGCCGAGCGTCACGACCGCCTCGCCTCGCAGCGGGCGCGCCGCGAGGCGCTAGCCGCCGAGCAAGGCGTCCTGCAGCCCGAGATCGAGGCACTGCAGGAGGAGCGCGAGCACTTCAAGAAGCAGAAGAGCCAGGTCACCAACATGAAGCAGCTCTCCGCCGTCGTCTCCGAGCTCGACCACGTCGAGATGCAGCTCAAGGCCAAGGAGGACCGGACGCTCGCGATCATGCAGGAGATCGAGGCGATCGACCGCGACATCGCCGGCCTAGCCGAGGAGAGCCCGGAGGAGAAGGCGCTGCGCGAGCAGGCCGAAGCCGCCTGGGCCGAGCGCGGCCAGGCCGCCGGCGTCGAGCTCCAGGACGTCGAGCGCGAGTTCCGCATCGTCCAGCGGCAGCTGGGCGAGGCCACCATGGCGAAGTTCAAGAAGCTATGGGCGTCGCGCAAGCCGAGCGCGGTGGTGCCGATCGACGGCAGCGCCTGCTCCGCCTGCCACGCCGAGCTGCGGCCGTCGCTGGTGCAACAGGTGCGCTCGGCCGAGGAGATGGTGACCTGCGACCACTGCCGCCGCCTCCTCTTCGATCCCGAGCAGTTCGCGCCCGGCGCATGACGCGCCCCCGCACCGCCGTGGCCGCCGTCGACGGCGGTTCCCGCGGCAACCCCGGCGAGGCGGGCTGCGGCATCGTCCTCGAGGTCGACGGCGCCGCCGCGGAGGAGCACTCGCTCTACCTCGGGCGCACCACCAACAACGTCGCCGAGTACGCCGCGCTGCTCGCCGCGCTCGAGCGTGCCGCCGCGCTCGGCGCCGAAGCGGTCGAGGTGCGCTCCGACTCGCAGCTCGTGGTCGAGCAGATGCACGGCGGCTACCGCGTCAAGGCGCCGCACCTCCTGCCGCTGTGGCAGCGCGCCCGCATGCTCGCCGCCGGCTTCCGGCGCTGCCGGCTGGTGCACGTCCCCCGCGCCGCCAACCGCCGCGCCGACGCGCTCGCCAACCGCGCGATGGACGAGCGCGTTTCGACGCTACCGCGGCCGGAGGGGGTGTG
>DATIYW010000142.1:0-31596 GCA_035517415.1 Thermoanaerobaculaceae bacterium
GTCGTCTTCCTCGTCCAGCAAGCGTCCCAGTTGCGGACGGACACCCAGCGTACGGAAGAATTGTCCGCTCACCCACAGACCCTCGGCGAACCGCACCTCGCCGCCTTCGGCCAGGTTGAAGCGCACGTCGCCCCACGCGAAGACGCCCGAGAAGGCCTGCTGATGAGTGCGAATCTGCTCCCACTGGGGATAAGTGAAATTGGGGTTTCGATCGGAAAAGTTACCCGAGCAGCAGTGTTCGTTCTCGGCGATTTTCAGCTCGGCAAGCTGCTCGGGATGGGCCAGCGGCAACATGCGCAGCCGGACCGCGTTGAGGAGTTCGAAGATGGCTGTGTTGGCGCCGATCCCCAGTGCCAGGGACAGGGTCGCCACGGCGAAGAAGCCGGGACTCGTCCGCAACAGCCGGGCGCCATAGCGCAGGTCCTGCCACAAGTCCGCCACGCGGGCGAGCGTCTGCATTGCCGGTTCCTCCGTTCCTTCGTGGGACGCGGGCGGAGGGAAAAAGTTAGGCCCGCATCTAATCCCCCCGGCCCCCGGCCCCCGGCCCCTGGCCCCCGGCCGTTTGCGCTGGCGCAAAGACGCTATCGCCGCGCCCGCGTAGCCTCGGCGCCGGAGATGCGATGACGACGACGGCGGTCGCGGCCACGATGACGATCGACGAGGCGCTCCGGCGCTGGCCAAGCTCGGTCCGCGCGTTCGCGCGCCGGCGGATGGCGTGCGCGGGCTGCGCGATGGCGCCGTTCGACACCGTGTGCGACGCCGCGGCGGCATACGGGATCGACGAGGGCACGCTGCTCGAGGAGATCAGGCGCGACGCCACGGGCGTCGCCGGCGAGTAAGAAGGGGGCACGAATGACACCGACCGAAACGCTGAAGCACGAGCACAAGATCGTCCTCCTGGTGCTGCAGGGGGCGGAGCGCGAAGCGCGCGCGATCCGCGCCGGAGGCGAGGTCAACGGCGCCGCGATCGCCGAGATGGTCGACTTCTTCCGCAACTTCGTCGACCGCTGCCACCACGCCAAGGAGGAGCGCTACCTGTTCCCGGCGATGGGCGCCGCCGGCTTCCCGGCCGAGGCCGGCCCGGTCGCGGTGATGCTCCACGAGCACGAGCAGGGCCGCGCGCTGATCCGCGCCATCGGCGAGGCGCTCGATGCCGCGCGCGCCGGCGACGCGCGCGCGAAGGACCGGCTCGCCGCCGCGCTGGAGGGCTACGCCGAGCTGCTGCGCTCCCACATCTACAAGGAGGACAACATCCTGTTCGCGATGGCCGACCAGGTGCTGCCGCCGGCGGAGCAGGAGCGCCTCGCCGGCGCGTTCGAGCGGGTGGAGGCGGAGGAGATCGGCCCCGGCGTCCACGAGCGCTACCACGAGCTGGCCCACCGGCTGGCAGGCGTCTGACGCCGTGGCGCACCGCGCTGCAGACGTCGGCGGGGCCGCCGTCGCGGGATCTCCCCGCCCCGTTCCGGGGGCGGCCTTGCCGGGCGTGCCACCCGACCCGGACGCGTTCCCGCGCTTCTTCCTGACCGGGATCGCGGCAACGCTCTCCGCCGGAGCGACCTGGGGTGCGATCGTGCTCCTCCGCATCGCCGCCCATCGCTCCCTCACCTCGGTCTCGATCTTCGAGATCAACGCCCACGCCCAGGCGCAGATCTACGGCTGGGTGGGGATGTTCGTCATGGGGTTCGCGTACACGGCGTTCCCGCGGTTCTGGCGGGTGCGCCTGCGGTGGCCGGGGGCGGTGCTCGCGTCGTGGCTCCTGATGGCCGCGGGTGTCGTCCTGCGTGCACTCGGCGAGCCGCTGCACGAGGCGCGGGGGCTCGCTCCGGCGGCGATCACCGGAGCGACCGCGCAGCTCGCCGCCGTGGCGGTGTTCGCCGCGGTGCTGCTCGCCACCAGGCGCGGCTCGAGTGCGCGCCTCACGGTGTCGGACCGCTACATCGCGGCCGCGGTGGGGTGGTTCGTCGCCGCCGGCGCGGTGGACGTGTTCCACGTCGCTCGGATGGTCGGCGCCGCGACGGCCGCGGGTGTGGTCCGCCAGGTCGAGGTGTGGCAGTTCCCGCTGCGCGACCTGCAGATCCACGGGCTCGCGATGATGATGATCTTCGGGGTGTCGTCGCGACAGTTCCCGGCCTGGTTCGGCACCCCGGTCCCCGACGCCGGGCGCGCGCGGCGGCTGTGGCTGCCGCTCCAGCTCGCGGTCGCGCTCGAGACGGCGTCGTTCGCGATCGGGATGGGCACCGGGCGGCATCTGTGGCTCGCGGCGTCCGGCGTGGCCGCGCTCGCCCTCGCCGTGTGCGCGGTCGCGTTCGTGGCCAACGAGCATCTGTGGGCGCGGGTCGAGCGCCCCGACCGCTCGCTCAAGTTCGTGCGGGCGGCGCAGGTGTGGCTGGTGGTCGCGCTCGCGATGCTCGTGCTCGCGCCGGCCTACTTCGCGGTCATGGGGACGCACTTCTCCCATGCCTGGTACGGGGCGATGCGCCACGCGATCACGGTCGGCTTCATCTCGTTGACCATCATGGGGGTCGCCGCGCGGGTGGTGTCCGCGCACGCCGCACCGTGGGCGCCCGACGTCGGCCGGCTGCGGCTCCCGTTCGCGCTGGTCAACATCGGGTGCGCGCTGCGGGTGACGACGCAGGTCGCGGTCGATTTCACCGCCGCGGCGTTCCCGGTCGCCGGCGCGAGCGGGGTCCTCGAGGTGGCCGGCCTGGCGGTCTGGGGCGCACGCCTGGCGCGGGCGATGCTGGCGCGGCGGCGAGCCGTCGCCGTCGAGGGGGGGACGCATGCCTGAGAGATCGAACCGGGGGTTGTGGATCGCGCTGACCGTCGTCGTCGCCGGCTCGTTCGCCGTCCTGGGGTCCGTGGGGCGCGAGATCTACCGAAAGGCGCCGCCGGTGCCGGCGCGGGTCGTTACACCCGGCGGATCGGTGCTGTGGACCGGGCAGGACATCAAGGACGGTCAGAACGTCTGGCAGTCGATGGGGGGGCAGGAGGTCGGGACGGTGTGGGGGCACGGCGCGTACGTCGCGCCCGACTGGTCCGCCGACTGGCTCCACCGCGAGGCGACGTTCCGGCTCGACCGCTGGGCGCGCGGGGCGTACGGCAAGGCGTACTCGGAGCTCGACGGCGAGGCACGGGCGATGCTGCGCGCACGCTTGGCTCAGGAGGAGCGGACCAACACCTACGACCGCACGACCGGCGACCTCGCGGTCTCGGCCGATCGGGCGGCCGCGATCACGGCGGTGGCGGCCCACTACACGGCGCTGTTCGGGCACGATCCCGCGCTGGCGGGGCTGCGCGCCGCGTACGCCCTCCCGGCCGACGCGATCAAGGACCCGGAGCGCCTCCGCAAGCTGAACGGCTTCTTCTTCTGGGCCGCCTGGGCCTGCACCACCGATCGTCCCGGCAGTGCGGTGACGTACACCAACAACTGGCCTCCGGAGGATCTCGTTGGCAACCTGCCCTCGGCGTCGCTGATCCTCTGGACCGGCGCGAGCGTCATCTTCCTGATCGCGGGGATCGGGGCGCTCGCGTGGACGTTCGCGGTCCAGCGCCGCCACGAAGAGCGCGACCTACCCGTCCCCGACGCCGACCCGCTCCTCGGGGCCGCGCCTACGCCGTCGATGAGGGCGACCCTCAAGTACTTCTGGACGGCCGCCGCGTTGCTGGTCGTGCAGGTCGTGCTCGGCGCGATCACCGCGCACTACGGCGTCGAGGGCAGCGGGTTCTACGGCGTCCCGATCGCCGGCTGGCTGCCGTACTCGGTCGCGCGGACGTGGCACCTGCAGCTCGGGATCTTCTGGATCGCGACGGCGTGGCTCGCGACGGGTCTTTACATGGCGCCGGCGGTGTCCGGGCACGAGCCGCGCGGGCAGCGGGCGCTCGTCAACCTGCTGTACCTCTGCCTGCTGGTCATCGTCGCCGGCTCGATGGCGGGCCAGTGGTTCGGCGTGATGCAGAGGCTCGGCCTGCGGGCGAACTTCTGGTTCGGGCACCAGGGGTACGAGTATGTGGACCTCGGCCGGTTCTGGCAGATCTTCCTGTTCGTCGGCCTCCTGATCTGGCTCGCGCTGATGGGCCGGGCGCTGGCCCCTGCGCTGCGCCGGCCCGGCGAGAGCCGCTCGCTGCTCGGCCTGTTCTTCGTGTCGACGGTGGCGATCGCGCTGTTTTACGGCGCGGGGCTGATGTGGGGTCGACAGACCAACCTCGCGATCGCCGAGTACTGGCGGTGGTGGGTCGTGCACCTCTGGGTCGAGGGGTTCTTCGAGGTGTTCGCGACCGTGGTGATCGCGTTCCTGTTCACGCGGATGGGGCTGCTGCGCGTGGGCTCCGCCACCGCGGCGGTGCTGTTCTCGACCACGATCTTCCTCGCGGGCGGGATCATCGGGACGTTCCACCACCTCTACTTCACCGGGACGCCGGTCTCGGTGCTCGCGCTGGGGGCGTCGTTCTCGGCGCTCGAGGTCGTGCCGCTCGTGCTCATCGGGTTCGAGGCGTACGGCAACCTCACGCTCGCGCGCGCGCGGCCGTGGGTCGCGGCGTACCGGTGGCCGATCCACTTCTTCGTCGCGGTCGCGTTCTGGAACCTCGTGGGCGCTGGGATCTTCGGGTTCCTCATCAACCCGCCGATCGCGCTCTACTACATGCAGGGGCTCAACACGACCCCGCTGCACGGACACGCGGCGCTGTTCGGCGTGTACGGGATGCTCGGGATCGGGCTGATGCTCTTCTGCATCAAGGGGCTCGCGGCGCGAAGGCCGTGGAAGACGCGGGTCCTCGCCTTCTCGTTCTGGGCGATGAACGTCGGCCTCGCGCTCATGTGCGTCCTGAGCCTGCTCCCGGTCGGGCTGCTCCAGACGTGGGCGAGCGTGACCCACGGGATGTGGTACGCGCGCTCCGCCGAGTTCACGCAGACGCCGGCCGTGCACCTGTTCCGCTGGCTGCGGGTCGTCGGCGACACGGTCTTCGCCGTCGGGGTGCTCGCGCTCGGGTGGTTCGTCGTCGGCCTCCGCACCGGCCGCTCGCTCCTCCCGGGCCCGGCACGGTCGGGCTAGCGGAGCTCTGCGAGACGGCAGGGGGCCGGTCCGGTAGCGGCGCCTGCCGCCGCGCCCGGATCACAGCGCGGCGAGCGCCTGCGCGAGGTCGTGCTCGAGGTCGGCGCCGTCCTCGATGCCGACCGAGAGGCGCACCATGCCGTCGCCGATCCCGAGCCGGCGGCGCTCCTCGGCCGGGATGCTGGCGTGGGTCATGGTCGCGGGGTGGCAGACCAGCGACTCGACCCCGCCGAGCGACTCCGCCAGGGTGAATAGCTTGAGCCCGGCGCAGAAGCCGCGGGCGCGGTCAAGGCTGCCGAGGTCGAGCGAGATCATGCCGCCGAAGCCGGCCTGCTGGTGGCGGGCGAGCGCGTGCTGCGGGTGGTCCTCGAGGCCGGGGTAGTGGACCCGCTCGACCGTCTTCTGCTTGGCGAGGAACGCCGCCAGGCGCCGCCCGTTCGCCTCGTGTGCCGCCATCCGCACCGCGAGCGTGCGGATCCCGCGCAGCACCAGGTAGGCGTCGAACGGCCCCATGATCGCGCCGGCGGAGTTCTGCACCGTGCGCAGGCGCCGCGCGAGGTCGGCGTCGCGCGCCACCGCGACCCCGCCGACGGCGTCGGAGTGGCCGTTGAGGTACTTGGTCGTCGAGTGCACGACGAGGTCGGCGCCGTACTCGAACGGGCGCTGCAGCACCGGCGAGAGGAACGTGTTGTCGACGGCGAGCGAGGCGCCGCGGTCACGCGCGACGCGCGCCGCCGCGGGAAGGTCGACCAGCCGCATCAGCGGGTTGGTCGGGGTCTCGACGAACACCAGGCGGGTGCGCGGCCGGCACGCGGCCGCGATCGCGGCGGCGTCGCTGGCGTCGACGAACGTGACCTCGATGCCGTGGCTGGCGGTGATGGTGGTGAACAGCCGGTAGCTCCCGCCGTAGAGGTTGTCGGCGGCGACGACGTGGTCGCCGGCGGAGAGCAGGTCGGTGACGGCGTCGATCGCCGCCATGCCGGAGGCGAACGCGCACGCGTCGACGCCGCCCTCGAGCTCGGCGACCGCGCGCTCGAGCGCCGCGCGGGTCGGGTTGCCGGTGCGCGAGTACTCCCAGCCGCGGTGCTCGCCGAAGCCGGCATAGGCGTAGGTCGAGGTGGCGTAGATCGGGACCGTCACGGCGCCGGTGGCGGCGTCCGGCTCGCCGCCGGCGTGGACGCACGTGGTCGATGGCTTCATTCTCCCTCCGCGAACAGACGCAGGATGTCCTTGGAAAGGTAGCGCTCGCAGGAGTCGGGCACGATCGTGACGACGCGCCGGCCGGGCCCGAGGCGGGCGGCGACGCGGATCGCGGCCGCGACGTTGGCGCCGCCCGATGAGCCCGCCAGGACGCCGCAGCTGCGGGCGAGGCGCCGCACCGTGGCGAAGGCCTCGGGGTCGTCGATGGCGATCACCTCGTCGATCAGTGCGCGGTCGACGACCGGGTGAACCTCGTCCATGCCGATGCCCTCGACCGCGTGCGGGCCGGGCTCGCCGCCGCCGAGCACCGATCCCTGCGGCTCGACCGCGACGACGAGGAGCGCGGGAAGCTGCCGCCGCAGGCAGCGCGCGATCCCCGTCAGCGTCCCGCCCGAGCCGCAGCCGACCACCAGCGCGTCGACCCGCCCGCCGGTCTGGGCGAGGATCTCGCGGCCGGTCGTCTCCTCGTGCGCGGCGGGGTTGGCCGGGTTGGAGAACTGGTCGACCCAGACGGCGCCCGGCGTCGCGGCGGCGAACGAGCGCGCGCGCCGCTGCGCGCCGGCCATGCCCTCCTCGGTCGGCGTGACGATCACCTCGGCGCCGAGCGCCCGCATCAGGTGCTGCTTCTCGACCGAGTACTTCTCCGGCACGAACAGCACGACGCGGTGCCCGCGCTGCACGCCGGCGAGCGCGAGGCCGATGCCGGTGTTGCCCGCGGTCGCCTCGACGACCGTGCCGCCGGGGCCGAGACGGCCGTCCGCCTCCGCGGCCGCGACCATCGCGGCGC
This sequence comes from Thermoanaerobaculaceae bacterium, assembly GCA_035517415.1. GTDB lineage: Bacteria > Acidobacteriota > Thermoanaerobaculia > Thermoanaerobaculales > Thermoanaerobaculaceae > DATIYW01. The sequence goes on from DATIYW010000142.1 coordinate 7,039, forward strand.
CGATGCGGTCCTTCACCGACCCGCCGGGGTTGAGCATCTCGAGCTTGGCCCAGATCTCACCGCTGCCGCCCTCGAGCTGGCGCAGGCGCAGCATCGGCGTCGCGCCGACCAGGTCCAGGACGTTCTCCGCGACTCGCATCCTCCCCCCAGGGCCGCTATCGTACACGGCAAATGAGGCGCGGTTGCGGAATCCACTCCTCGCCGGCGGCTCCGGCGCCGCCCGGTCGCGCATGAGCGACCGCAACGGAGCCGGCTGCCTCGCCCGTAGAATCGGCGGAATGCTCCTGGCGCTCCTCCTCGCGGTCTCGCTGAGCGGCGATGCGGGCGAGGTGGCGCCGGGCACCCGGATCGTCGCGATCAGGATCGTCGAGCACGACGTGTTCGACCTCGACCAGCCGGGGACCTCGACCTGGCCCTACCGCTGGGCCAACGCGCTGCACGTGATGACGAAGGAGCGCTTCATCCGCTCGCTGCTGCTGTTCGCGGTCGGCGACGCCGTCGACCCGGCACGGCTGGCGGAGACCGAGCGGACACTGCGCGACACCGGCTTCCTGAGCCCGGTCGACATCACGGCGCGGCCGGTCCCGGGCGGCGCGGAGATCGTCGTGGAGACCCATGACCAGTGGACCACTGAGGTTGGGTTCTCCTACGGCCGCTTCGGCGGCCAGCAGCACGCCGGCTTCTCGCTCGCGGAGCAGAACCTGCTCGGCTGGGGCAAGACCGTCATCCTCGACCTCGACTCCAACCCGGAGCGGACGAAGCGGACCGTGATCTACAAGGACCCGCTCCTGCTCGGCAGCCGCTGGCAGCTCGAGGCCGCGCACGTCAACGCCACCGACGGTTCCGCCGACTCGTTCGGCGTGCAGTACCCGTTCTTCGCGCTCGCGACCCCGCGCGCGGCCGGGCTGGCGTGGTCGCGGGGCGATCAGCACGAGTGGCTGTGGGCGAGCGGCGACAAGGTGATCGAGGGCGAGATCCGCACCGCGAGCTTCCAGCTCTGGGGCGGCATCCGCCTCCCGAGCGACGGCGACGCCACCGACCGGCTGCGCCTCGGGATCTTCGCCGACCGCGCCAGCTACTCGAACTGGCGCGTGCTCGCCGGCGGCGGAGCGCCGACGCCCGACGCGCGCGACTTGCGCGGCATCCTCGTCGGCTTCGAGCAGCAGGTCGACCGCTGGAGGGTGGTGCGCGGCTTCCGCGCCTGGCAGCGCCAGGAGGACGTCGCGCTCGGGCCGAACTGGACCGCCCAGGTGGGCGTGTCGCTGCCGGCGTTCGGCGGCGACCGCGGCCGGATCGCCCTCGCCGGCGACGTCAACGCGGCGTGGCTGCGCGGCGCGCAGCTCACCTGGGCCGACCTCTCCCTCTCCGGCCGCGCCGAGGGCGGCGGCCTCGCCAACACCGTGACGCACGTCGAGGTCGGGACGGCGCGCCCCGGAGACATCGGCTGGCGGGCGCGCCTCGCGGCGGACGTCGGCCACGACCTCGACCTCGACCAGCAGTTGGCACTCGGCGCGGACACCGGACTGCGCGGCTGGGATCCGATGACGTTCGACGGCACCTCCCGCGCGGTGGCGAACCTCGAGTGGCGCCACCGCCTCACCGGCGAGGTGCTTCACCTCGGGATCATCGGCCTGACGGTGTTCGGCGACGCCGGCCAGACCTGGGCGCCGCGCGTCGGCCCCGCGACCGACGGGATCCGCAAGGACGCCGGCGTGGGCCTCTTGATCGAGTCGACGCGCGCCGCGATCCTGCGCGTGATCCGCCTCGAGGTCGCGTTCCCGGACCGCGGCGGCAAACCGCTGTTCCTCGCGACCAGCACGTCGCTTTTCTAGCCCGAGCGGAGAGGCGCGGACGGGGGGAGCCGTGCAGCCTCAGGCCGTTCATCCTGGACCGGTGTGCTTCCGTCTTGCCGGACCCCGGACCCCGGATCCCGGACCCCGGACCCCGGACCCCGTCCTCTAGGCGCGGGAGACGTACTCGCCGGTGCGGGTGTCGACGATCACCTTGGTGCCGGGCTCGATGAACTGCGGCACCGCGACCGTGACGCCGGTCTCGAGCTTGGCCGGCTTCGACCCGCCCGAGGCGGTGGCGCCGCGCAGCGGGGGCTCGGTCTCGACCACCTCGAGCACGACCGTGTTCGGCAGCTCGATCGCGACCGGGTTGCTCTCGTAGAAGTCGATCGTGATCACGGTCTCGGGCAGGAGGTAGCCCTTGGCGTCGCCGAGCACCTCGTCGGAGAGCGAGATCTGCTCGTAGGTCTCGGTGTTCATGAAGTGGTTGCCGGACGGGTCGGAGTACATGTACTGCATGTCCTGGGTGTCGAGCGACGCCTTGTCGACCCGGTCCTCGGACCGGAACCGGTGCTCGATCTGGTTGCCGGTCTTGAGGTTGCGCAGCTTGCACTGGACCATGCCGCGCCAGTTCCCGGGCGTCACGTGGACCACCGACAGCACCCGGTGGAGCTGACCGTTGTGAATCACGATGTTGCCGGCCCGCAGATCGGTCGCCACCAACAGCATGGATGAACCTCCGCACCCGGTCTCCGCCGAGGGCCACGCAGTATACACCAGGGACGCGCGGCGCGCCGGTCGTCCGCTGGCCGGCTGGCGGCCGGTCCTCGCCGCGCCCGGAAGCGGCGAATTCCCCGCTGCCCCAGCGTTGCAAGTGAGACAAAATCCGGGTATCGTTCGTCGCGGAGGCACCGACTGGATGGACCTGCGACTGCGCGGCAAACGCGCCCTGGTGACGGGATCCTCGCGCGGCATCGGCCGGGCGATCGCGCTCTCGCTCGCCGACCTCAAGGTCGATGTGGCGATCAACTTCTTCCGCCACCGCGGGCCGGCGGAGGAGGTGGTGCGCGAGATCGAGGCGCGCGGCGCCCGCGCGCTGCTGCTCAAGGGCAACGTGGCGGACGAGGAGCACGTCAAGCGCATGTTCGCCCAGATCCGCGAGAGCTGGGGCGGCCTCGACATCGTCGTCTCGAACGCCGCGTCGGGCGTCCTCAAGTCGGTGCACGACCTCAACCTGCACCACTTCCACTGGACCATGGACATCAACGCCGGGGCGCTCCTCCCGCTGGTGCAGGAGTTCCTCGAGACCTCCTCGGCGGGGGAGAAGACGGTGGTCGCGGTCTCCTCGCTCGGCGCGGTGCGCGCGATCCCCAACTACACCGCGGTCGGGGCCTCGAAGGCGGCGCTCGAGTCGATGGTGCGCCACCTCGCGGCGGAGCTCGCTCCGCGCGGCATGCGCGTCAACGCGGTGTCGGCGGGGACCGTCGACACCGACGCGCTCAAGCACTTCCCCAACCGCGAGCAGCTGCTTCACGAGGCGGCGCGGCGCACCCCCGCCGGCCGGCTGATCACGCCGCAGGACGTCGCCAACGTGGTGGTCTTCCTCTGCACCGAGTACGCGGCGATGATCCACGGCCAGACGCTGATCGTGGACGGCGGATACTCGATCCTGGCATGACCGCGACGCCCCTGGTCATCGGCCACCGCGGCTTCCCGGTGCGCTGGCCGGACAACTCGCTCGCGGGCGTGGAGGCGGCGCTGGAGATCGGCGCGGATGGCGTGGAGGTGGACATCCGCCCCTGCGCGGACGGCGTCTGGGTCTGCCACCACGACCGCTCGCGCGCGGGCCGTCCGGTCGCCGAGTGGAGCTGGGACGACCTGCACCGCGACGGCGTGCCCAGCCTGGTCGAGGTCGCCGCCGCCGTGCCCGCCGAGGGGTGGCTCTTCGTCGAGGTGAAGCCGCTGCCGGCGTGGCGCCTGCTCGCCGGCCTCGGAGAGCTGCGGCGCGCGCTCGAGCCGCGCGCCGCGACGACGCGGCTGATCTCCTCCGCGCTCGCCGTGCTGGCGCCGCTCGGCGAGGCGCTCCCCGCGCTCGCGCGGTCGTGGGTGGTGGGGGAGATGCCGCCCGGGCCGCCGCCCGCCGGCGTCGCGCTCTCGCCACGCCACACGCTGGTCGAGCGGGTGTCGGCGTGGGGCGTCGAGCTCCACCCCTGGACCGTCAACCGGCCGGCCCGGATGCGCGAGCTGGCCCGGCTCGGGGTCGCCTCGATCACCACCAACCGGCCGGACCTCGCCGTCGAGGCGCGTCGTGGCTGAGACGCCGCGCGTCGCGTTGCTGGTGCCGAACCTGTTCCTGCGCATCCCGCTCGAGAGCGCCATCAACAACGCCGGTGCGCAGCCGGTCGCGGTGCTCGACACCGCGCAGGCGCTTGCCGGCGGCTTCGCCGCGGTGGTGATCGACCTCGGCGCAGCCGGCGGGGATGTGCCGGCGGCGATCGCCGCGCTCGTACGCGCCGGCGCCGGCGTCCTCGCCTTCGCGCCGCACGTCGAAACCGAGCGGCTCGCCGCCGCGCGCCGCGCCGGGGCGGTGGCGCTCGCCCGCTCGGCGTTCCTCGCCCGCCTGCCCGAGCTGCTCGCTCTCGTCCTCAAACCCAGCGGGGACGAGGGCGTTCGACGGTGAAACCGGCGGTCGTGGCCGCCGCGACGCCCTAGCGGACGGTCTCCTCGTGATCGTGGCAGCGGTGGAGGTGGTGTCCCTCGCACGAGCTCCCCGTCGAGCGGATCTCGCCGCGCAGGAAGGCGGCGACGAGTTCCGCCGGGTCGGCGCCCGCGACGCCGAGCACGACCTCGATCCCGAAGTGCTCGAGCATCTGCACCGCGCGCGGGCCCATCCCGCCCGCGAGTACCGTCGTGACGCCCTCCGAGCGCAGCCAGAGCGGGTACGACCCGTGCTCGTGGGGCGGTGGCGTCGCGTCGCGACGCGAGAGCGCGCCCGCCTCGTCATGACCGCTCTCGAAGATGGCGAACCGCTCGGCGCCACCGAAGTGGGCGCAGAAGGTGTCGCCGGACAGAGGAACCGCGATTCTCGGCATTGTGACCTCCGTTCAGATCTGTGGTGTTCGATGCGGATGGGTCGGCACACGGGCACCGGTAACGCACGGCCCGCGGGCGTCGCCGGTGTCGCGGCGCCCGGAGCGCGTCAGGTGCGACCGGTCGGCGTGGCGCCGTGCCGCAGCCTTCGCGCACGGCCGCGCGGGGGGACGGTCAGTGGTCCGCCGCCGTCTGGGTCGAGGCCTCTCTCGCGCAGCCGCAGCCTCCGCCCTCCGTGGCGCTGGGGCGTCGCGGCGGGCACGCCGGTCGCGGCTGGCTCGACGGCGGAGAAACCACGACCCCTGTGACGGCCGCGGTGCGCGTTCCCGGTCGGTCCTGTTCCATCATGATTCGGCATCGTTCTCTCCTTTTCCGGGGGCGTCGTTCACCCCCCGGGTCACGTCCGGCAGCTTCGGCGTGTTGGCCGGGGCGAACGCCCCATGCCCATGGCACCGGCAGCCGCGGCCGCGGCGCGCTCCGCCCCAGTGGATCGGGCACGGCGTTGGCGCGGCGATCGTCTCGACCACCGGGCCGCCCGCCACCAGCAGCACCTTCTCGTTGACGAGAGCGTCCGCGACGGTCATGCGCGCCCGGCTCAGGATGCGCGCGAACGTCGGCCGCGAGACCTGCATCTGCTCCGCCGCCGTCTCCTGGTACAGGCCCTCGAGGTCCGCGAGCCGGAGCGCCTCGAGTTCGTCGGCCTGCAGCGCCACCACGGGGAGGTCGAACGCGGGCCGGCCGATCGGGCGCATCCCGGCCGCGTGATGGCGGCGGCAGATCCGGCGGGGTTGGCAGGGGCGAGCCATGTGTCAGACCGTTACGAGCATATGCCCATAACGGACCCACGTCAAGCCCCGTTGCGCCTTCTCGACGTGGCCCTCAAGCGGCGCGAGCGGCCAGGGCGGAGGACGCGGCCCTAGACCTTCGGATGGCCTGAAGCGGCCAACTCCGACGGGGTGTGGCAGGGCGCGCAGGTCATCCGGCCAGCGACGTTGCCGAGGTTCCCCTGCGCTCCGTGGCAGCCCAGACAGGCGGCGGTCGCCTGGTCCGGCGCGGGGACGACGAGCGTGCGGGCGGCCTGCGCGTTGAGGAGCGTCACCGCCTTGGCCGCAACCGAGCCGGAGAGTGCGCCGCAGCGCTCGGCGCGTTCCGGCGAGTTGCTGCGCTTGCCCGAGGCCTTGCACCACGCGGCGATCGACGCGTGGCAGAGCACCGAGCCCGCCACGGCCGGGACGTTCGGGTAGCGCAGGCCGGCAGGCGGCGCCTCCGGAAGGGCCTCGCGCTCGTACCACGAATAGAGCGCCGAGATCAGCCCGGCGGGCTGCGGCGAGAGCAGGGAGAACGCCGCCGCGGCGCCGTTGAGGGCGCCGCACAGGGTCCCCCAGCCGGCGACGCCGCCGGCGCCGTAGGTGAACATGCCGAAGGGGAACGCCGTGTACGGCGCGCCGAGGCGCTCGGCGGCGGTGCGGACGATCGGATCGAACACGGCGAGCATGCAGCCGCCGCGCGGGTAGGTCGCGAACGCGCGCTGCGCGGCGGCGCCGGCATCCTGCTCGCGGTACGGCCAGGGGAGCCGGCCGAGGAGCTCGAGCGGAGGCTGGTCCTGCGGCGAGCCCGGCTGCGGCACCGCCGCCGAGGCCGCGGTCAGGCCGGCAAGCCCGGCCACGCCGATCCCGGTGAGGGTTGCAACGAATTGCCTGCGGTCAGTGGTCGCGCTCATCTGCGGTCCTTTCGTCGCCGCTCGCAGCTTACGCCCCGGGCGCCGTCACCGGCCGCGTCGGCCGGCCGGTCGCGAGCGGCGCGTCACGACTCGGGGGCCGCGGCGACGCTCTCGCCCCCGACGTCCGCCGGCGCCGGCGGCGCCTCCGATGCGGGAGCGCGGTCCGGGTCCTCGGGGCGGGCCGGCTCCGCTGCCGGGCACCGGCTCCGTGCCGGCTCCTCGAAGCCCGTGACCATCGCACGGAGTAGCGCCAGCGGCGTGCTGCCGGTCGTCGCCAGGTAGACGTGCCCGATCACGAAGGCGAGGAAGAGGAACGCCCCGAGCGTGTGCGCGGGCCCGAGCACGCGCAGCCCGCCGAGGTGCTCGAACGTGTCGGGCCAGCGGTTCGCGCCCCAGATCAGGACGCCGGTGACGATCTGGAACGGCAGCAGGATGTTGAGCAACGCGAGGTAGGTGATCTTCTGGAGCGGGTTGAGCTTGTGGCGGGGGTCGGTCTCGAACGGGTGAGGCTCGCCCTTGAAGATGCCGTAGAGGTAGAAGCGCGCCTGGCGGACCGCGCCGCCGGTGAAGTCGTCCATTCGGGGCAGGAAGTGGCGGTACTTGTCCGCCGTGAGGTGGTAGAAGAGGCCGAGGAAGGCGTTGAGGATGAGGGCGAAGCCCACCCACGAGTGCAGCGCGATCGCGTTCGCCATCGAGCCGAAGACGGCGAAGCGATCGGGGTAGTGGATGGAGAACCCGGAGAGCAGCAGGGCGGCCATCCCCGCCGCCTGGAGCCAGTGCCAGATCCTCTCGTGCAACGCATAGAGCGGTTCCCGGGAGCTCATCGCAGTCCTCCGAAGACGCGCACGCCGCCGTGGACCAGCCCGAACAGGAGCGCCGCGGCGACCGCGATCCACCCCAGCAGCTCGACCCACCCGACGCGGCTGTTGCCGATGACGTAGAACGACGCGAGCAACGAGCGGTTGTCGAAGTCCGGCTCCTTGCCGTCCCAGCGCACCACCTCGGCGCGCCGTCCCTGGAAGAAGACCGGGACGCCCCGGGGCAGCGCGCTGTCGAGGTCGAGGCGCCGCTGCAAGATGCTGTCGCGGGCGTGGCACGCCGTGCACGTCCTGGTCGCCTGCTCCTTGCCGGCGATGCTGTGGCTCATCGCCCATGGCGCGACGTCGATGCGGAGCTGCGGGTCGCGGACGCCGGCGTGCTTCTGGAGCAGCTCTCGCACCAGCGCGATCTTCTCGGGCGAGTCGAACCTGGCCTGCTCCACGTCGATGATGCCGTCCTTGTCGCCGAACGCCTTGACGATCTCGGGGCGGTAGGTCCAACCGTTGTCGGCGTCCCAGCCGGTGAAGAACGCCTTCTGGACCTGCCAGGTGAACACCGGCCTGCCCTTCGCCGCGTCGAACCAGTAGACGCCGGTGATGAGGTTGGTCGGGCGGATCTCCATTCCGCCGTCCTTGCGGCGCGTCGGGATGTAGGCGGGCTTGTAGCCGGTCACCTTCGCGTCCGGGTTCACGATGTCGCCGTCGATGCCGCGAAACGTGATGCGGCTGGTCCCGGTGTCCATCAGGAACGCCCACTGGTCGCTGCGGTACGCCCAGAAGTGGACCGCCGGGATGTGGCAGGTCTGACACGCCAAGGCCTTGAAGTGGAGGCTCCGGTAGGGAAGGAACGCGTGGCCCTTCTCCGCCTCGTGGCAGTCGCGGCAGCCGCGCATCGTGTCGTGACGGGTTACGTTCACCGTCTCGGGCGGGATGCTGCCGCGCGCGAAGTTGTGGTCGGGGCGTTTGAGGTAGACGGCGATGTCGTCGACGCCCGGGCGGTAGCTGAGGTTCTTGGCCGGATCGGCCTGGATCATCCGCCCCGGGTTGTTCGGCGAGAAGTGGCAGTCGATGCAGACCATGCCCTTGGCCGCGTGCACGTCCCACGGGAAGTCCATCGTCTCGCGGCCGACGATGTGCGGCGACGAGGTGTCGCTGATCCTGGCGCCGTCGTAGACCCACCCCGTCTTCTCGGTGCCGCGCATGATGTCGGCGTGCTGGATGGGCCGGATCGCGGTCGCGCTCCGCGCCGTGAAGCCGTGGCACTGGGCGCAGTTCTCCAGCGTCGGGTCGGAAAGGGCGAGCGCCTCGTCCTTGACGGTGCCGTCGGGGTTGAACGCGGACCGGACGTACGTGTAGCTCCCGTCGGCGGCCTTGACGACGATCCCGGTGTCGGCCAGCGTCGCGTTGTCGGCCCAGCGGAAGTTGCCCGCCGCCATGGCCTCGCGGCGCGCGCCCCGGCTGGCCTTGGGCGTGTGGCACAGGAAGCAGTCGGCCTCGGCGACGCCGCTCTTCGCCCAGTCCCAGGGGACGACCTGGCCGGACACGCGGTCGCGGATCGTGTAGCTGGGGTCGAGCGGCCCCTCGGCGCGGGCGCCGGGGGCGAGGAAGCGCCGTCCCGCCAAGTCGTACTCGGAGACCCCGCCGCCGGTGTGGCAGACCCCGCACTTGGTCAGCCACTCGGGCTGACTCATGTCGGCGTCGGCGGCGTCGGTGACCCCGGGGTGCGTGAGCTGGCGGTTGGGGATGAGCGAGAACTTCCCGAACATGCCGGGCGAGGAGTTGAACGGGGCGATGCCGTGCGACGCGAGCAGCTTGGGGTCCATCTCGGCCTTGCCCTGCTGGAAGTGGAGGCTGTCGGCGATGAAGTCGTAGTCGTGGCAGCCGCCGCAGGTCTGCCGCGTGCTGATCGGCTGACCGGTCTCGAGCACGTTCCTGCCGGCGGTGTCCTTGAGGACGAGCGCTGGGTGGGTGATCCGCGGCGGCTCGGCGGGCGGCGCCGCACCCGCTGTGACCAACGGCGCGCGTCCGGCGGCCAGCAGCGCCGAACCGGCCACCGCGAGCAGTGCCAGGCGGCGCGGTGCCGCACGTCCCGGCCGAAGGGGCCTGCCCCCGATCTTGCTCATGACGCCTCCTTTCGCTCTCGTATCGCGCCCTCGCCCCGGTCGTCCCGCCGGCACGGTGCCGCCCCTCCCGGGGACCCGGCGACCCGGCGCCGGGCCCCGGTGCTCGGAGCGGCGTGGATCACGTCGCAGCCGGCCTCATCCGCCACAGGTCTCGGGCTGCGGGGAGTCGGCCGCGTGGTTGACGAGGAACGTCTGCACGTCGATGAGCTGCTCGGGGGTGAGGAACTTGGTGAGCTCCTCGCCGCCCTTGTCGTGCTTGCCGGCCTTGAAGTAGCGCTGCCACTGCTCCTGCGTCTTGGTCAGCGGCGTGACCTCGCCGCCCTTCGCGTTCTTGACGTGGCACGGCTTGCACGTCTTCTTGAAGTTGAACTTGCCCTTGGTCTCGCTCCCGCCCGCCACCGCCAGCGCGGCGGTGAACGCGGCGAGCATCGCAAACGTCACAGCCCACTTGCTGCGCTTCATCTCCGTTCTCCTTTCGCTGCCCTACGTCCCGACGGTGGCCGAGGCGCGGGGGCAGGGGTCCGGCCCCTGGCCCCCGGTCTCTGGCGACGTCTCTAGAACTTCGCGGTCATCGACAGCGTCAGCATCTGCGCCTTGTCGTAGGTCGGGAACCCCATGATCGGGGTGGAGTCGATCGGCTTCGGCGTGCCGAGGTGCCAGCCGGAGCCGGTGTAGTCGTACCTGTAGTCGATGTACGCGAGCTTGACCTGGAACTTCTTCGCGACCTGGTGAATGACGTACGCCTCGACGACTTTGCCGCGGGTGTTGGTCTTGGGGGCGATGATGTCGTCCTGCGCCGGGGTGAAGTTGAACCAGTACTTCGAGCCCTGGTTGTACTCGACGCCGATCATCGTCTTCTCGTTGGGGAGCGTGTAGCGGCCGCCGACGTAGACCATCGTGCCGCTGTGCTCGGTCGGCGTCTCGAACGGGTCGGAGAACAGCCCGCCGAACGGCGTCGTGACCCCGTTGGGGTGGCTCTTGACGTAGTCGACGTTGACGAACCAGTCGACCGGGCCGTCCCGGCGCTGGACGAGCAGGCCGGCGATGTCCATGTCGCCGAGGTTCGCCGACGGCGTGAAGCGCATCAGCACCGGCGCCCCGACCGGCTGCCCGGTGAGCGGGTTGTTGGGCAGCACGACCAGCCCGTTGAAGCCGTCGGTGAGGTTGAACGCCCGCGCCACGGTGGTCTGCACCAGCATCTCGTCGGTGCTCCAGATGTCCCAGTTGATGCCGAAGAAGTCGGCGTCCTTGAGCCGGTCGGCGGGCTGCTGCAGCACCTGGCCGTTGCCGAATCCCGACTCGTAACCGCGCCCGTAGCAGAGGCGGAACGTCGAGTTCTCGGCGAGGTGGTAGCCGACCGTGATGCCGTCGAACTGGAAGTCGATCAGCGCGCCCATCGGCGTGCCGCCGCGCAGCTCGCCCTGGCGCAGGTTCATCGGCGGCCCGCCGGTGGAGGGGCGGCGGCCGATCGAGAGGTAGAGCGGCAGGCCGAACAGGTTCTTCCAGTCGAAGTAGGCGCGCTCGACGCGGAGGACGTCGGAGTTGGGCACGCCGGCCGTGTTGCCGTCGATGTCGAACGAGTTCGACTGGCCGTTGAACACCTGCACGCCGGTGGAGTCGCCCCACACCTTGTACATCGCGAGGCGGCCCGCGAACGAGATGTCGTCGTCGACGTCGGCCTGCATGTTCAGCCGCAGGCGGCTGGTGTAGAGGCTGCCGTTGTTGACGTCGTACCCCTTGACGAAGGCGCCGGGCAGGAGCGAGGCCATCAGCTGCTGCTGCATCTGCGGCGGGAACATCCCCATGTAGCCCTTGAGCTGGGCGAACGTCAGGTTGTTGGTGAAGTACAGGTAGTCGCCGTAGTGCTGGGCGACGAACTGGCTCACCGCCGACGGGCTGGCCGGCAGCTGGCCGGTCGCGCCGTAGTAGAAGATCGTGTTGACGAGGCCGTTCTGCAGCAGCATCCCGTCGTAGTGGTCGGGGATGCTCGAGGCGAGCGCGTGGGCCTCGAAGCGGAAGTCGCCGGTGAAGTTGATGCGGTCCTGCGCCGACTTCTTCTCCACCTTATCGAGTCGCTTCTCGATGTCCTGGAGGTCCTTCTGCAGCGCGGCGACGCCCTGCTCCTTGGCGTCGCTCGGCGGCTGGCCCTGCGCCGCAGCCTGCGCGAACGCGATTGCCGGTGCAAGCACAAGCACGGCCACGAAAGTCCCGTATCGTCTCATCGCTCTCCTCCTTCTCCTTCGCTCTCGCCCCGAGGTGCGGCGCGGCGCGCCTCCGGGCCGGGTTGGTTGGCCGCCGACCGCGGCGGCGCGGTGCGCGTCGCGCAGTCGGTTCGGCCGTGGGGGGTCTTTGTTCTTGTTCCTTTCTTCACAAGCTCGCTCCGAAAATCAGCCGAGGGTTGCTCGGCTAATTACGGCTATGGTTATATAACCAGATTTCTCAGTTGTCAAGTCAATGTCAAACTCTTGATTCGCAATGCCCTCCATTGCGCGGTCGTTGCGACTGGATGGCGATCGGGTCCGACCGGGGCAGGAAGCCGGGCCGGCAGACGGGCGCTCGTCCTCCGCGCCTGGGCGGCAATGGGGCGGACCCACCGCGATCGCAAGGGCCGGAGAGAGCACCGCCGCGCGGGCGGCCGGCCACGCTCGCGCCAGCCCAGGCACGGAACCTGTGGCGAGAACAAGGTGGAAGTGCCTCGCGCCGGCGTTCCCGCAACCGCCAGGCGCGAAGGCGAGCCAGGCGGGCGCTCTCGTGCGCGGCACGGCACCTGCCCGAGGTGAGCGGTCTCACACGCGGACCGAGTCCCAGGAATAGAATCGCAACTGTGAGTGCGAATTCTCTCTGCCGGCCGGTGCGCGGGGTCGCGGCTGCCGCCGTGTTTGTCGCCGCGGTCGCCGCCCGCGCGGCGTCGATCATCCCGCCGCAGAGCCTCGGCGAGCTCGCCCGCGGCTCCGACGCGGTGGTCCTCGGCCTCGCCGGCGCGCCGCACGTCTCGCAGCGCGGCGCGCTGCTGTTCACCCTCACCACGTTCCGCGTGATCGACGCGGTCGCGGGAGCGGTGGCGCCGCGCGACCGCCTCACCGTGGCGGCGCCGGGCGGCGAGGTCGGCGACACCGGCTGGCTGGTGCCCGGCTCGCCGCGCTTCCAGCCGGGTCACGTCTACCTCCTGTTCCTGCGCGAGCGGCCCACCGGCGAGTGGTCGCCCGAGGTGATGGCGTACGGGATCCTCGAGCGGGTCGAGGGCCGCGACGGGTCGCGGCTGCTCGCGCCGCTCGACGAGAGCTACGCGATCGCCGCGTTCCCGCGCCCCGACGGCGTGCTGCCGGAGGCGGTCGGGACCTACCAGGAGGCGCTGCTGCTGCCGCACCTCCGCGCGGTCGCGGCTCGCCAGGCGGAGTGGAGCCCGCGCCTGGCGCTGGCCAGGCCGGAGCAGGTCCCGGTGACGGTGCGCGTCCAAACCGCGCCGTCGAACTGCGCCTTCATGGGCGGCGGCAACCCGTACCACAACGCGCGCTGGCAGGTGTTCGACGGCGGCGGGTCGGTGACCATGCACGCCGACTCGGTGCTCGATACCTCGATTGCGGACGGCGGCGTCGGCGAGCTGCAGAGCGCGCTCGCGGCCTGGAGCGGCATCCCGTCCACCAGCATCGACGTGCGCTACGGTGGCACGCTCGCCTACACGATGACGTGCAGCGGCGGGCAGGACACTCCGGGGTCCGGCGTCAACGTCGTGGTGTTCAACGACCCGTGCGGCGACGTCGGCTTCAACCACTCCTCGTGCAGCGGCACGCTGGGATTCGGCGGGCCGTGGTTCGGCGGCACCCAGCAGTTCGACGGGACGACCTGGGCCACGATCCAGAGCCAGTTTGTCGTGCTCGGCACCGGTGTCGGATGTCTCGGCGCCACCAACTACACCTACATGCTCGGCCACGAGCTCGGGCATGGCCTCGGCTTCAACCACGTGCAGGACCCGTACGCGCAGATGTACGCTTACTGCTGCAACGCGATCGACGCCACCGACGTGACCTGCGCGCAGTACCTCTACCCCGGGGGCGTGCCGGCGGCGACGCCGACACCGACCCACACGCCGCCCCCCGGGCCGACGCCGACCCCCACCTCCGTCGCCTCGCCGCCGCCGGCCCCGACCGGCGTCGTCGCGAGCGACGGGACGTTCTCGGACCGCGTGCGCGTGACGTGGAACCCGGTCTCCGGCGCCGACGGGTACCAGGTGTGGCGCAACGCGACGAACAACCTCGCCGGCGCCGCCAACCTGGGCGGCTCGAGCGGCATCGTCTTCGACGACCTCACCGCGGCCCGGGGCGCGACCTACTGGTTCTGGGTGCGGGCCCACGACCCGGCCGGATGGGGCCCGTTCTCGAACCCGGACAGCGGCTATGCGAGCGCTCCCGCGCCGACGCCCACGCCGACGCAGCCAGTCGGCCCGCCCTCGCCGCCGACGGGCGTCGCCGCCAGCGACGGGGCGTACGCCGACAGGGTTCGCGTGGTTTGGAACGCCGTGACCGGGGCCACCGCCTACCAGGTCTGGCGCAACACCGCGAGCTCCACCGCGTCTGCGACGTTCCTCGGCGTCGCCTCGAGCACGTTCTTCGACGACACCGCGGCGGTGAGCGGCACGACCTACTGGTACTGGGTGCGCTCGGGCAACGGCTCGACGTGGAGCGATTTCTCGGCGCCGGACGCCGGCTTCGCCGGGAGCAAGGCGTCGGCGACGCCGACCGCCACCACGCCGCCGCCGGTCCTCGCCGCCGCATTCACCTTCGCGCCGTCGTGGCCGACGGTCGGTCAGGCGGTGGCGTTCAGCGACGGCTCGAGCGGTTCCCCCGGCTCGTGGACGTGGACGTTCGGCGACGGCGCCGCCTCCCAGGTGCGCAGCCCGGCGCACGTGTTCGCCGCGGCCGGCGCCTACACGGTCACGCTCGCGGTCACGGGCAACGGCGGCAGCTCGCACGTGTCGCACCTGCTGACCGTGAGCGAGCGGCCGCGCAAGCATCTCCCCGAGCACTGAGCGGCGCGGCTCCGCGCGGCTCGCAGACCCTGCCGGCGCTCAGCGTTCGAGCCGCAGCGCGAGCAGCAGGCGGTAGAGCGGCGCGAGAAGGTGGAAGCCGGACGACAGCTCCTCGAGCAGGTCGGTGGAGAACAGCACGCGGTCGGGCTTGCGCTCGCGGACGAGGTAGAACGAGCGCTTGCGGTACCACGGCGCGACCACCCGGTCGTGGGCCCGGCCGGGAGGGCGCTTGTAGTCCTCGCCGGCGAGGCGGAACCGGCGGGCGCGGCCGATCGCGCCGACCAGCGCCCGGAACGCGTCCGGGTCGGCGTCGATGTGCGAGCGGAACGCCGCCATCGTCTGCGGCGAGGGCGCGTAGTAGCCCATGCCGTGGCGGTAGCCGTCGGCCGAGAGCTCGAAGTAGAACGCCGGCGCGTCCTGCCAGTCACAGCGCGGGCGCTTGAAGACGAGCCACATGTGGTCGCGCAGCGGCGATTTGTCGGCGGAGAAGCGGGTGTCGCGGTGGATCCGCGAGATCGTCTTGTTGACCGCGGGCCGCACCTCGAGGCCGGCGTCGATGTCGAGCATCAGCTCGCCGAGGCCGGCGACGAGGGCGCGGAACGGCGCGAGCACGTCCCGCTCGTAGCGACCGCGGTTGGCCTCGAACCACGCCTTGCTGTTGTGCTCCGCGACGTCTCGGAAGAACGCGAGGGAGCCCGGCGAGAAGCCTTCGAACTCCAAGCCTCAACTCCCCGCCTTGCAGGTGGAAATGCCGAACGGGACGTACGCCGGGCACCAGCGGATGCTGGCGGTCAGGATCGGCAGGAAGCCGATCAGTCCCCACCAGCTCTTGAGGATCAGCCCGGCGGCGATGATCGCGACGCCGGCGACGAAGCGGACCGTGCGGTCGGCAGTGCCGATGTTGGGTGTCATCTCGCTCTCCTTTGCCGTCGCGTCAAGCCTACACTTGAGACGACGGCGTGTCATTCGAACTCGTCGCCTCCGGCGCCTGGCGGCGTGCGGGCGCACGAGGGCCGCGGGCCGCGATCCTCCGCTGATGGGCCGGGCCGTGGAACGGCGACGAGAATCCGGGTGCCGCGGGGAACGTTCGTCAGGTGACGGGAGGGATCCGATGCGCGTGCCGGAGAGAATGACGGCGATGGTGTGCGAGGCGCCCGGCCTCCCGCTGGCGCGGCGCGAGCTGGACGTGCCTCGGCCGGCCGCCGGCGAGGTCCTCCTGCGCGTGCTCGCGTGCGGCGTGTGCCGCACCGACCTGCACCTCGTCGACGGCGACCTGCCGGACCCGAAGCTGCCGGTGGTGCCGGGGCACGAGATCGTCGCGACGGTCGCGGCGGCCGGTCCGGACGTGGCTGGGCTCGCGGTCGGCCAGCTCGTCGGCGTGCCGTGGCTGGGCTGGACCTGCGGCGCGTGCCGCTACTGCCGCGGCGGGCGCGAGAACCTCTGCCAGCGCGCGCTCTTCACCGGCTACACGCGCGACGGCGGCTATGCGGAGTTCGCGGTCGCCGACACCCGCTTCTGCTTCCCACTCCCCGGCGGGCTCGACCCTGTCCACGCCGCGCCGCTGCTGTGCGCCGGCCTGATCGGCTACCGCTCGTACCGCGTGGCGGGCGAGGGCGTCGAGCGCCTCGGTATCTACGGTTTCGGCGCGGCCGCGCACATCCTCTGCCAGATCGCCTCGAGGGAGGGGAAGCGCGTGTTCGCGTTCACCCGGGCGGGCGACGAGGCGGGCCAGGCGTTCGCGCGCCGACTCGGGGCGGCGTGGGCCGGGGCCTCGACCCAGCCGCCGCCCGAGCCGCTCGACGCCGCGATCATCTTCGCCCCGGTCGGCGCGCTCGTCCCGCTCGCGCTGCGCGCCGTCGCGCCGGGCGGCACCGTCGTCTGCGGCGGCATCCACATGAGCGAGATCCCGGCGTTTCCGTACTCGATCCTCTGGCAGGAGCGGACCCTCCGCTCGGTCGCCAACCTCACCCGCGCCGACGGGGAGGCGCTGCTGGAGCGCGCCGCCGCGCTCGGGGTGCGGACCGAGGTGCAGACGTTCCCGCTCGCCGCCGCCAACGAGGCGCTCGCGGCGCTGCGCTCGGGGGCACTGCAGGGCGCGGCGGTGCTCGAGGTGGCGCGGCGCGGGGCGCGGCCTTGACGGGTGCCGGGCGCATCCCCTAGGTTTGACGAGATGGCGAAGCGATCGCAGTTCGACGAGTTCGAGGTCTCGGAGTTGTTCTGCCCGCGCTGCCGGACCGCGCGGCCGGTGCGGCGCAACCTCCTGCTCGTGCTCCCGTCGGGGAACAAGTACGAGTACCGCTGTTCGGTGTGCGGCACGGCGGTCGGATCGAAGGACGACAACGACGCGAGCGAGTTCGCGTCGATCCTGCGGCGGACCTGAGGGCGCCCGCGGGGCCGCTGCGAACCGCGCGGCGGGCGGCGCTGCAGGCGGAGGTTGCGATGGCGTCACGTCGTCCCGGTGGTGAGGTTGGGCTGCTGCTCGGGCTCATCGACGAGGCCTACGACCGGCCCGCATGGCACGGTCCCAACCTGCGCGGCGCGCTGCGCGGTCTGACGGCGGAGGCGGCGGCCTGGCGGCCGGCGCCCGAACGGCACTCGATCTGGGAGATCGTCGTGCATTGCGCCTACTGGAAGTACGCGGTGCGCCGACGTCTCACCGGCGAGGGCGCGCGCGGCTCTTTCCCGCGCGCCGGCAGCAACTGGCCACGGCTGCCCGCGGCGCTCGACCGCGCTGCCTGGCGCGCCGATCTCGAGTTGCTCGACGAGGAGCACCGGCTGCTGCGCGAGGCGGTCGCCGGGTTCCCGGCCCGGCGGCTGTCGGAGCGCCACGGCAAGCACACCGCGGCGCGGCTGATCCGGGGGATCGGCGCGCACGACCTCTACCACGCCGGTCAGGTCCGCCTCCTGATCAAGCTCGCCGGAGCGAAGGCCGGGCGTCGACCGGACTAGACCGCGCCGGGGGCGGCGCGCCCCACTGGATCCCTGAGCCCTGCGGCGCTCGCGGCGCCGCCGGGCCCCGCGCCGGGGGGTCAGCGCCGCGGCGCGGCGAACGCCCGCCGCGAGCGGGTGTGGAACAGGCGCTGCCACCAATGGAGCTTGCGGGGTGGCGGCGGGGGCGGGACCGGGACCTGGCGAGGGAGCGTGTCGCGCTGCGCCGCCGGCCGCGAGTGACGCGACGGCCGGGCGGCGGTGCGGCGCTTCGCTGCCGGGCGGTGGGCGGACAGGGGAGTCGGGCGGTTGAGCAGGGACGGTGCGGGCGTCACCCGCTCTGCCAGCGGCAGATCGATCCCGGCGCCGCGGTCCAGGGCGATCGCGTGCGCGCGCACCACGAAGCGGTGCGGCGCCGGCCCGATGTAGTTGAACGGGAAGCAGGTGATCAGGGTGAGTTGGGCCGTCGTCGAGGGCGCCATGACGGCGACATCGGAGGGATCGACGATCGTGTACGAGTCGACCGCATAGCGCCGGGTGGCGGCCGGCGTCGTGACGGTGATGACGTCGGCGAGGTCGATCCGGCTGAGGCCGCGAAAGAAGCTGTCGCGATGGCCGGCGATCACGGCGTTGCCGTCGCTGGCGGGGAGCGCGGTGCCGGGGACATGGCCGGCGCCCTGCTCGAGCCAGCGCTCGCCGGTGCCCTCGAGGATCATCGCCGAGACGCCGATGCGCGGGATGTCGATGCGCCCGAGCAGCGAGCCGGGGGGCGCGGCGACGTACCCCGAGCCTCCCGGCAGCCCCCGAGGGATGCGTCCCGACTCACGCTGCTCGACGAGCCGGCCGAGCAGCGATTGGTTGCGTTCGAACGAGACGAACGCATACACCTTGACCGCCGTCCAGGTACCCAGGCACAGCATCGCGGTGGCGATGAGCCCACGGTGCACGAGGATGGCGGCGCGTCGCATGCGAGGTTCGCCCCCGGAGGAGAACGAGTCCCGGCGCAGGCCGTCGAGACCTACGCCGGGAGCTCCGGGGTGCGCTCTCTAGGCCTTGAGCGTGAACCGCAGCATCAGCGCGGCGCACAGGGCGACAAGGCCGATCAGCCCGATCAACGGCAGCGGGCTCCCGGTCTTCGGGAGCGAGCTGCGGGGCTGGGCCTTCCCCTCGGCCTGGCCGGAGGTCTGGCTGGTGCTCAGAGAGCCGGCCGAGGAGGCGCTGGGTTGCTGGGCCTCGGTGCTCGGGGCCTGGTTGGCGCTGTCGGGGTTGGGCTGCTGGGGTGCAGGCTGACTGGCGGTATCGGACGTGGGCTGCTGGGGTGAGGCCTGGCTGGCGCTGTCGGAGGTTGGCTGCGAGGTGGAAGCCGAGCCGCTCGATCCGGTGGAATCCGCGGACTTGTCGCCGCCCGAGGCGGCGAGGGCGATCCGCGTTGCGAGGTGGTCGCTATGATCCTGCTTGAACCAGAGGTCGACCCGATCGCCGACCTTGAGATCGGTCGGCTTGTCGGTCATCGGGTTGAGCGTGAACGTCGCGGTCTGCCCGACCATCGCGGAGATGTCGGACGACGCGCTCGCCGGCACGCTCTCGATCTTGACCTCGGCCCGGTCGTTGGCCAGGGTCACGACCGTCCCGGTGACCTGCTGCACGCTGGACTGGTCGGAGGCGGACGCCGCCTGCTGATCCTGCCCCGGTGCGGTCGCCGGCGTGTTCTGCTGCTGCGCGAACGACACCGTCGCCAAGCCCAGTGACAAAGCGAGGACTGCGAGTGTCTTCTTCGACATGATCTTCGACTCCTTTCCGGTGCCGTGCCGCTCGGTTGGCACCACTGCTCGGTCCGACGCAGGGGGGTCGAGAAGACCGATTGGGTGCCGACGACGGCCAGTGGCGCGCCTGCGGTGTCGGCGGTGGAGTGTGCGGACCGGAGCGTTCGGTGGTCCGCGCCATCACCCGCGCCTGCACCCGTCTCGGCGCCGCAGGGTGCAACCGAGATGCCATCTCAGGGCGTAGCGGTAAACACCTGAAGAGCCAGTAGTTCCGGATCGGTCCTGAGAATCGCCAGCTGCGTCTGGCGAATGCTCCGCGAGCGCTTCGCATCCGATTGATGAACCGACACTTGTCCGCCATGTCTGGCAGGCGCCCGCGCGTCGGCCGGGGCCGCGGGGCAGGGCGAGGGGGGAAGTTTTCCCGGTGCCGAGACCTCATGTCGCGCGGGGTCCTTCCTCGCCGGCGCTCGGCCGGCGGGCAATCGCCATGGCGAGGTCGGCGCCGGCATCACGGCGTCCGGACTGCGCGTTAGAGTGGACGCGCGGAGGTGGCGATGGAGCAGCGGAAACTCGGAAAGGACCTCGCGGTTTCGGCGATCGGCCTCGGCTGCATGGGGATGAGCGAGTTCTACGGCGTCGGCGACGAGCGCGAGTCGATCGCAGTGATCCACCGCGCGCTCTCACTCGGCGTCACGCTGCTCGACACCGCGGACGTGTACGGCCCCTACACCAACGAGGAGCTGGTCGGGCGGGCGATCCGCGACCGGCGCGACCGCGTCGTGCTCGCCACCAAGTTCGGCAACCAGCGCGGCGCCGACGGGGCCTGGATCGGCGTCAGCGGCCGGCCGGAGTACGTCCACAGCGCCTGCGACGCCTCGCTGCGCCGCCTCGGCGTCGACCACGTCGACCTCTACTACCAGCACCGCGTCGACCGCACCGTGCCGATCGAGGAGACGGTCGGCGCAATGGCGGAGCTGGTGCGGGCGGGGAAGGTCCGTCACCTCGGCCTGTCGGAGGCGAGCCCGGAGACGGTCCGGCGCGCCCACGCCGTGCACCCGATCGCCGCGCTGCAGACCGAGCTGTCGCTGTGGACGCGCGAGGCCGAGGACGGCGTGCTGCCGGTCGCGCGCGAGCTCGGTATCGGCTTCGTCGCCTACAGCCCGCTCGGGCGCGGCTTCCTCGCCGGGCGCTTCCGCAGCGAGTCGGACTTCGGCGCGGGCGACTTCCGCCGCCACCATCCGCGCTTCCAGGGCGAGAACCTGCGCCGGAACCTCGAGCTGGCGGACCGCGTCGCGGCGCTCGCCAAGGCCAAGGGCGTGACGCCGCCGCAGCTCGCGCTCGCCTGGGTCCTGGCGCGAGGGCGCGACGTGGTCCCGATCCCGGGCACCAAGCGGCTGCGCTACCTCGAGGAGAACGTCGCGGCGGTCGGCATCCGCCTCGATGCCGACGACCTGCGCCGCCTCGACGAGGCTGCGCCGAAGGGCGCCGCCGCCGGCGCGCGCTACCCCGAGGCGGCGATGCGCCACCTCGACGGCTGAACACAGGCGTCCGCCTCAGTTCGGGAGCGAGAGGCGGGCGAGCGCCTGCTCGAGGTTGGCGCGCGCCGCCCAGTAGTCGGGCTTGAGTCGCAGCGCCTCGCGGAACTCACGCACCGCGTCCTCGCCCCGGCCGAGGCGGATCAGCGCCACGCCGAGGCCGTTGTGCGCGAGGTACTCGTCGGGCGAGGGCCGCAGCAGCGCGTCGCGGTAGACGGCGACCGCGTCGTCGTAGCGGCCGGCCTTGGTGAGGTCGGTGCCGAGGTTCACGAGCACGGTGGAGTCGGTGGGGTCGACGGCGCGGGCAGCCTCGAGGCGCGCGACCGCCTCGGCGAAGCGCCCGCGGTCCTCCTCGACCCTGGCGAGGTTGAGCAGCGCCGGCACGTTGTCGGGCTTGATGCGCAGCGACCGCTCGAAGTGCTCGATCGCCTCGGCGACGCGGCCGCGGGAGTAGAGCGAGAAGCCGTAGTTCGCCTCGCACATGAAGCAGTCGGGACTGCGCGCGAGGGTGGCCTGCCAGAGCGTGTCCGCGTCGCGGTACTGGCGGGCCTCGTTGAACGAGAGCGCGCCGAGCGCGGCGAGGACGACGGCCGCGGCGCCGAACGCGGCGCGGCGCACCGCCGGCCCGCGCCCCGCCAGCAGCATGGCGAGGGCGCCCGCGGCGCCCGCCGCGAACACCGCCACCGCCTGGTAGGCGAAGTGGTCGGCGACGTACGAGTAGCGCATCGCGTAGACGTTGAAGAAGCCCATCGCCGGGAACAGCACGCCGCCGAACAGCAGCACGACCGCAAGCGGCCCGCGTCCGAGGCGCTTGCGGAGGCTGAACGCTGCGGCCACCACCGCCGCCGCGATCACCGCTGGCAGCCACTGCGTCGCGACCGCCGCGTCGACCGTCCAACGCCGGTAGATGAACGCGAGGTCGGTCGGCCAGATCAGCTTCGCTGCGTAGAACAGGGTCGTGCGCCCGGCCAGCACGATCCGCCCCGGCAGGCCGAGCGACCACTCGGGTCCCGACGCCTGCACCATCGTCCGCTCCAGCCACGCGGTCTGCCACGCGAGCGCGGTGCCGATCGCGAGGAACGGCGCGGCCGCCCGCGCGTCGGCCCAGCGCAACCGTCCCGACCGCCACCACAGGATCACGAGCAGGGCGGGCGCGAGCAGGCTCGCGGTGGTCTTGGCGAACAGCGCGAGGACGAAGCAGGCGAGCGCGGCGGCGTAGAGCGCGGCCGCGCGGCGGTACCAGGGCGGTTCCGCCGCGGCCTTGCGCTTGGACCGCCGTTCCGTGGCCGCCTCGCGCGCGTCGGCGGCGGCGAAGAACGCGAGCGCGGCGGCGAGCGAGAGCAGCAGCGAGAGCGTGTTCTTCCGCTCCGTCACCCACGCCACCGACTCGACGCACAGCGGGTGGAGCGCGAACACGCCGGCGGCGAACCAGCCGCCCGCCACGCCGAGGCGCGCGAGGAGGCGCCAGAGCAGCAGCGCCGAGCCGAGGTGGAGCAGGACGTTGACCAGGTGGTAGCCGAGCGGAGCGAGGCCCCAGAGGCGCTTCTCGACCCAGAACGAGGTGAAGACGAGCGGGTAGTACTGCTCGTTGGCGCGCGTGTCGGTCCAGATCGTGGCGAGCCCGCTCGCCCCGTCGAGGGTCGGGTTGCTCGTCAGGTAGGTGTCGTCGTTCCAGACGAAGGAGGCGCGCAGCGCCGGGAGGTACGCGACGAGCACCGCGGCGGCCAGGGCGACGGAGAGGAGCAGCGGCCTGCGCACGCCGGAACCATAACACCGCGGACCCGTCCGGCGGCTGGCGGGAGCCGCGCCGCCGCCGGGAGCGCCCCACGAGCGCCCGCTGCCGCTACGCCTCCGCCACCGCGCCCACCTGGTCGCGGTACCTGGGGATGTCCCTGGTCGGCGGGCTGCCGAAGTAGCGCCCGTACTCGCGGCTGAACTGCGAGGCGCTCAGGTACCCCACCCGGCGACTCGCGGCGCCCGCGTCGATCATCGTGGACAGCATCAGGCGCCTCGCCTCCTGGAGGCGCAGCGCCTTCTGGAACTGCAGCGGGCTCATCGAGGTGACGGCCTTGAAGTGCTGGTGGAACGCGGAGACGCTCATGTGGACCGACTCGGCCAGCTCCTCGACCTTGATCGGCTCGGCGAAGTTGGCCCGCAGCCACGAGACTGCCTTGGCGATCCCGTGCGCGCCGGACTCCGCAACGCCGACCTGCGCCACCCGGGCGCCGATCGGGCTCAAGAGCAGGCGGATGAGGATCTCGTCGACCACCAGCGGTGCGAGCAGTTCGGCCCCGGGCTTGCCGATCAGCTCGACCAGCCTGACGGCCGCGGCGATGACACTCGCGTCGGCCTCGCCGAGCGAGACCGCGCGGCTGTCGTGGACCCTCGGCAGCCCTCGCGGGTAGACGCGGAGGATCAGCTCGGCGACCTTGCTGCGCTCGAGGTCGAGGCGGAAGCAGAGGTACGGCTCCGCGGCGCTGGCGCGCGTGACCTGCGCCGTCACCGGCAGGTCGACAGAGAAGGCGATCATGCGCGAGGCGTCGTACTCGTAGACCTCGCGCCCGACCATCACCCGCTTGGCGCCCTGCGCGACGATGCACAGCGCCGGCCGCTGCAGCCCGTGCACCAGCTCCGAGTAGGGCTTCGACCGGCGGATCACGTGGACGCCGGGGATGCGCAGCTCGAAGCTGCCGTCGTGCGGTGCGTACGCGCGGACCAGCGCGGCGAGCCTGGCCACGTCCGCTCGGATCGGTTCCTCGGCGGCGTCGGCGAACCGCGACGCGGCGTCAGGGCGCTTCATCGTCGGGCACCTCCTTCCTGCAGAGTAGCTCCCTACGGCTTCACCATGACCTTGAGCGCCTCCCGCTCGTTCATCGCGCGGTAGCCGGCCGGCACCTCGTCGAGACCGATGACGCGGTCGAACACGCGGCCGGGCTCGATGCGCCCCTCGAGCACGTCCGGCAGCAGCTCCTCGATATAGGCGCGCACCGGAGCGGGACCGCCGCTCACGGTGATGTTGTCGAAGAACGCCGGCTGCGAGGCGGGTATGGTCTCGCCCTGCGGCACGCCGACGCGGCCGATCGCCGCGCCCGGTCGCGCGATGCCGATCGCGGTGCGCATCGCGTCGTCGGTGCCGACGCACTCGAGGACGGAGCTGGCGCCAAGGCCGCCGGTGAGCTCGCGCACGAGCGCAACCGCCTCGTCGCCGCGCTCGCCGACGACGTCGGTGGCGCCGAACTCGCGTGCGAGCGCGACCCGGCGCGGATGGCGGCCGAGGATGATGATCCGCGCGGCGCCGAGGCGCTTCGCGGCGATCACGCCGCACAGCCCGACCGCGCCGTCACCGACGACGGCGGCGGTCTTCCCGGGGCCGACCCGGGCGGCGAGGGCGGCGTGGTGGCCCGTCCCCATCACGTCGGAAAGCGTGAGCAGCGACGGCATCAGAGCGTCGTCCTCGCCGACCGGAAGGGCGAAGAGCGTCCCGTCGGCCTGCGGGATCCGCACCGCCTCGGCCTGCGCTCCGCCGGCCTCGTCGCTGCCGAAGAACCCGCCGTGGACGCACGAGGTGTGGAGCCCTTCGCGGCAAAACTCGCAGGTGCCGTCGGAGAATGCGAACGGCATGACAACGAGGTCGCCGGCCTTCAGGGTGCGGACTTCGGCGCCGATCGCTTCGACCACGCCGACCGCCTCGTGCCCCATCGGACGGCCCCGCTCGCCCGGCTCCAGCTTCCGGTACGGCCACAGGTCGCTGCCGCAGATGCAGGC
>DATIYW010000143.1:0-24497 GCA_035517415.1 Thermoanaerobaculaceae bacterium
CCGACCTTCGACCCCCACCACGGCATGCGGCTGGCGTGGTCGAGCGTCTCCGCCGGCCCGGTGACGAACTCCATGTCGCGCTGCGGGTCGATGTTGCCGAGCGCGCGCCACGCCACCTCGGCCGGGTCGTGGACGTCGACGCCGGCGTCCACCACCACGATCACCTTCGTGAACGTCGCCTGCCCGAGCCCCCAGATGCCGTGCATCACCTTGCGCGCGTGCTGGGGATACCGCTTGTCGATCGCCACGATCATCAGATTGTGGAACACGCCCTCGAACGGCATGTGGTAGTCGACGATCTCGGGCAGCGTCTTCTGCATCAGCGGCAGGAACATCCGCTCGATGGCGAACCCCATGTAGCAGTCCTCCATCGGCGGCCGTCCCACGACCGTGGTCGGGTAGATCGCGTCCTTGCGCCGCGTCAGAGCGGTGACGTGGAAGACGGGGTACTCGTCGGCCAATGAGTAGAAGCCGGTGTGGTCGCCGAACGGCCCCTCGGTACGGCGCTCGTCGGGGTCGACCCACCCCTCCAGCACCAGCTCGGCGTGCGCCGGCACCTCGAGATCGACCGTGACGCACTTCACCAGCTCGACCGCCTCGCGCCGCACGAAGCCGGCGAACAGCAGCTCGTCGATCCCCGGCGGCAGCGGCACCGCCGGCGCGAACATCGTCGCCGGGTCGCCGCCGAACGCCACCGCCGCCTCGGTGCGGCGGCCGAGGCGCTTGTTGTCCTGGAAGATCCGCGCCGAGTCGTGGTGGAGGTGCCAGTGCATCCCGGTGGTGTTGCGGTCGTAGATCTGGAGGCGGTACATACCGCAGTTGCGCGCGCCCGTCGCCGGGTCCTTCGTGATCACGTCGGTGAGCGTGAAGGTGCGGCCGCCGTCCTCGGGCCAGCACTTGAGCACCGGGATCTCGCCGAGGTCGACGTCGCCGCCCTGCCTCACCACCTCGTGCACCGGGCCGTCCCTCACCACCTTCGGGAAGATCCCCGCCACCTCGACGAGCTTGGGCAGCGTCTTGACCTTGTCCAGCAGCGTCGTCGGCATCTTCGGCTCGAGGAAGAAGTTGACGCGCTCGCTCCACTCCCTCCAATCGGCCACCTCGAGCGCGCGCATGACGCGCGGGAGCGAGCCGAACAGGTTGATCGCGACCGGCATCGCACTCCCGGCCGGGCGCTCGAAGAGCAGCGCGGGGCCCTGCTTCTTCGCGACGCGGTCGGCGATCTCGGTGATCTCGAGGAGCGGCGACACCGGCACGCCGATGCGGCGCAGCTCGCCGTCCTTCTCGAGCGCGCCGAGGTATTCGCGCAGGTCGCGGAATGGCATTGTCGCCTCCGCGGTCATTCTCGCACGCCTATACTGCGCCGATGTCGCAACGAGCATGGGCGTTCGTCGAGCTCGGCGTCGCCGTCGCCGGCCTCGAGGCGGGACTGTGGCTCGTCAGCGGCCGCGACGCCGAGCCGGCGGTGCTGGCAATCGCGCTGGCGCTCGGCGGCGTGGCCTACCTCTCGCACCGGAGGCGGAGGCGCGCCGGCACCACACCTGACGCGGCACGGGTCGGGCCCGGCCGCGCCTGGCTCGAGGCGCTCGGCGGGGCGGCGTGCCTGGTGGCGCTCACCGCCGTCTGGGTCGCCGCGCTCCGCGAGCCCTACGACGAGCTGCGCTTCGCGTTCCCGCCCGGCGGGAGCGAGCTCGCGGTCTGGATCCTCCGCCGCGTCGTCTACGCCGCCGCGCAGCAGCTCCTCCTCCAGCTCTTCCTCGTCCCGGTGTGCAGCGAGGTGGCGGCGAGCGAGCCGCTCGGCGGGCTGCTCGCCGCCGGCGTGTTCGGCGCCGCCCACCTGCCGAGCGTCACGCTCGCGCTGCTCACCGCCGCGGCGGCCTGGGCCTGGATCGCCCTCTATCGCCGCGGACGCCGCCTCGCGCCGCTGGTGGCGACCCACGCGCTGCTGTGGATCGCCGCCTTCGCGATCGTCCCCGACCGGCTGAGCCTCGACATGCAGGTCGGGATCCAGGCGGTCGAAAGCGCGGCGCACTACCGTACCCTCGACAGCGAGCTCGGGCGCGAGATCCTCCGGCGGGTGTGCGCTCCCGAGTACTTTGCGGCGCAGGGCGGGACCGAGGCTGGGTTCGTCCGCGCCCTCTACCGCGACGTCCTCGGTCGCATGCCGTCCGACGACGAGGTCGGCTTCTGGCTGCGCCGGCTGCGGATCGAGTCGCGGACCGAGGTGGCGAAGAAGTTCGTCGTCTCCGACGAGCTCGCACGCATCCGGCGGGAAACCGGAGGCCGATACCGGTTCCCCTACCGCCGATGAGCCCGCGTCCGGCACCCGACGCCGGCGCGCCGAGTGAGAGTGTCCGGGCGCCTGGCGCCGATGCGGCGGCGAGGCCCGCCGCTATACTCCGGCGGTGCCCCGCCCGCGCGTCGCGACGCTCGGCCTGCTCCTGCTGGCGATGGTGCCGGCGCTCGCCGCGCTCGACTCGCGGGCGTTCTTCTCCCCGGACGAGACCTCCTACGCCGAGGTGGCGCGCGAGATGGCCGCGAGCGGCGATCTCGTCGTGCCGCGCATCGACGGCCGCCCCTGGCTCGAGAAGCCGCCGCTCGTGTACTGGCTGCTGGCGGCCGCGTTCGCGCTGAACGGTTGGGGGTTCGGCGCCGCGGTCCTGCTCAACGCGCTGCTCACCGCGGCGACCGCGCTGGTGCTCGCGGCGCACGTGCGCCGGAGCGGCTCGCCGCGCGCCGCGGCGCTCGCGGGCCTCGCCTACCTGACCATGTTCCTGCCGCTGGCGACCGCCCGCAGCGCGCTCACCGACCCGGCGCTGACGCTCTGCACCACCGCCGCGATCGCCCTGTTCGCGTCCGAGCGCCGGTGGACCGCAGCCGCGGCCGGCGCGTGCCTCGGCCTCGGCATCCTGGCGAAGGGCCCGATCGCGCCGCTGGTGGTGCTGCCGGCGGCCGGCGTGCTCGCGTTCGCCGCACGGCGCCGGGGCGGGTGGCGGCGGCTCGGGGCCGCGCTCGCGGTCGCGCTCGCGGTCGCGCTGCCGTGGCACGCGCTGCTCGCGGCGCGCGGACTGCTCGGCGAGTTCGGCGCCGTGTTCCTCGGCCGCCAGGTGGTGGCGCGGGCGGTGCAGTCGTGGGGCACCGACCAGACGGCGTGGTTCTACCTGCCGGTGCTGTGGGTCGCCGCGTTCCCCTGGGGCGCGCACCTCGTCCTTGCGCTGCGCGAGTGGTGGCGCGGGGCGAGCGGCGGCGAGGGGCCGCGCTGGGAGCGGATCGCCGAGGCGGCGGCCGTGGCCGTTCCCCTGCTCGTGTTCTCGCTGTCGATCAACAAGCTGCCGCACTACCTGCTGCCGGTCCTGCCGTGGCTCGCGGCGTGGCTCGGCCGCGCCGCCGACGGGTTGCTCGCAAAGGGCGGTCGCGACCCCGGCGCGCGCGCGGTGGGCGCGGGCGGAGCGGCGGTCGCCGCCGTCGTGGTGGGCGTCCTCCCCTGGTCGCTGGCGCACGGCAGCCTCGCGCGCATGCTCGCGCCGATCCCGCGGGCGTGGTTCGTCGCGGCGGCGGCGGCGATCCTGTTCTGCGGCGCGCTGGAATGGGCCGGAGCGCGGCGGTCGGCCTGGGCCGGCCTCGCGATCGTGGCGCTGGCGATGCGCGGCGCGATCGACCTCCGCCTCCTCCCGGCGCTCGACCGGCAGTCGGTCGAGCGGCCGCTCGCCGAGGCGGTGCGCCGGGAGCTTCCGGCGGGCGGCCTGGCGATTGCGCATCGCTGGTGGCGGAGCTCGTTCGTCGCCTACGGCGTGCGGGGATGGCGGCGGACCTCGGACGCCGCCGAGCTCGACGCCGCGCTCGCCGACCCGGCGCGCGCCGGCCGCGCGACGCTCGTGCTGGTCCGTGCCGACGCCGAGGGCGAGGTGCGCGGGGCGGCGTGGCGGCGCGGCGGCGTCGCACGCGAGGTGGCGCGGATCGCCGGGATCGGCGAGATCGGCGGCGCCGTGATCGAGGGCGTGGTCTTCCGCGTCGAGGCGGACCGCGACGGCCGGTGCTGGTTCTACGACGCCGAGCGCCGGCTGGCGGGCGAGACCGGCTTCTCGAGCGACGAGGGCAACCCGTGGACGCCGACGTTCCGCTGGACCACCGACCTGCGCGCTTCGCTGCCGGTGCCCGCGGCAGCACCGGGACCGGCGACGCTCCGGCTGCGCGCCTGGGGGATCGAGCGTAACCACGTCCGGCAGCGCCTGCACGTGAGCGTCAACGAGTGCACCGTCGGCGACCTCGACCTCGCCACCGTGCCCGGGACGTTCGCGCTGCCGGTGCCCGCCGGGTGCGCGCTCGGCGGCGCGCAGACGCTGCGTTTCGAGTCGCGCCACCTCGCCTCGCCCCGCCTCGCCGACTGGCGCAGCCGCGACCCGCGCCAACTCGGCTTCGCGCTCGACTGGGTCGCGCTCGACCCGGCGACGCCGGAGGTCGACCTCACCGAGCGGCTCGCCGGACGCTAGCCGAGAGTCGTCCGGTTCCGGCCCGCCAGCTTGCTCGCCAGCATCAGGCCGTCGGCGCGGCGGACGAGCGAGTCGGGGTCGTCGCTCGGGCGGGCGAGGGTGAGGCCGAGCGAGACGGTCGCGCGGATCACGTCCCCGGCGCTCTCGAGGCCGGACGCCTCGACGAGGATGCGGAAGCGCTCGCCGAGCGCGCTGAGGTCGTGCTCGTTCACGTTCGTCACCGCGGCGATGAACTCGTCGCCGCCCCACCGACCCACCAGGTCGAACGAGCGCACGCTCCGCTCGAGCGTCTTCGCCACCATCTTCAGCACGAGATCGCCGCGCTCGTGCCCCCAGCGGTCGTTGATCGCCTTGAACTCGTCGATGTCGACGAAGATGACGCCGAACGGCCAGTCGAAGCGGCGCAGCTCGTGGATCTTCGCCTCGAGGTGGATGACGGCGTAGCGCCGGTTGGCGAGCCGCGTCAGCGGGTCGAGGTAGGCGATCCGCTGCAGCTCCTCGATCCGCTCGAGCGCCGCCATCGTCTCCGCGTTCTCGCTGAACACCTCGACCGCTCCGGTGATCGCACCGGCCGCGTCGGTGACCGGCGCGACCCGCACCCGCACCGGCACGCGGTGTCCGTCGCGGTGGTGGAGGTACACCTCGGTGTCGCGAGTGCGGCCGTCGGCGATGGTGAAGGCGAGCGGGCACGCGACCATGCAGAGCTGGGTGCCGCACGCGTCGACGTGGCGGAGGATGTTGTCGTGGCAGAAGGAGCCGACCACCTCGGCGCTGGAGTAGCCGGAGATCCGCTCGGCGCCGCGGTTCCAGTAAGTGATGCGCCGCTCGCGGTCGACGAAGTAGACCCCGTCGTGGAGGTTGTCGATCAGCGCCTTGAAGAACTCGAGCTCGTGCTCCACCATCCCACCCCCGCGCCTCGCGGCGCCGGAAGTCACCACCCGCTCCTAGAGCCCGTAGTACAGCTCGATCTCGTAGGGGTGCGGGCGGTTGCGGACCTCGCGGTCCTCCCAGCGCTTGCGCGCAATCCAGCGGTCGATCAGGTCGGCGCTGAACACGTCGCCGGCGAGGAGGAACGCGTGGTCGGCCTCGAGCGCGTCCATCGCCTCCTCGATCGAGGTCGGCAGTGCGCGGATCGCGGCGCGCCGCTCCGCCGGCCAGGAGAAGATGTCCTCGTCGACCGGGCCGAAGCCGAGCTCGCTCGGGTTGAGGCGCCGCTTGATCCCGTCGATCCCCGCCATCAGCTGCGCCGCGATCGCGAGGTACGGGTTGCAGGTCGCGTCGGGCGGGCGGAACTCCAGGCGCGCGCTCTCCGGCCGGTTCGCGTACTTCGGGATGCGGATCGCCGCGGAGCGGTTGCCGAGCGAGAAGATCGCCGAGACCGGCGCCTCGAAGCCGGGGATCAGCCGGCGGTAGGAGTTGGTCGACGGGTTGGTGAACGCCATCACCGCGCCGCCGTGGAGCAAGAGGCCGGCGATGTACGAGCGCGCGACCTCGGAGAGGCTGCCGTAGCCCGCCTCGTCGAAGCAGAGGTTGGTACCGTCCTTCCAGATCTGCTGGTGGAAGTGCATCCCGGAGCCGGCCTCGCCGTAGAGCGGCTTGGGCATGAACGTCGCCGTCATCCCCATCGCCTGCGCCGTCATCCTCGTCACGTACTTCACCAGCATGCTGACGTCGGCGGCCGCCAGCAGCGGCAGGAAGCGGGTCTCGATCTCGCACTGGCCGGGTCCGCCGACCTCGTGGTGGTGGTACTTGACCTCCACCCGCATCGCCTGCAGGTTCATCGTGATCCGCGTGCGGGCGTTGTACAGGCGGTCCTGCGGCGGGATCGCGTGGTAGCCGCCGTGGCGCGGGATGTTGTAGCCGCTGCCGAGCTTCGCGCTGCCCCAGTCGCCCTCCGCCGACTCGACGCGGTAGGACGCCACGTTCATGCCGTTCTCGTAGGAGACGCCGTCGAACAGGTAGAACTCGAACTCCGGCCCCCAGCGGCTCCAGTCGGCGATCCCGCTCAGCGTCAGGTGCTCCTCGGCGCGGCGCGCGATGCTGCGCGGGTCGTAGGGGAACATCTGGCGCGTGTCCGCCTCGAGCGTGACGCACATGAACGAGAGCGTCGGCACCTCCCAGAACGGGTCGAGGAACGCGGTGCCGAGGTCGGGGACCATCACCATGTCGCCGGCGCTCACGGTCTTGAAGCCGACCGATGAGCCGTCGAACCCGACCCCCTTCGCCATCAGCTCCGGAGTGAAGCGCGCCGCCGGGATGGTGACGTGGTGCCAGCGTCCCCAGAGATCGCAGAACTTGAGGTCCACCATCGCGATGCGGTTCGACTCGATGTACGCGAGCGCCTCGTCGAAGCTGGCGAACATGCTGGACTCCCCTTCCCCGGCGCGGCGCGGCAGCGGGCTGGGCGGCGCAAAACACCCGGCGGCGCCGGGTGTCGGGTCGCACATGGTATCGCAATCACAAGCCCCCGGCCACCGCCGCGCGACGACGAGCGCACCGGCGGCCCAACCTCCGCTCCTCCGCGGCGTAGAATCAAGGCTGGATCTTGTCCCACCGTGTGTTTCGCGCCTTCGCCGCGCGAGGAGGTCACCATGGGCAAGGACGATGACGACCGCGACCCGTCACGCGGGATCAGCCGCCGCGGTTTCATCACCACCGTCGGCGCCGGCGCGATCGGCGCCGCGACGATCGGCCGCGCCGTGGCCGCGCCGCCGCCCGAGGTGGTGGCGCACGGCGAGCCGGCGCCGCTCACACTCCGCGTCAACGGCCGCGCGCACCGCGTCCTGGTCGAGCCGCGCTGGACGCTGCTGTTCGTGCTGCGCGAGCAGCTCGGCCTGACCGGCACCAAGGTCGGCTGCGAGCGCGGCGAGTGCGGCGCCTGCACGGTGCTGATCGACGGCCAGCCGCGCTACGCCTGCATGACGCTCGCCGTCGAGGCCAAGGGCTGCGAGATCACGACGGTCGAGGGGCTGATGCACGGCGAGGAGCTCGGGCCGGTGCAGCAGGCGTTCGTCGCCGAGGACGCGTTCCAGTGCGGCTACTGCACGCCCGGCCAGGTGATGGCGGCCGAGGGGCTGCTGCGCGCCAACCCCGCCCCGACGCCGGAGCAGATCCGCCTCGGCATGAGCGGCAACCTCTGCCGCTGCGGCGCCTACGACCACATCGTCAGGGCGGTCGAGCGCGCCGCGGCGGTGCGCCGGACGGGAGGCGGGCGATGAAGGACCCCGGCACCACCCTCGTCGAGGGCGCGCTTCCCCCATCGGCGGCCGGCGCCGAGCAACCGGAGCCTTGGGGCAAGACGACGGTCGTCGGCACCCGGCAGCCGCGCATCGACGGCTACGACCGCGTCAGCGGCAAGGCCGTCTACCCGTCGGACGTGATCCTGCCGGACATGTTGTTCGGTGCGATCCTGCGCTGCCCGCACCCCCACGCGACGGTGAAGAAGGCCGTCACCGCGAAGGCCGAGGCGATGCCGGGCGTGCGCGCCGTGATCAGCGGCGCAAGCCCCGCCGCGGACGTCGACTGGCACTACGACCCGAAGCTGGCGACCAAGCTGTTCGATCCCCGCTGCCGCTTCGAGGGCGAGGCGGTCGCGGCGGTGGCGGCGGAGACACCGCAGCAGGCATGGGACGCGGCCCGCGCGATCGAGGTGGAGTACGAGGTGCTGCCGTTCGTCGCCGACGAGCGCCGCGCGCTCGATCCCGCAGCTCCGCGGATCCACGACGGCGGCAACCGCTTCGACGAGCCTGACCGCTACCGGCGCGGCGACCCCGACGCCGGGTTCGCGGCGGCCGACAAGGTGGTGGAGCTGTCGTTCCACACCGCCGCGGAGCTGCACACGCCGATGGAGCTGCACGGCTGCGTCGCCCGCTGGGACGGCGCCCGCCTCACGCTCTGGGAGTCGACCCAGGGCGTCTACCCGGTGCAGCAGCGGGTGGCCGCCACCCTCGACCTGCCGCTCTCGAGCGTGCGCGTGATCGGCCACTACATGGGCGGCGGGTTCGGCTCCAAGCTGCAAGCCGACAAGTACGACATCGTCGCGGCCGTGCTCGCCAAGGTGACGGCGCGCCCGGTCAAGCTGTTCCTCACCCGCGAGGAGACGCTGCTGTGCGTCGGCAACCGGCCGCCGTCGACGATGCGGGTGAGGATCGGGGCGAAGAAGGACGGGACGCTCACCGCGGTCGAGTTCACCGGTCTGGGCGCGAGCGGCGCCTACCCGGCGGGCGGCGCGGCGCTGCTCGACTGGCTGGCGCGCGACCTCTACGCCTGCCCCAACGTGCGCTGCGAGACCACCGACGTCGCGATCAACGCCGGGCCCGCGCGGCCGTTCCGCGCCCCCGGCCACCCGCAGGGCGCGTGGGCGCTGGAGCAGGCGATCGACGCGCTCGCCGAGGCGCTCGCCATCGACCCGCTCGAGCTGCGCCTGAAGAACCTGACCACGGTCAGTCAGACGCGGCCCGGCGCGCCGCCGTTCACCTCGACCGGCCTGCGCCGGTGCCTGGTGGAGGGCGCCGCGGCGTTCGGCTGGGCGCAGGCGCGCGGGCGGGCGAGGTCCGAGGGTGTGGTCCGCCGCGGCGTCGGCATGGCCGCCGGGATGTGGGTCGCCGGGGGCGGCGGCCCGCCCTCGACCGTCGTCGTCAAGCTCTTCGCCGACGGCAGCGCCAACCTCAACATGGGCGCCTCCGACATCGGCACCGGGACCAGAACCGTGATGGCGATGGTGGTCGCCGAGGAGCTCGGCACGCCGCTCGACCGCATCCAGGTCGAGAACGCCGACACCGGCACGACGCAGTACGCGACCGCCTCGGGCGGGAGCAAGACCGTGCCGACCGAAGCGCCCGCGGTGCGCGCCGCGGCGCTCGCGGTCAAGCGCCAGCTGCTCGCGATCGCCGGCGATGAGCTCAAGCTGCCGCCCTCGGAGCTGCGCATCGAGGGCGACGCGGTGGTGTCGGTCCGCGACCCCAAGCTCAAGCGCAAGATCGCCGAGATGCAGGGGTTCCGCCGGCGTGGCGTGCTCGTCGGCGTGGGCGTGCGCGGTCCGAACCCGGAGGGCAAGGTCGTCAACCCGTTCGCCGCGCAGTTCTGCGAGGTCGAGGTGAACACCCGAACAGGCGAGGTCAGGGTGCTGCGCTTCCTCTCGGCCAACGAGAGCGGCCGGGTGATGAACCGGCTCACCTACGACAGCCAGGTGATCGGCGGCGTGACGATGGGGATCGGCCTGGCGCTGACCGAGGAGCGCGTGCTCGACCGGCAGACCGGCAAGATGGCCAACCGCAACTGGCACGACTACAAGATCCCGACCGCGCTCGACGTGCCGACCGAGATCGTCTCGCTGCCGATCGACGCCCCGGACGCCGAGGCGAACAGCGCCGGCGCCAAGGGGCTCGGCGAGCCGGTCACGATCCCGACGGCGGCGGCGGTCGCCAACGCCGTCCACGACGCCGTCGGCGTACGCGTGACCGAGTCGCCGATCAGCCCGATGCGCCTGCTCGGCCTGCTTGCCGAGCGGCGGAAGCGGGGGTAAGCGATGCTGCCCAACTTCAGCTACGTCCGACCTGCGACCCTCGCCGCCGCGATCGAGCAGCTCGCCGCGGCCGGATCGCGCGTGCACGCCGGCGGGACCGACCTGCTCGGCTGCCTGCGCGACGAGGTGTTCGGCGCCGACAAGCTGGTCGCGATCGGCGGGCTCGCGGAGCTCAAGGGGATCGCGCCGAGCGCCGACGGCGGCCTGCGGATCGGCGCGCTCGTCACCCTCGCCGAGATCGCCGCCAGCCGTGAGATCGCCTCGCGCTACCCGGCGCTGGCGCAGGGCGCGGCCGCCGCCGCCAGCCCGCAGCTGCGCAACCAGGGGACGCTCGGCGGCAACCTCTGCCAGCGCCCGCGTTGCTGGTACTTCCGCGGCCAGTTCCACTGCGCCCGCAAGGGCGGTGAGAAGTGCTTCGCGGTCGAAGGCGAGAACCAGTTCCACTGCGTGTTCGGCGGCGAGGTGTGCTTCATCGTCCACCCGTCCGACACCGCGCCGGCGCTAGTGGCGCTCGATGCCCTCTTCCGCATCGCCGGACCGGGCGGCTCCCGCCTCGTGCCGGCGGCGAAGTTCTTCGTCCTACCCGGCGTCGACTACACGCGCGAGAACGTCCTCCGCCCCGGCGAGATCCTCACCGACGTGGTACTGCCCGCGCCGCCGCCCGGCGCGCGCGGCGGCTATCGCAAGGTGCGCGCGCGCGGCGCCTGGGACTTCGCCCTCGGCGGCGCCGCGGTCACCGCGGAGATCGCCGCGGGGCAAGTGAAGCAGGCGCGGATCGTGCTTTCGGGCGCCGCGCCGGCGCCGTGGCGGGTGCCCGAGGCCGAGCGCACCCTCGTCGGATCGCCGCTCGACGCGGCCTCCGTGGCTCGCGCCGCGGAGGCCGCCGTCCGCGGCGCCCAGCCGCTCTCGGCCAACGCCTACAAGGTCGACCTGCTGCGCGGCGTCGTCGAGGAGGCGCTCCTCGCCCTGGTCTGAACCGTGGACGGTGGCCCGGGATCAGGGGACGGGAGTCAGGGGACAGGCAAAACACAGGTTCGAGCAGGGCCGTGGGGTGATGCGTGGAGCGCGCCGCCGGAACCACCGTGGCCCGTGGCCCGTGGCCCGTGGACCGTGGTCCGCAGAGACAGGTCGGAGCACGCGAAGGGGAGCAGGCGCGTAGCCCGCGCCGCCGAGATTGGGCCAGATGCTAGGCGCGCGAGTCGGTCGCACCGGAGCGTAGCCGGAGGCCACATGAGAATCCGAAGCGCCGCAGCCTGACGCCGCAGACGGTCCGAGACTGGCCGCGCCCTCACCGCGAGGATTCGGCGAGGAGCTCGACCAGATACTGCTTCCACACCGCCGCGAGCGTGTGCGTCCCGTGCCCTCGCGTCTGCTCCGTCTCCGGCAGCAGCACCGCGCGGCCGTGCGGCACGAGCTTGACGTCGCGCTCGAGGATGCCGAGATCGGGCGGGTTGATGAGGTCGTCGGCGGAGTTGACCGCGAGCAGCGGCGCGGCGATCCGCCCGAGCGCCGGCTCGGGATCGTAGTCGCGCGACGCCTCGACGGCGTAGAGCACGTCGTTCGCGTCGGCGCTCTTCATCTCGCGCGCGACGAAGGCGTCGAGGACCTCGTCGCTCTTCGCCAGCGTCGGCATCTCGCGCTGCCGCACCGCCGGGTTGCTCGACATGAAGAACAGCACCTCCGCCGCCGTGCGCAGGCTCGGCGGCTCGGCCTTGTACTCGCCGCGCTTCCACGCCGGGTCGTTGCGGATCGCGTCGATCACGATCCGCCGCCACACCCGGTTGCGGCCGGAGATCTGCTCCGGCAGGCACGCGAGCGGCATCAGCGCGTCCATGAACTCCGGGTGCAGCTCGCCCCACAGCCAGGTGTGCATCCCGCCCATCGAGGTGCCCATCACGAGGCGGAGGTGGCCGACGTGGAGGCCCTCGGTGAGCAGGCGGTACTGCGCCTCCACCATGTCGAGGTAGCCGTAGCGCGGGAAGCGCGCGTGCATGCCGTCGCTCGGCTTGCTCGACTTGCCGTGGCCGATGCCGTCCGGCAGGATGACGTAGAACCGCGTCGCGTCGAGCGGCTGACCGGCCCCGAACAGCTCCCCGGCGAAGACGTCGCGGATGAACTGTGCACCGCTGCCGGTGGTGCCGTGGAGGACCAGCACCGCGTTGGTGACCTCTCCAGAGGGGTCGAGGCGCGGGCGGCCGACGGTGCGGTAGTGCAGGCGGAGCTGCCCCAGCACCTCGCCGGATGCGAAGCGGAAGTCCTTGAGGAAGACGTCGCCCTCCTCCGGCGCCGGGTACTCCAGAGCCGAGGCGACGCCTGCAAGCGCCAGCGCGAGGGCGATCGTGAACGCCTTCACGATCCGTCCGGTCCTCATCGCATCCTCACGGCACCGCGGTCTCGTCATATCCACCGGCCCCCGGCCCCTGTCCCTCGTCCACTTCACCGCCGACGCCGCACGAGCAGCTCGATGCCGTCGCTGCCGAAGCGGCGGGCGATCACGTGCTCTTCGCGCAGCGCCCGCTGCAGCGCCTCGCCGCCCTCGGCCGGGAAGTGCAGCGCCGCGACGTCGGGCTGCGCCAGCACCGCGCGGGCGATCGCCGCGCGGAGGGCGTCGACGCCCTCGCCCGAGCGGGCCGAGAGCCGCACCGCGGTACGCTCCGCCGGCGCCGGGGACGCCGCGGCGTCGATGCGGTCGATCTTGTTGAGCCCGACGATGCACGAGCGCGGCTCCACGCCGAGCGAGGCGAGCACCTCCTCGCCGACCGCCAGCTGCTCTTCCCAGTCGGCGTGCGAGACGTCGACGAGGTGGACCACGACCTGCGCCAGCACCGCCTCGGCGAGCGTGGCGCGGAACGACGCCACGAGGTGGTGCGGCAGCTTGCGGATGAAGCCGACGGTGTCCGACACCGAGACCACCAGCCCGTCGCCCAGCTCCGCGCGCCGCGTGCGCGGGTCGAGCGTCGCGAACAGGCGGTCCTCGACCAGCGTCTCGGCGCCGGTGAGGCGCTCGAACAGCGTGCTCTTGCCCGCGTTGGTGTAACCGACGATCGCCACCGCCGGCAGCTGCGCGCGGCGCCGGCGCTGCACCTCGCGCTCGCGCTCGATCTGAGAGAGGCGCTCCTGCAGCAGCGCGATGCGCCGGCGGATCACGCGGCGGTCGCTCTCCAGCTGCGTCTCGCCGACGCCGCGGGTGCCGATCCCGCCGGCCTGGCGCGAGAGGTGCGCCCAGCGCCGCGTCAGGCGCGAGCGCAGGTAGGAGAGCTGCGCCAGCTCGACCTGCGTCTGCGCCTCGCGGGTGCGGGCGCGGAGCGCGAAGATGTCGAGGATCACGGCGGTGCGGTCGAGCACCTTGACGCCTTCCGGCAGCCCCTCCTCGAGGTGGCGGACCTGGGAGGGCGAGAGGTCGTCGTCGAACACGACCGAGCGCGCGCCCGCCTGCCCGAGCAGCGCGGCGAGCTCGCCGACCTTGCCGCGGCCGATGAAGAACGTCGGGTCGGGGGATTTGCGCTCCTGGACCATCCGCGCCACCGCCTCGCCGCCCGCGGTGTCGACCAGCTGCGCGAGCTCGTCGAGGTGCGCCACCACCGCCGGCCTCGGCTCGCCGCCGCGGACGACGCCGACCAGCACGGCGCGCTCGCGGGCGCTCCCCGTCCCGGAGTCGCGGGCGGCCGGCGCGGCCAGCTCGACGGTGGCGTCGGCCTCGGCGTCGGACCGGCTCTCGTCCTCGACGCGCGCTTCGTCGACGCCGGCGGCGGCCGCCGAGGGCTCGTCCTCGACCTGCCGGCCTCCCCGGTCGCGTCCGTGTCCGCGCTGCGGCGCCTGCCGCGGCGAGCGGTGCGAGCCGCGCTCCACCATCGCCCGCATGCTAGGGTGGTGTTGCGACGCAGTCAACGCAACCCGACCCCGCCCATCGGCGAACCGGCTGCGTTCCAAGGCGTATGCAGTCCATGCGACCGAACGATCTCTCACGCTGGCTGGAAGGCGGACCGCGCATCCTCGATGGCGCGATGGGGAGTGAGCTGCTCCGCCGCGGCGTGATGTCGGCGGCCAAGCTGTGGGGCGTCGGCGCGCTGATCGAGGCGCCGCAGGCGGTCCAGGAGCTCCACCGCGGCTACGCCGCCGCCGGGGCGCAGGCGCTCACCGCGGCGACGTTCCGCGTCGCGCCCTACGCGCTGCGCCGCATCGGAGTCCCCCACCGCGCGGGCGAGCTCGCCGCGCTCGCCGTGCGCCTGGCGCGCGCCGGCGCCGGCGAGGCGGGTCGCGAGGCTCTCGTGCTGGCGTCGCAGACCACGCTGGAGGACTGCTACCGCCCCGACCTCGTACCCGACGACGCCACGCTCGCTCGCGAGCACGCGCTCACCGCCGTGGCGCTCGCCGCCTCCGGCGCCGACGCCATCCTCCTCGAGACGTTCAACACCGTGCGCGAGGCGCGCGTCGCCGCCGACGCCGCCGCGTCGACCGGCCTGCCGGTGGTGGCGTGCTTCACCTGCACCGCGGGAGGCAAGCTGCTCTCGGGCGAGGACGCCGCCGAGGCGGCGCGCGCGGTGCGCCGCCCCGGCGTGGTCGCCGTCGGCGTCAACTGCACGCCGTGCGCGGCGGTCGCGGACGCCCTGGAGCGGATCGCCGCAGGCGCGACGCTGCCGCTCGCCGCGTACGCCAACAACGGGTTCGCCGGTGCCGACGCGCCCTGGCTCGCCGCCGACCCGATCGCTCCCGCCGAGTACGGCAGGCAGGCCGCCGCGTGGGTGAAGCTCGGGGCGCGCCTGGTCGGCGGGTGCTGCGGCACCGGCCCCGCGCACATCGTTGCGGTCGCGTCTCAACTCGCGCGGGCGGGTTAGAATGGCGCCGTGCCGCCGCTCCCCGAGCCGTACGCCAGCCATCTGCCGCCGCTGCTCGCGGCGGCGTTCGCCGAGGACCTGCCCGACGTCACCGGCCTCGCGGTCTTCGGCGCGGAGGACGCGACCTCGGCCGTGCTGATCGCGAAGAAGCCGGGCGTGCTGTGCGGCGCTCCGGCGTTCGCGGCGGCGTTCGCGTTCCTCGATCCCGGCTGCCGCGTCGAGTCGAGCCGCGACGACGGCGCCGCCGTCGGTGCGGGCGAGGTTCTCGCGCGGGTCTCCGGCGCCGCCCGGGCGATCCTCGCGGCGGAGCGCACCGCGCTCAACCTCGCGGCCCGGCTCTCGGGGATCGCGTCCCTGACCAGGCGGTTCGTCGACGCGGTCGCCGGGACCGGCTGCCAGGTGCTCGACACGCGCAAGACCACGCCGGGCTGGCGGGCGCTCGAGAAGCACGCCGTGCGCTGCGGCGGCGGGGCCAACCATCGCATGGGCCTCTACGACGCCGCGATGCTCAAGGACACCCACCTCGGCGCAGCGGGCTCGCTCGCCGGCGCGGTCGCGAAGGTCAGGCAGCGCTGGGGCGAGGCGATCCCGCTCGTCGTCGAGTGCGCGACGCTCGAACAGGTCGACGAGGCGCTGGCGTGCAAGGTGGCGCACATCATGCTCGACAACATGGACCTCGCGGCGATGCGCGACGCGGTCGCGCGGGTCGCCGGCCGCGCGCGGCTCGAGGCCTCCGGCGGAGTCACCCTCGACACCGTCAGGGCGGTGGCCGAGACCGGCGTCGACCTCGTCTCGGTCGGCGCGCTCACCCACTCCGCGCCGGTCCTCGACCTCTCGCTCCAGGTGCGGCGATGACGCTCGGCGAGCGGCAGCACTGCGACGTGCTCGTGCTCGGGACCGGGATCGCCGGAGTCTCCGCCGCGCTCGCCGCGGCCGAGGCCGGCGCCAGCGTGCTGCTGCTGTGCCGCACCACCGACCCGTCCGCGACCAACACCGCCCGGGCGCAGGGCGGCATCGTGTTCCGCGGCAAGGACGACTCGCCCGAGCTGCTCGCCCGCGACATCCTCACCGCCGGCGCCGACTACGGTCTGTCCGGCGCGGCGCGCTTCCTCGCCGAGGAGGGCCCGAAGGAGGTCGAGAGCTGGCTCGTCGAGCGCCTCGGCGTCCCGTTCGACCGCCGCTCGGACGGCCGGCTCGACCTCGCGCTCGAGGCCGCCCACTCGGTGCCGCGCATCCTCCACGCCGCCGACCGCACCGGCGCGGCGATCGAGCAGGCGCTGCTCGCCGCGGTGCGCGAGCACGACGGCGTCACGCTGGTGACCGGCGTGCAGGGGATCGACCTGCTCACCACGCACCACCAGTCGCGCCGCGCCGAGGACCGCTACGCGCTCGAGAACCGCTGCCTCGGCGCCTACGTGATGGACGTCGCCACCGGGCGGGTCTCGACCGTGCTCGCCGCCACCACCGTGCTCGCCACCGGCGGCGCCGGGGCGCTCTACATCCACACCTCCAACCATCCGGGCTCGATCGGCTCCGGGTTCGCCATGGCCTCGCGCGCCGGCGCCCGGCTGCTCAACCTCGAATTCGTCCAGTTCCACCCCACCTGCCTGTTCGTGCCGGGCGCGCCGCGCTTCCTCATCACCGAGGCGCTGCGCGGCGCCGGGGCGCGGCTGGTCAACCGCGACGGCGAGCGCTTCATGCAGCGCTACCACCCGCAGGAGGAGCTCGCCCCGCGCGACGTGGTGGCGCGCGGGATCGTCGACGAGCTGCACCGCACCGACTCGGAGTGCGTGTTCCTCGACCTCGGCGACCGCGGCAAGGAGCTGGCCAAGCGCTTCCCGACCGTCGCCGAGAACTGCCTCAAGTACGGCATCGACATCCGCCGCGAGCGCATCCCGGTGGTGCCGGCGGCGCACTACACCTGCGGCGGCGTCGTCTCCGACCTCGCGGGACGCACCGCCAT
The DNA here is from genome assembly GCA_035517415.1 of Thermoanaerobaculaceae bacterium. Lineage (GTDB taxonomy): Bacteria > Acidobacteriota > Thermoanaerobaculia > Thermoanaerobaculales > Thermoanaerobaculaceae > DATIYW01. The sequence goes on from DATIYW010000143.1 coordinate 16,813, forward strand.
CCCCGGCCTCTACGTCGCCGGCGAGGTCGCCTGCACCGGCGTGCACGGCGCCAACCGCCTCGCCTCCACCTCGCTGCTCGAGGGTCTGACGTTCGGCCTGACGGCGGGGCGGGACGCGGCACGGGTGGCGCGCCGGACGCCGATCCCGGACATCCTCGCCGGCGTGATCCCGGACTGGGAGCCGGTGGTCGGCCCGTCGAACGAGGACCCGGCGCTGATCGCCCAGGACTGGTCGGCGCTGCGCCACACGATGTGGAACTACGTCGGCATCGTGCGCACGCCGGAGCGCCTCGTGCGCGCGGTCGCCGACCTCCGCCACCAGCTCGGCCGCCTCACCGAGTTCTACCGCACCACGCCGCTCTCCGCCGCGCTCGTCGACCTCTTCCACGGCTGCACCGCCGCCGGGCTGATCGCCGCTGCGGCGCAGCGCAACCCGACCTCGGTCGGCTGCCACTACGTCGCGCGCTGAGCGGCGCTGGAAGCTGGCGCGCGCCCGCGTTGTTCGCTAGGCTGCAGGGATGAGCTACGATCGCGCCGCCGCCTGGACGTTGCTCTGCGACTGGACCCAATCGCTGGCGCTGCGCCGGCACGCGCTCGCGGTGGAGGCCGCGATGCGCGCTCACGCCCGCCGCCTCGGGCAGGACGAGGAGGCGTTCGGCGTCACCGCCCTGCTCCACGACTTCGACTACGAGCGCAACCCGACCCAGGAGACGCACGTCTGGGTCGGCGCCAAGTTCCTGCGCGAGCACGGCTGGCCGGAGGCGTGGGTGCGCGCGATCGAGGGCCACGCCGACTACACCGGCGTGCCGCGCGACACCGACCTCGCGCGCTGTCTCTACGCCGTCGACGAGCTCGCCGGCTTCCTCACCGCCTGCACGCTCGTGCGGCCCGACAAGATGATCGCCAACGTGCCCGTCGAGTCCGCTCTCAAGCGCATGAAAGAGAAGGCGTTCGCACGCTCCGTCAACCGCGACGACATCCGTCGCGGGGCGGAGGAGATCGGCATGGAGCTGCCGGCGCACATCGCGTTCGTCCGCGACGCGATGGCCGGCATCGCACCGGAGCTGGGCCTGGCGGGCCAGCCGGTGGCCACCGGGTGAGGCGCATGCGCACGGCTTCACAAGCGGGAGAGGTCACGCGGCAGCGCTCGGTCCCACGCCGCCGGCGGTGGCTGCGCGGGGCGGCGGCCAGCGCGGCGGCAGCCGTCGTCGCCCTTGCCGCCTGCTCCCGGGTGCCGCTGCCGATGCGGCTCGCCGGGCTGCACCGCAACCGGGTGTGGATGGGCGTGAGCGCCGCGCGCCTCGTCTCGGCGATGCACGGACGGCCCGTCGCACCGGCCAACTCGGTGGTGGCGGACTACGGCGGCCGCGGCGAGCTGCGCGTCTACCTCAGCACGTTCGCCGACGCCGCCAGCGCCTACCGCGCGTTCGACGCGATGATGCGCGGCATCCGCGACGCCGCGTCGCCGTTCGGCCAGCCGCGCGAGCAGGAGGACGCGCCGGGGCGCTGGGTCATCTACGGCCCGGGCGGTCACAACATGCTGTGGGTGAGCCGCGCCCAGCTCTACTGGCTGCAGGGCTCGCCGGAGGCGGTCCAGGGCGCGGCGGCCGAGTTGCCTTCGCCGTCTCCGGGGACCTGGACCTAGCGCGGCACCGTGCCGGGTGCCTGCGGTACCGGCAGCGGTACGCCGGCTCGCGCCCTTGGGCCGCCCGGCACCGTGTCCGCGGCCGCAGCGAGCACCTCCTCGACGAGGATGCGCGGCAGCAACCCGGGCCGCAGCGCCGGGCGCAGCGCCTGCGCCTCCGACCGCGCGCGCTCGACGTCGCCCGCCGCGAGCAGCGCCTTCGCGTGCAGCGCCCGCGCGAGGCACAGCACGTGGAAATTCATGAAGTCGTCGCGCGATTCGGGCTCCAGCGCGTTGATCAGCCTGGTGAGGGTGGCTTGTGCCTCGGCAGGGCGACCGACGCCCATCTCGGCGGCTCCGAGCGCGAGCGCTGATTCCCAGGCCGCATCGGGGTTGGCCTCGGCGGCCTGCCGCATGCGCTCGGGGTCGCCCGGGAGCGTCCGGCCGGAGCGCCAGCGGGCGATGCAGGCGATCGCGTCCCCGGCCGGCGTGTAATCGAGCGAGTGCACGGTGAAGTCGGCCTCGACGAGTTCGTCCCACCAGACGTGGGCCCGCGCCCAGAGCGCCGCAGTGAGCTGCGTCGCGAGCTCGGGCGACACGCCTCGCCAGCTTCCGATCCGGACCAGGGCGCGACGCAGCAGCGCCCGGTCCCTGAGCTCGATCGCCAGTCGCATGAGCAGGTGGTCCCCGTCGTAGGCGCCTCTCGACGTCACCGGGTTGCCGAGCAGACTGCTGTCGAGCCGCGCCGCGTCTGCGAGGCGACCGGCGATCGCCTCGAGGTGCGAGAGTCGGTAGATCACGTCCTGGTAGGGCACGTCGCCTGCCGTCGACTCGAGCACGCGAATCGCCCGGTCGAGATCACCGACCCGCGCCAGGGCGCGCGCGAACTCGAGGCCGAGGATCGCGCGATACGGCGCCTCGGCGAGCAGCGGCTCGGCGCCGCGGCGGATCTGCGCCACGCGGTCTGCGACGACGGCCGGATTGACGTCGAGCCCGCGATTCTCCAGCGTGGCCGACTGGTCGAGGAACCAGCCCCGCATCGCGCTCAGGTCCTTGCCGGCGTTCGGGCCGGGCGAGGGGTTGCCCCACCGGTCCACGCTCACCTGCCGGTCATGGAAGTCGACGACCGAGCTCCCATCGCTCTCGACCGTGACCCCCACGGGCACCGGCCCCTCCTCGAGCGGCGTGTACCACGTGTACCGGTAGCGGTCGGATCGTCCCAATCCGAGCTCGGGAGACGCGAGGGGCGCGGTCGCGACTGGCGCGGAGAGGGCGCGCGGCGGGGTCACCTCGACCTCGGCGACGACCGGCAGCTCGCACATCCGGTTGTTGACCCCGGCCAGGCGCAGCCTCGGCGGCGACGAGCCGGGAACCACGCGGAGGTCGGAGAACCAGCCTGAGTGCACGAGGACCGCGTCCCAGAGGTCGAGGCGCGGCCAGAACATCTCGAGCGCGAACGGGTAGAACTGGCTTTCGCGGCAGAGCAAAACGACTTCGAGTCCGCCGTCGTCGGCGACGTCGAGCAGGCGGGGCTCGACCCTGAACCGCTTCGGGTAGGGAGGGAAGTCGGCCGTCGGTATCTGGTCCTCCGGGTGAATCCGCGACAGCACCGTCCCGTCGGGCCGGACGATGACGACCTCCGACTTCGCCGTCGACTCCGCCGACCGGTCGATCGCCACCGGGTAGGCGGCGATCACGGTCTCCTGCTGACCATCGCCGTCGAGGTCCGCCCGCTCCACTTTCTGGGCCGGCACGGACAGATCGAGGCGCCACGTCTCCCGGGCTCTCGCGTCGAGCCCGCGCACCGCCGTGTCGACCGCCTCCACCTTGACCGTCTCGCCGCGACGGAGCAGGGGGTAGATCACCCCCCCGCCGAGGAAGGCGACCGTTACCACCGCCGCCGCGACGCCGGCCGCGCGCAGCACCCGGCGGCGCGCCCGCGGCGAGGTGAGGCCGCGCCGCGCCTCGAACGCCCGTCGCGCCGCGCCCGCGTCCGGCCAGCGGTCCTCGGCGCGCTTCTCCATCAACCGGCGCACGAACCGCGCGAGCCAGGTCGGACAGTCCCGGCGCAGCCGCCGCGGATCCGGCGCCGGCGCGGTGAGGTGCAGCCTCGCCACCTCGAATTCGGAGGACGCCTCGAACGGGAGGAGTCCGGTGAGCAGCTGGAACAGCGTGGCGCCGAGGCCGTAGAGGTCCGACGCCGGGAGCGGGTCGAGTCCGCGCAGCTGCTCCGGGCTCATGAACGCCGGCGTGCCGACCGTGGTCGAGGTGCGGGTGAGGTCGAGCCCGTCGCCGAGCGGCCGCGCCAGGCCGAGGTCGCCGAGGCGCACGCGGCCGTCGGCGTCGAGGAGCAGGTTCGAAGGCTTGAGGTCGCGGTGCACGACGTGCTGGGAGTGGAGGTACTCGAGCACCGCCAGCGCCTCGTCCGCCACCCGCACGACCTCGGCGACCGGGAGCGGCCCCGCCTCGAGGCGCTGCGCCAAGCTGCCGCCCGCCATCCACTCCATCACCACCGCGAGGCGGTCACCGGCCTCGATCAGCTCGTAGATGCGGACGAGCCCGGGGTGTTGCAGCGCGCGCCCGAGCCGCACCTCGCGCCGCAGCCGCTCCCGCGCGACCTCGGACAGGTCGGGGCGGAACGCCTTGACGGCGACCCACTGCCGCAGCTCCAGGTCCTCCGCGAGCCACACCGCCGCCTGGCCGCCGGCGCCGAGCCGCCGCCCGACGCGCCATCGCGGCGGCAGGCGGAGGTCGCCGGCGGTCGACGCGCCGCCGCCGGGCCAGGTCTCCATTTGGTGGGGCTGATCCATTTCGGAGCCGACCATCGAATCGGATTATAGGCAAGACCTGCACAGAAACGCGCGCCGGACTGCACATGATCGGGACATTCTGGAACTGCGACCGTGTCGTCTTTGCTCTCGCGCCGGCCCCCCCGGCTGCGTGACGTCGGGAGGTGCCTGCGGAGGAAGATCCGCCGGAGCGAGCCGACGCGGCGTCGCCCGCGCCTGCAGCCGCGCTATGATGACTGCGGGAAGGCTTGGGCGATGGGGGCCAAGGGCACGCCAGACAGCAAGATCCGGTTCGTCACCGCGGCGGCGCTGTTCGACGGCCACGACGCCGCCATCAACATCATCCGCCGCCTGCTCCAGGCGCACGGCGCCGAGGTCATCCACCTCGGCCACAACCGCTCGGTCAAGGACATCGTCGACGCCGCCGTCCAGGAGGACGCGCAGGGCATCGCGGTCTCCTCCTACCAGGGCGGCCACATGGAGTTCTTCGGCTACATGGTCGACCTGCTGCGCGAGCGCGGCGCGTCCGGCGTGAAGGTGTTCGGCGGCGGCGGCGGCGTGATCGTGCCGGACGAGATCAAGGCGCTGCATGAGCGCGGCGTGACGCGGATCTTCTCGCCCGACGACGGCCGCGCGCTCGGCCTCGACGGCATGATCGACGCGATGCTACGCGCCTGCGCTGAGAACGGCGGGGCCCGGGGTCCGGGTTCCGGGGCCCGCGAAGACGGGAGCATCGCGTCGATTCCGACTGTCGATGGGCTGAAATTCAACGCAGTGGCGCGACTCATCTCGCGGGCAGAGACGGGCGAGCTGGTGTCTCCGCCTCTCCGGACCCCGGACCCCGCGTCCCGCACCCCGGTCGTCGGGATCACCGGCACGGGCGGCGCGGGCAAGTCCTCGCTCACCGACGAGCTGGTGCGGCGCCTGCTCGCGGACTATCCCGCGCTCACCATCGCGGTCCTCGCCGTCGACCCGACCAAGCGCCGCACCGGTGGCGCGCTGCTCGGCGACCGCATCCGCATGAACTCGCTCGACTCCGAGCGGGTGTTCATGCGCTCGCTCGCGACCCGCCAGGCGCACCGCACGCTGTCGGCGCACATGCAGGCGGCGATCGACGTCTGCAAGGCCGCCGGCTTCGGCCTGGTGCTGATCGAGTCCGCCGGCGCCGGCCAGGCCGACAGCGAGATCGCCGACCTCGCCGACCAGTCGGTCTACGTCATGACGCCGGAGTACGGCGCCGCGATGCAGCTCGAGAAGATCGACATGCTCGACTTCGCCGACCTCGTCGCGATCAACAAGTTCGACCGTCCGGGCGCGCTCGACGCGCTGCGCGACGTGCGCAAGCAGCTGCGCCGCAGCCGCAACGAGTTCACCATGCCGGACGAGGGGCTGCCGGTGTTCCCCACCTGCGCCCATCAGTTCCACGACCGCGGCGTCAACCTGCTCTACCTCGCGCTGGTGTCGCACCTCGAGCGCGAGTTCGGCCCCGCCTGGCACCTCGACGCGACGCACGCGCAGCCGGCCGGCGACCCCGAGCGCCATCCGCTCATCCCGGGCGAGCGCGTCGGCTACCTGCGCGAGATCGCGCGCACCTGCAAGGACGCCCGCTCCCGCGCCGAGGAGCAAGCCCGGGTCGCGCGCCGCCTCTACCAGCTCGTCGGCGCACGCGCGATCGTAGGGGAGGCGGAGTCCGGGGTCAGAGATCAGGGGTCGGCTCCCCCACCCACCCAGGGGTCCGGGGTCCGGGGTCCGGGGTCCGGGAACGACACGGACACGACGATTGACGAGCATTCGGCGCTGTGGCGGCTGTTCGAGCGGATCATCGACGGCGGCTCGCCCGGGTCCGATGTAGGGGCGGGGCTTGCCCCCGCCCGGGACGCACAGACTGCGGACGGCGGACGGCCGCCAGGGTCGCCCCTACAGGCTCTGGACGAGGAGATCCGGCGGGTGGCGCGGGATCTCCATCCGGATACCCGCATGCAGCTCGCGATGTGGCCGAAGATCCGCCGCGACTACGCCCGCGACGCGTTCAGCTACAAGGTGCGGGACAAGGAGATCGTCGTCCCGATCACCTCGGTCTCGCTCTCCGGCACCCACGTGCCGAAGGTCGTGCTGCCCGACTTCGCGGACTGGGGCGACGTGGTCCGCTACCTCGCCACCGAGAACGCGCCCGGCGCCTACCCCTACACCGCGGGCGTGTTCCCGTTCAAGCGCGAGGAGGAGCTGCCGACCCGAATGTTCGCCGGCGAGGGCGGACCCGAGCGCACCAACCGGCGCTTCCACTTCGTCTCGCACGGCCAGCCGTTCGTGCGCCTCTCGACCGCGTTCGACTCGGTCACGCTCTACGGCGAGGACCCGGCCGAGCGCCCCGACATCTACGGCAAGGTGGGCGAGTCGGGCGTGTCGATCTGCACCGTCGAGGACATGGAGCGGCTGTACGCCGGCTTCGACCTCTGCGCTCCGAACACCTCGGTGTCGATGACGATCAACGGCCCGGCGCCGATGATCCTGGCGATGTTCTTCAACGTCGCGGCGCGCCAGGAAGCGAAGCGCCGTCTGATCGCCTCGGGGCGCCTCGCGGGCACGCCCGAGGACGCGCTCCATCCGGTCGTCGAAGGGAAGACCTGGGACGAGATCGCCGCGCTGCTCGCGCCCGAGGAGTGGGAGGACGCGCTCGCCTGCGCGGCGGCGCAGGTGCGCGGCACGGTCCAGGCCGACATCCTCAAGGAGGACCAGGCGCAGAACACCTGCATCTTCTCCACCGAGTTCGCGCTGCGCATGATGGGCGACATCCAGGCGTGGTTCTCCGCGAACGACGTGCGCAACTTCTACTCGGTGTCGATCTCCGGCTACCACATCGCCGAGGCGGGTGCGAACCCGATCAGTCAGCTCGCCTTCACGCTCGCCAACGGCTTCACCTACGTCGAGTGCTACCTCGCCCGCGGCATGAAGGTCGACGAGTTCGCGCCCAACCTGTCGTTCTTCTTCTCCAACGGCATGGACCCGGAGTACACGGTGATCGGCCGCGTCGCGCGGCGCATCTGGGCGGTGGCGATGCGCGAGCGATACGGCGCCAACGCGCGCAGCCAGAAGCTGAAGTACCACATCCAGACCTCCGGCCGCTCGCTCCACGCGCAGGAGATCGCGTTCAACGACATCCGCACCACGCTGCAGGCGCTGCTGGCGATGGCGGACAACTGCAACTCGCTCCACACCAACGCCTACGACGAGGCGATCACCACCCCGACCGAGGAGTCGGTGCGGCGCGCGCT
>DATIYW010000144.1:0-18952 GCA_035517415.1 Thermoanaerobaculaceae bacterium
CACGGCCGGTCCTCCGTTCCTCACCGACGATCCCGAGCCCGTGGACTACCACCACTGGGAGGCGTACCTCTTCTCGACCTACGATCGCGCGGCGGGCGGGACGAACGTTCAAGGCCCGGCGGTCGAGTTCAACTTCGGGGCGGCGCCCGAGCTGCAGCTCCACCTCGTCGTGCCGTGGGCGTGGAGCCGAGCGGACGGCGCGGCGACGCGATCCGGATGGGGAGACATCGAGCTCGGCGTCAAGCTGCGCCTGCTCGACGAATCGGAGAGCAGTCCGCAAGTCGGGATCTTCCCCATGGCCGAGCTTCCCACCGGCGACGCCTCGCGCGGTCTGGGCAACGGCCACGTGTGGTTCCGGCTCCCGATCTGGCTTCAGAAGAGCTGGGGGCCCTGGACCACGTACGGCGGCGCGGGCTGGGTCGTGAACCGCGCGCCCGGCGAGCGCGACCACGCCTTCGCCGGCTGGCTGCTGCAGCGCGAGCTCGGCGAGAAGCTCGCGCTCGGCGGAGAGGTGTTCACCGAGGGCGCAGACGCGGTGGGCGGTCGCGGGTCCACGATCGCGAACCTCGGCGGGTATCTCGACTTCACCAAGGAATTCAGCCTGCTGTTCAGCGTCGGCCACAGCGTCGCCGGCGAGGGACACACGATCGCGTACCTCGGGCTCTACTGGACCTGGGGACCTCCCGGCGCCGAGCCCGACCCGTAGGTATCAGCGCGCGGTGGCGAGAGAGCGCCCCGCCCCTACTCCTTGGTCCGGCTTTGCTCTTTCTCGGATCCCGGACCCCTACTTCTTCAGCCACTGATCGAGCCAGCCGATCACCGTGTCGTGCCACTGGATCGAGTTCGCCGGCTTGAGCACGAAGTGGTTCTCGTCCGGGAAAATGAGCAGCTTCGACGGGATCCCGCGGCGCTGGAGGGCGGTGAACGTCGCGATCCCCTCCGGGTACGGGATGCGAAAGTCCTTCATGCCGTGGATCACGAGCATCGGGGTCTTCCAGTTCTTGATGAACTCGATCGGGTTCGCCTTGATGTACCCCTGCGGGTTGGCCCACGGCGTGCCGTGGTGCTCCCACTCGGGGAACCACAGCTCCTCGGTGTCGAAGTACGCCATGCGCTCGTCGAGGTTGCCGTCGTGGCACACCAGGCACTTGAAGCGGTCGCTGTGCCCGGCGACCCAGTTGATCATCCAGCCGCCGTACGAGGCGCCGAGCGCGCCCATGCGGTCCTTGTCGAGGAACGCGTACTTGCCGAGCGCGTAGTCGAGCCCCTTCATCAGGTCCTCGAACGGCGCGCCGCCCCAATCGTCGTTGATCGCGTCGGTGAACGCCTGGCCGTAGCTGGTCGAGCCGTGGAAGTCGACCATCACCACGGCGTAGCCGGCGCCGGCGTACGCCTGGGGGTTCCAGCGGTAGTGGAAGTCGTTGCCGAACGTGCCCTGCGGGCCGCCGTGGATGAGGAACGCGACCGGGTACTTCTTCGCCGCGTCGAAGTCGGCCGGGTAGACGAGGTAGCCGTACACGGTGTCGCCCTTGGCGCCGATGAACGTGAAGCGCTCCGGCTTGCCGAAGCGCGCCGCCGCGACCCTGGCGTCGTTGAGGTGGGTGACGCGCCGGACGTCGCTGCCGTCCGGGTTGACGCTGTACAGCTCGGTCGGCCCGAGCAGCGAGTTCATGCCGTAGAGCAGGCGGTTGCCCGCGAGCTGCAGCCCGTCGAGCGTGCCTTCGCCGACCACGATGCGCGCCTTGCCGGTCGCCGGGTCGACCGCGAAGAGCGCCTTCTGGCCGAGGTTCTCGGCCAGGCAGTAGAGCGTCTTGCCGTCCGCCGACCACAGCAGCGCGTCGGGCGAGCGGTCGCCGCGCGGGCCGTCGTCGGCGCGCAGCGTGAACTTGCGCTCGCTCCCGGCGGCGCCCTCGCGCAGCACGATCTCGAAGCGGTCGGCCTCGTAGCCGGGGCGGCTCATCGCCAGGTACGCCATCGTCTTCCCGTCGGGCGAGAACTTCGGCTGCGCGTCCCACGCCGGGTTGTTGGTGATGCGCCTGGGCGCCGCCGAGCCGTCGACCGGCACGACGAAGAGGTCGAAGTTCGTCGACCACGCCTCCTCGGACGGGTGGCCGGTCACGTCCTTGGTCGAGAACACCACGCTGAGGCCGTCGGGCGTGACGGTGAAGTCCTCGCTCCCGCCGAACGGCTTGGAGGGGCAGTCGGCGTCCATCGCCGGCATCAGGTCGCGCGCCGCTCCGGACGCCAGGTCGTACGCGAACACGTGGTTGCGCGTGCCGTCCGACCAGGTGTCCCAGTGGCGGATGAAGAGGTGGTCGAAGAGCATGCCGCTGGCCTTGCTCTTCTCCTTCTCGTCGAGGGCCCGCTTGGTCTCCTCCGGGGTCTTGCCCGGGAGCACCGCCATCGAGAACACCAGCGCGCGCCCGCCGGGCGCGACCTCGAGCGCGTCGACGTCGAGCGGCAGGTTCGTGACCTGCTGCGCCTCGCCGCCGTCGATCGCGATCTTCCACACCTGCGCCGAGCCGGACCTCGTCGAGACGAAGTAGATCCACTTCCCGTCCGGGCTCCAGCGCGGCTGCGTGTCGCCGCCGGCGTGGGTCGTGAGGTGCTTCTCCCACGATCCATCGGTGGCCGCGAGATGGAGATCGCTGTCGCGCTTGTTCTTTTCCAGGTTGGTGACGCTCACCGAGAACGCCACGATCTTGCCGTCCGGCGACACGCGCGGGTCGGAGATGCGGCCCATCGCCAGCATGTCGTGGACCGAGAACGGGTGCGTGGCCGCGCCCGTGGCAGCGCCGGCCACGAGGCCGAGCACGAGGGTGAAGGTCAGCAGCCGCAGCATGGAATCCTCCCGCCCGCTCGCGGCGGGCCGGCGGGAATGGTACACCGGCGTGGATCGTGGCTCGTCACCCGTTGTCCGTGGCCCGCGGCCCGTGGCCCGTCACCTGTCCTCTGCCGTTCTCAGTTACGATGACGCGGTGCGTGAAGCGGGGAGGGTTGCCGTGTTCCTGACCGTCTTCCTCAGCCTGTGGACGCTGATCCACGTCTACGCGGTATGGCGGGTGGCGACGCTGCCGCTGGTCGTCGCCCACGTCCCCCGCTGGCTGATCGTCGCCATTGCCGTCTTCCTCTGGGCGGCCTACCCACTGGCGCGCATCCTCGACCGCCAGGGCGTGAGGTTCCTGCCGCGGCCGCTCGAGTTCGTCGGCGCCGACTGGATGGGCGTGATGTTCCTCCTCGTCAGCGCGCTGCTGGTCGCCGACGTCGTCACCGGGTTCGGCCACTTCATGCCCCGCATCGCGGGCGGCGTGCGCACGGGCGCGGTGGGGGTCGCGGCCGCGCTCTCGCTGGTCGCGATCGTGCAGGGGATGCGCGACCCGATCGTGCGCGACTACGCCGTGCCGATGCCCGGCCTGCCGCGCGAGCGCGACCGGCTGGTGATGGTCGAGCTCTCCGACGTCCACCTCGGCACGCTGATCGGCGAGCGCTGGATGGCTCGCCAGGTGGCGCGCGTCAACGCGCTCAAGCCCGACGTGATCGTGATCGTCGGCGACCTGATCGACGGCAACGTCGGCGAGGTCGAGCCACTCCTCCCGGTGCTCCGGCAGCTGAGCGCGCCACTCGGCGTCTGGGCGGTGACCGGCAACCACGAGTTCTACGCCGGCCTCGACCGCAGCGTGCGGCTGTTCGAGGAGGCGGGGTTCAAGGTGCTGCGCGACCGCTCCGCCGAGGTCGTGCCGGGGCTGGTGTTCGCCGGCGTCGACGACCTCACCGGGCGCCGCCAGTTCAACCTCGACGGCGAGCCGGTGCGCCGCGCGCTCGCCGGCCGCCCGCCCGGCGCCACCGTGCTGCTCTCGCACACGCCGTGGAAGGCCGACCTCGCCGCCGCGGACGGCGCCGGCCTGATGGTGTGCGGCCACACCCACGACGGGCAGATCTGGCCGTTCAACTACCTCGTGCGGCCGGTCTACAAGCTGATGGGCGGGATCTACCGCGTCGCCGCGATGCCGGTGATCGTCGGCCGCGGCGCCGGGACGTGGGGACCGCGCATGCGGCTGTGGCAGCCGAGCGAGATCGTGCGGATCACGCTCCGCTCGGTCTCCGACTGAGCGGCCCGCGGCCTAGCCGAAGCGCCCGGTGAGGTAGTCCTCGGTCTGCTTCTGCTTCGGGTTGGTGAACAGCTCCGGGCTGGGGCCGAACTCGACGATCCGCCCCTGGTAGAAGAACGCGGTGAAGTCCGAGATCCGCGCCGCCTGCTGCATGTTGTGGGTGACGATCACGATCGTGTAGCGCTTGCGCAGCTCGAGGATCAGCTCCTCGATGCGCGAGGTCGCGACCGGGTCGATCGCCGAGGTCGGCTCGTCCATCAGCAGCACCTCGGGCTCGACCGCGATGGCGCGGGCGATGCACAGCCGCTGCTGCTGTCCGCCGGAGAGCGCGGTTCCCGGCCGGTTCAGCTTGTCCTTCACCTCGTCCCAGAGCGCGGCGGCGCGCAGCGCCTGCTCGACGCGCTGGTCGAGCTCCGAGCGGGTCACGCGGTAATGGAGGCGCAGCCCGTAGGCGAGGTTCTCGTACACGGAGAGCGGGAACGGCGTCGGCTTCTGGAAGATCATCCCCACCTTGCGGCGCAGCTCGATCAGGTCGATGCCGGGCCCGAGGAGGTTCTGGCCGTCGAGCCACACCTCGCCGGTGGCGCGCTGCTCGCGGTAGAGCTGGAAGATGCGGTTGTAGACCCGGATGTGGGTCGACTTCCCGCACCCCGACGGGCCGATGATCGCCGTGATGCTGCCGGCCGGGATCTCCAGCGAGTTGTCGAAGAGCGCCTGGTGATCGCCGTAGAAGAAGTTGAGCCCCCGCGTCGAGATCTTGGTCGGCGCGGGTCCGGGCGCCGCGTCCGGCGCGGCGACGATCGGCACGGCGGTCTGCGGGCGAGGGGTCGTGACGTCTTTGAGAGTTGCGCTCATCGCACTTTCTCCCTGACCAGGGCGCGCGACACGATGGTCAGCGCCAGCACACCGATCGTGATGAGGAACGACGCACCCCACGCCGTTTGCTGCCAGTTGGGGTACGGCGACATCGCGTAGTTGTAGATCGTGACCGTCAGGTTTCCGGTCGGACCCGACAGCGACCGCGGCATGTAGGGGCTGTTGAGCGCGGTGAACAGCAGCGGCGCGGTCTCGCCGCTCACCCGGGCCACGGCCAGCAGGATTCCGGTGAGCAATCCGGTCTTCGCGGCGCGAAAGACGATCTGAAGCGTCGAGCGCCAGTGCGGCACGCCGAGCGCCAGCGCCGACTCGCGCAGCGGGTTCGGCACCAGGGCGAGCATGTCCTCCGTGGTGCGGGCCACGACGGGAACGATGAGGAGCGCCAGCGCGACGCCGCCCGCCCAGCCGGAGAAATGGCCGGCCGGCACCACCAGGATCGTGTAGACGAACAGGCCGATGATGATCGAGGGGATGCCCATCATCACGTTGACGAGAAAGCGGACGGCCGTGGCGAACCGGTTGCCCTTGCCGAACTCGGCCAGGTACACGCCCGTCAGGATCCCGACCGGCACCCCGATGACACAAGCCAGCAGCGTCATCAGCAGCGTTCCGACAATCGCGTTGGCCAGACCTCCGCCGGTTCCTCCCGGAGGCGAAGGCATGGCGGTGAAGAACTCCCAGTTGAGCGCCGCCGCGCCGTGTCCGAGCACGACGACGAGGATCCACGCAAGCGCTGCCAAGCCGATCCCGGCGGCGATTGCGGACACCGCCTTCACGATCATGTCCGCGGCTTTTCTCGGCCAAGGCGGACGCCGCCTCATAGCTCGGCCCCCAGGCGCAGCTTGAGGTGCTTGAGCCAGAGCTGCACTCCGACCTGGATCAGCAGCGTGATGACGAAGAGGATCAACCCGAGCTCGACGAGCGCCGACAGGTAAGCCGGGTCGGACGCCTCGGTGAACTCATTGGCGAGCGTCGAGGAGATCGTGTTGCCCGATGCGAACAGGGATGCGGCGATGCGGTGGTCGTTGCCGATCACGAACGTCACCGCCATGGTCTCGCCGATCGCCCGGCCGAGGCCGAGGAAGATGCCGCCGACCATCCCGCGCATGCCGTGGCGCATCGTCACCTTGCGCGCCACCTCCCAGGTCGTCGCGCCCATCCCGTAGCCCGCCTCTTTGAGCACCGCCGGCACGAGCGCGAAGATGTCGCGCACCACGGCGGTGATGAACGGCAGCACCATGAGCGCGAGCACCAGCCCGGCGGTGAGCATGCCGATCCCCATCGGCGGGCCGGTGAAGAGGGGGATCTTGCCGAACAGCTTCCCCAGGAACGGTTGGACGTGCTCCGACAGCACCGGCGCGAGCACGAACAGCCCCCACATCCCGTAGATGATGCTCGGGATCGCGGCGAGCAGCTCGATCGCATAACCGACCGGTCGCGAAATCCGGGGATGCGCCACCTCGACCAGGAACAGCGCGATCACGATGGCGAGAGGGATGGCGATGACCAGGGCGATGATCGTTGAGACCACGGTGCCGTAGATGCTGCTCGCCGCCCCGAAATCGCCCGTCACCGGGTTCCAGGCGGCGGACGAGAGGAACTTCCATCCGAACTTGCCGAGCGTCAGGCCGGAGCGGTGGACGAGCTCGAGCAGGATCGCCACCATGAGGAGCAGCACGAGGGCCGCGCACGCGAGCGCGGCCCCGTGGAACGATCTCTCGGCCAGAGCCTGAATTCGAGTTTGCGGTCTTCGCTCCATTGTCCGGCTGGGGAGCGCGAGCACAACTCCGCGCGCCACGTTGCCGCTCCCTGAAACCGCCTCAGTCCCAGACGGGCTTCCCGCCCGACTGGATCTTCTCGTGCCAGGCCGCCTCGACCAGACCGACCACGTTCGCCGGCATCGGAATGTAGTCGAGCGCCTCGGCCTGCTTCTGTCCGTGCGCGTAACACCAGGCGAAGAAGCTCAGCACGGTCTTCGCCTTCGCCGCGTCGGTCTGCTCCTTGTGGAAGAGGATGAACGTCGCGCCGGTGATCGGCCAGCTGTCCTTGCCGGGCTGGTCGGTCAGCACCATGTAGAAGCCCGGCGCGTTCTTCCAGTCGGCGTTGGCAGCCGCAGCCTGGAAGGCGGCGCTGGTCGGGGACACGAAGTTGCCGGCCGCGTTGCGGAGCTTGGCGTACGCCATCTTGTTCTGCAGCGCGTAGGCGTACTCGACGTAACCGATCGCGCCGTCGATGCGTTGCACGTAGGCCGCGACGCCCTCGTTGCCCTTGCCGCCGACCCCGGCCGGCCACGAGACCGCGGTGCTGGTGCCGACCTTCGAGTGCCAGTCGGGCGAGACCTTGTCGAGGTAGTTGGTGTAGATCCATGTCGTTCCGGAAGCGTCGGCGCGGTGGACGACGGTGATCGCGAGATCGGGCAGCTTGAGGCCGGGGTTGACGCTGGCCACCTCGGAAGCGTTCCAGTTCGTCACCTTGCCGAGGTAGATGTCCGCGAGCAGCGTCGGCGTCAGCTTGAGGTCGCCTGGGTTGACGCCCGTGACCTTGACGACCGGAACGACGCCGCCCATGACCATCGGCCACTGGATCAGGCCGGCGTCAGTGAGGTCCTTCGGCTGCAGGGGTGCGTCGGAGGCGCCGAAATCAACCGTCTTCGCCTTGATCTGCGCGATTCCGCCCCCGGAGCCGATCGACTGGTAGTTGAGGTTGACATTCCCCTCCTTGGCGTAGTCCGCGGCCCATCTCGAGTACACCGGGTACGGGAACGTCGCGCCCGCTCCGCTGATGCTCGTCTGCGCCGATGCCGCCCCTGCGGCGAGCGTCGCCGCCACCACCGCGCCGGCTGCGGCCCAACCCGACTTGCGACCCGTCATGCTCTTCTCCCCCTTCCGTGCGGGCGGCCGTTCGCGTCCGCGGGAAGCCGGCCGACGCCACCCACCGTCTCGGGATGTCTACGCCTGGGATGTGAACTCAGTGTGAAGAACTGCGGCGGGCACGCCGCCCGGCAACGCGGCCGCGGGCAGGCCAAGCGGTTGTGGTTCAGCGCGTAACGGCGGCCCAGCGGGTCAGCGCGCGTCCCATTCTTTGAGGAAGGTCAACAGCTTGACGGGATCATGGCCGGGCTTGTCCTTGTCGCCGGTCTCGAACACGTCGCTCGACTGGGTCTTGAGCACGTCGAGCCGCGCCGAGAGCACGAGCACCGCCGGGAACCCGAGCTTGTCCGGGCGGCCGAGCCGCTCCATCGCCTGCGGGTTCTTGTTCTCCTTCGAGTAGTTGAGGTGGACGAGCTCGAACCGGCCGGCGATCTCGGTGCGCAGCGCGTCGTCCCGGCCCATCAGGCCGTCGAGGGCGCGGCACCACTTGCACCAGTTGCCCCCGACCACCACGAGGACCCTCTTGTGCTCCGCCGCCGCCAACGCGCCCGCCGCCTCGAGCTGCTTGACGCCGTCGAGCGCCGGGTCGTACGGACCGGCAGCCGGCGCCGGCGCGGGAGCCGGTGCGGCGAGGGCGGCCGCGGCGAAGGCGGCGAGAAGGCATGAGATCGCAAGCGCTCGGACCATCCGGGTTCCCCCCGGCCGCGAGGAGGTGCGGCCGGCGGCATTGTAGCCGGTCCACAGCGCCCGCGCAGCGGCGCCGGACGAGGATCGGACGGCGGACGCGCCGCCTCTGTCAGGGCCGGTTCTTGTAGCGCACGGCCAGCAGCGTGACGTCGTCCTCCGCCTCGCGCCCGGCGCGGAACGCCGCCGCCGCCTCGAGCACGGTCTTGCCGGCCGACTCGGCGCTGCGGCCGCCGAGCCCGGTGAGACAGCGCTGCACGCCGTCGACGCCGAACTCCTCGTTCGTCGGCGAGAACGACTCGGAGATGCCGTCGCTGTAGAACACCACCTTGTCGTCGTGCTGCAGCTGCAGCGCGTCGACGCCCCACGTGCCCATCGGCAGGATGCCGAGCACCGGCCCGTGCGGCGGGCGCATCTCGACCTCGCCGTTGGCGCGCAGCAGCGCGATCGGACAGTGCCCGGCGTTGCCGAGCAGGAGGCGGCCGTCCGGATGCAGCACGCCCAGCCCGAGCGTGAGGAAGCGGTTGCCCGGGTTGTACTGGTTGAGGTTGCGGTTGAGCGCCGGCAGCATCTCCTCGACCGGGCGGCCGAGCTCGTGCAGCATCCCGAGCAGGCCCTGCGCCATCGCCATGATCAGCGCGGCGCCCACCCCCTTGCCGGAGACGTCGCCGAGCGCGACGGCGAGGCCGCCGTCGGCGCGCAGCACCCCGTGGTAGAGGTCGCCGCCGACGCTGCGGGCGGGCTGGGAGAACGCGAACACCTCGGCGAAGCCGGTCTCCGGCGGCTTGCGCAGGAGAGCGGTCTGGATCGTCCGCGCCAGCGACATCTCGTAGTCGATCTTCGCCTTCTCGCGCGACTCGCGGTACAGGCGCGCGCTGTCGATCGCGACCGCGGCCTCCGCCGCGACCGACTCGAGCACCGCCGTCTCCTCGCGTCCGAACCCCTCGGCGAGGCGCGCGCGCTCGACGACCACGCCGCCGATCACCTCCATCGTGGCGATGAACGAGGCGTCCTCCGCCTTGCCCACCGGCCGGCGCGCGACGATCATCGGCGTCGCCACCGCCATCGACGCGCCGCGCATCACCATCGAGGTGGAGGGCGAGATCTCCATCCCGGTGTTGACGGTGCGGCGCTCCTTCATCGCCCGCTCGAGGAGCGAGCTCTGCTCGCCCCACGCGGTCTCCGCCAGCTCGCGCGGGTAGTGGGCCACGGTGCTGCGCTTGCCGCCCGGCTCGATCAGGATGACCGCGCCGCGCTCCGCCTTGACCAGGCGGACCGCCGCCTGGAGGACGATCTCGACCACCTCCTCGAGCACCGTCGCGGCGTTGAGCGCGCGGGCGACGTCGAGCAGCATCTGCAGGTTGCGCACGCCGCCCTCGGCCCCCCGCTGCGCCGACGAGGACGCAGAGGCGGCGATCTCAAGCGGGGTGCTGGTCGCCTCGAGCTGGACGACGTACTCGATCCGCGGCCCGAGGCGGAGCACGTCGCCGGGCTTGATCGCGGAGCGCTGCACCCGCTGCTCGTTGACGAACGTACCGCCCGAGGAGCCGAGGTCCTCGACCACGAGCTCGTGCCCGTCCCAGCTCAGCTTGGCGTGCTTGCGCGACACGGTCGGCTCGTAGATCACGACGTCGCACGAGGGATCGCGGCCGACCCGGAGCGTCGGCTGCGCCACGCGCACGCGCGCGCCCGGCCCGCCCTGCTCGCGCGGCGTCAACACCGGTGCGGAGCCCCACAGGGTCGTCTGTTCTTGAGTCACGAGCGCAGTCTAGCAAACCGTCAAAGCCGGTCCCACCGGCGGCGCACCCCGCGGGCCGCCTCCGGCCGGCGCGCCTAGTCCACGCCCAAGTCACTGAATCCACGAGTCGAACCCCGATTTGACAGGGGCTTCGGACGCCCGTGGTACACTCCGCGGGCGCCGCTGGCGCCGCTTGATGAAGACGCTCACCTATTTCACTCGCAGGAATGTCCTCAAGACCGGGACGATGGCGTTCATCGGCGGCGGCCTGCTCGCGCGCTCGGGGTGGGTCGAGGCCACGGAGCTGCCGATGCTGCGCCGCGTGACGCTCTACCACCCCGCGTTGCCGGCGCCGTTCGCCGGGCTGCGCATCGCCCAGATCTCCGACGTCCACGCCGGGACGTTCATGCCGCCCGAGCGGCTCGCGCGCGTCCGCGCCCTCGCGGAGAGCCTGCGTCCGGACCTGATCGTGTTCACCGGCGACCAGCTCGACCGCCGCGAGGTCGACGCCGAGTACTTCGTCCACGCCTTCGCCGGGATCGAAGCGCCCTGCGGCGCGTTCGGCATCCTCGGCAACCACGACCACCTCGCCGGCGCCCGCCTCGGCGTCGCAGCGCTCGAGGCGGTCGGGGTGGCACCGCTCGTCAACCAGGCGGCCACGATCGAGCGCGGCGGCGCGCGCGTGCTGCTCTCGGGCGTGGACGACCTCGACGCGACGAGCGGGCCCGGCCCCGACTTCGCGGTCACGCACTCGAAGCCCGCCGACTTCCGCCTCCTGCTCTGCCACCAGCCCAACGGCTGGCGCGCCGCCCGCGCCGCCGGCGCCCACCTCACGCTCGCCGGGCACACCCACGGCGGCCAGATCGCGCTGCCGACGCGCGGGCTCAACGTCGCCCGTCTGCACACGCCGTACATCGCCGGGCCCTACCTGCGCGGAGAGCACGCGCTCTACGTCTCGCGCGGCGTCGGCGTCGGCGCCGTCCCGTTCCGCTTCGGCGTCCCCCCGGAGATCGACCTGATCACGCTCCGGCGCGGGCCGCTCGCGGCAATCTGAGCGTCAACGAATCTCGATCGGCGGGAGCCAGACCGGCCCGGGGACGAGCATCTGCCCCTCGGCGAGGCGCTTGAGGATCGTCTCGACGCGCGCCGAGCTGTCGTCGTCCGACTCGATCAGGCGTTGCCAGATCGACTTCATGCGCGGGTAGAACATCAGCTCGACCGGCGCGCCGGGGCGCAGCCCGGCGAGCTTGCGCGCCTCGGCGAGCGCGTCGTCGAAGCCGCCGATCTGGTCGACCAGCCCGCGCTCCCTCGCCTGCTCGCCGGTGAAGACGCGGCCCCGGCCGACCGCGTCGACCTGCTCGCGGCTGAGCTGCCGCGCGGCGGTGACGCGGTCGAGGAACGAGGCGTAGATGCGGTCGAGCGAGCGCTCCACCGCCGCCTTCTGCTCCGGCGTCCACGGGTCGAGCGTGCCGTAGATGCTGGCGTTGGGGGCGCCGTCGACGCGTCCGAACGTCACGCCGATCTTGTCCTCCCAGAACCGGTCCATCGCGAAGTGGCCGCCGAACACGCCGATCGAGGCGGTCAGCGTGCCCGGGTCGGCGACGATCCGGCGCGCGCCGCAGCTGATCCAGTAGCCGCCCGAGGCGGCCACGTCGCCCATCGAAACCACCACCGGGATCTCCTTCGCGGTGCGCACCATCTCGGCGCGGATGATCTCCGACGCCACCGCGCTGCCGCCCGGCGAGTCGACGCGGAAGATCGCCGCCTTGGCGCCGGATTCGCGCACCTGTCGCCAGGCGCGGGAGATCGTGTCGGAGCCCATCACGTCGCCGCCGAACAACGGCAGCGGCGAGTAGCCGCTCTCGCCGCGCAGGATCTGGCCGCTGGCGACGACCACGGCGATCGTCGTGCCGCTGCGATCGGGGCGGCCCGCCTTGAGGTAGTGGCGCAGCGAGACCTCGTCGAGCTTCTCGCCGTCGATGCGCGCGGTCTCGTCGACGAACGTCTCCCAGTCGGCGAGCTCGTCCACCAGCTTCGCCTCGAGCGCGGCCGGGCCGAGGTACGGCCCGCCGAGCATCAGTGCCTCGACATGGCTGGGCTCCATGCCTCGGCCCGCCGCGATCCCGGCCGCGAGCTGGCTCCCGAGCGAGCCCAGCAGCCACCCCATCATCTCCCGGTGCGCCGGCGTGAAGTCCTTCTGGGTGTAGAAGAAGCGTGCGGTCTTGTAGTCCCCGATGCCGGGGAAATCGGGGGCGATGCCGAGCCGGTCGAGGGTGCCGCGGATGAACGGGACGCGCGCCGACAGGCCGATCAGGTTGACGTCGCCCATCGGGCTCAGCACCACGCGCCGGCATCCGGTCGCGAGGTAGTACTGCGCGTTGCCGGGGGCGAACTCCCCCGCCGTTTCGAGGTACGCCGAGGTCCGCTTCCCGGCCGCGGCGACGCGGGCGAGCAGGCCGCGGATCTCCTGGAGGGTCGCGAAGCCGGCGGCGAAGTCGCCGACCTTGACGCGGACGGCCCTGATGCGCGCGTCACCCGCGGCCTGGTCGAGCGCGTCGCGGAGGTCCTGCCGCGAGATCACCCGCTCGCCGAACAGCGGGCCGAACGGCGACTCCGGCGTGACCTCGGGGATCGGCCCGCTGATCTCGATGTCGAGTAGGCCGTGGCCGGGCACGTGGCTCGTCACGGCGCGCGTCCCGAACACGATGCCGGCGACGCCCAGGATCAGGACGCCGATCACCACGCCGACGACGGTCAGCGCCTTGGCTCGACTGGTCATGATCGCCTCCTCGACAACCTCGCGCGGCATGATACCCGCGCGGGTCCGCCGCGCCGCCACCGCGCCGCACGGCGGCGGTCGTTCTTGCGCCGGCTACTTCGCGGCCGGCGACGCCTCGCGGCGGGCGACGATCTTCTCGATCTCGTCCATCGCCCAGTTCATGTTGGCCTCGAGGGCGCGGTATGGGGCGGGCGTCGCGAGATCCACGCCTGCGTCCTTGAGCAGCTCGTAGGGGTAGCGCGAGCCGCCCGCCTTGAGCATGCCGAGGTAGCGGTCGCGCGCCCCCGCCTTGCCGTCCAGCACCTCGTGCGAGAGCTGCGCCGACGCGGCCAGCGAGGTGGCGTACTGGTAGACGTAGAAGTTGTAGTAGAAGTGCGGGATGTAAGCCCACTCCACGTCGTACTCGTCGGGGATGCGCATCACGCCCTGGTCCTGGCCGTGGTAGCGGCGCAGCAGCTCGCCGTAGAGCTCGGTGAGCTTGGCGCCGGTGAGCGCCTCGCCCTTTTCCGCCGCCTGGTGGATCGCCAGCTCGAACTCCGCGAACATCGCCTGGCGGAAGAACGTCCCGCGCAGCCCCTCGAGGTAGGTGCCGAGGAGGAACAGCCGCTCGTCGTCGCTCTTGGCCTCGCCCAGCATCTTGCGCAGCAGCAACGCCTCGTTGAACGTCGACGCGACCTCGGCGATGAAGATCGGGTAGTCGGCGGTCGGGTACGGCTGCGCGCGGTTGGCGAGGTACGAGTGCATCGCGTGGCCCCACTCGTGGGCGAGGGTGGAGACGCTCTCGTAGTCGTCGTTGTAATTGAGCAGCAGGTAGGGGTGCACGTCGTAGGCGGAGCCGCTGGAGTAGGCGCCGGAGCGCTTGCCGGTCTGCGGGTAGACGTCCATCCAGCGCGACGCGAAGCCGTGACGCACCGCCTCCACGTAGTCGGGGCCGAGCGGCGCGAGCGCGTCGAGCACGAGCGCCTCGCCCTTCTCGACCGGGAAGCTCATCTCCGCCTTGTGCACCAGCGGCGGGTAGATGTCGTGGTAGGCGAGGTCGGTGATTCCGAGCAGCCGGGCGCGCAGCCTGAACGCGCGGTGGAGCGTCGGCAGCGCGTGGTTGGCCTCGGCGACCAGCGTGCGGTAGACGGCCTCCGGGACGTTCGCGGCGTCGAGCGCGGAGGCGAGGCACGACGGGTAGTTGCGGGCGCGGGCGTAGAACAGGTCGCGCTTGACGTTGGCGTCGAGCGTGGTGCCGAAGGTGCGCTCGAACGCCTTGTAAGTCTTCCAGAACTCGTGGAAGACGAGGATGCGGTCGGCGCGGTTCGGCAGCGCGCGGTAGCGGGCGTACGCCGCCTGGTCGAGGCGCACCTTCTTCCCGTCCGAGAGCGTCACCTCGGGGAACGGCAGGTCGGCGTTGGCGAGGATGCCGTAGGTGGTGGAGGCGGCGGGAGTGACCATTCCCGCCTGCGCCAGCAGCTTCTCCTCCGCCGGCGAGAGCGTGTGGGCGCGCTGGCGCTCGGTGTCCTCGAGGAAGAACCGGTACGGCGCGAGGCCCGGCTCGGCGGCGAGGAAGCGGGCGACCGTCCCGGGCGGCAGCGCGAGGATCTCGGGCGCCATCCACGCCGAGTGGGTGGCGAGGTCGGCGGAGAGCTGCTGCACCTCCTGGCGCGCGGCCAGGTTCGCCGGCACCCGCGTGTCCTCGTCCGACCGCAGCGAGGCGTAGCCGCCGATCCTGGCGAGCTCCTTCGACAGCCCGAAATAGAGGTCGAGCGCGGACTTCATGCTCGCCGCCGACGATCCGAGCGTGCCGCGGCGGGCGTCCAGCTCGGCCAGCCGGCCGGCGAGCCCCTGCCGCGCCGCGTCGAACGCGGCCGGCGTCGGGTAGAGATCGGCCAGATTCCAGTGGTACTTCTCGACCACCGGCTTGTCCTCCGCGGCGACCGCAATGGAAGCGCTCACGAGTGCCGCCAACGCCACCGCCGGCAACGATATTCTCATCCTCCGCTCCTCCTCCGCGACCCGGTCGCACGCCGGCGACCGGCCGCTCGCAAGGATACGGCCCCCGGCCGCCCGAGTTGCAACGCTCAGAGGATCAGCATCGCGTCGCCGAAGGAGTAGAACGCGAAGCGCTCGCGGATCGCCGCCGCGTAGGCCGCCAGGACGCGCTCGCGGCCGGCCAGCGCCGCGACCAGCATCAGCAGCGTCGAGCGCGGCAGGTGGAAGTTGGTCAGCAGCGCGCCGGTGCCGCGGAAGCGGTGGCCGGGCGTGATGAACAGGTCGGCCTGCGCCGGCCCGGGCGGGACACGGCCGGCGCCGCGCCCGAGCGCGTGCTCGAGGGCGCGGCACGAGGTCGTGCCGACGCAGACGACCCGCCGGCCGGCGGCAAGCGCGCGGTCGAGCGCCGCCGCCGACGCCGCCGGGAACTCGTAGTCCTCCGGGTCGAGGCGGTGGTCGGCGGGGTCCTCGACCTGGACCGGCTTGAACGTGCCCGGCCCGACGTGCAGCATGACGCGTTGCGCCTCGATGCCGCGGGCCGCGAGCGCGTCGAGCAGCTCCGGCGTGAAGTGGAGCCCGGCGGTCGGCGCCGCGACCGCGCGGCCGGCGGCGGCGTAGACGGTCTGATAGCGGGCGCGATCTGCGTCGCTTGGCCCCTCCGGACGCCGGATGTACGGCGGCAGCGGCACCTCGCCGACCGCGGCGAGCGCGGCGGCGTCGAGCGGCGGGTCGAACGCCACCCGCCAGCGCCCCTCGCCGATCGGCTCGCGCGGGATCGCGACGCCGGCGCTGAGCGCGAGGGGGGCGCCCGGCCGCAGGCGCTTCGCCGGCCGCGCCATCGCCTCCCACTCGCCGCCGCCGAGCGGGCGCACGAGCAGCAGCTCGGTCTCGCCGCCGCCGGGCCGGCGGGCGCGCAGCCGCGCCGGGATCACCCGCACGTCGTTGAGCAGCAGCACGTCGCTCGGCGCCAGGAGCGAGGGCAGCGAGCTGATCCGATCGAGCCCGATCCCGCCGCGGTCGCGCCGCAGCACGAGCAGGCGCGAGGTGCCGCGCGGGCGGGCGTGCTGGGCGATCAGCTCCTCGGGAAGCGGGTAGTCGAAATCGGCCGTTCGCACCGGCTGATCGTACCCCTCCGGCGCTGGGGTCCGGGCGGTCAGAGCTTGAACTTGCCGCTGTCCTTGAACGGCCGCCGCGGCGGCACCACCGCCCGGCCGCCGAGCAGGCGGTGGATGTGGTCGAGGAAGCGCAGCACGAAGCGCGGCGGGATCGTGATCTTGCCGCTCTTGCGCGCCTCGCGCAGCGCCTCGCGGCGCTCGACGTCGCGCGCCTCGGCGAGCAGGCTCTCGCGTTCCTCAGGTGAGAGCATCTTCGAGTCCCTTCACGATCTCGCGCAGCTCGGCTTCCTCGCCGAACAGCCCGAAGTACTCGCGGACGCGCTCCATGTCGGGGTGTCGCTTGGTCGCGACCGCCGCCTCGAGCAGCGCGCGGATGTCCACCAGCTCGCCGCGGCGGCGGTCCGGGTCGTTCACCATCGCCTGCACCTTGAGGCCGATCAGGTCCTCCATCTCGACCACCGGCACGAGCAGACCGTCCTCCCCCAGCTCGACGCGGTGGGCGCGTGCCAGCATCGCCCGGGTGTGGGGCCGGCGCGCGTGGAGGAAGTCGAGCGGGCAGCGCTCCGGGACCCTCGGCGTGTAGTGCGAGCTCTCGTCCCAGCGGTAGACGAGCGAGTAGCCGAGCCCCTCGAGCATCCCGTCGAGGTGCTCGGCGCAGCCGCCGTCGATCAGCATGTCGATGTCTACGGTCGAGCGCGGCGCGCCGTAAATACCGACCGCGAGGCCGCCGATCACCGCCCAGCCATAGCCCGAGGCGTCGAGCTTGGCGGCGACGGCGCGCAGCGTTTCGGTGAAGTTCATCGCGCGGGGCTCCCGCCGGCATTGTACCCGCGCCGGACGGACGCGGGCGCGCCGCACCGACCGCCGCTAGGGTTGGGGCGAACGGCGTCCCTGCCGGGCGAGCTGCCGGTAGCGGAAGCAGTGCGTCAGGTGGTCGTTGACCAGGCCGCACGCCTGCATGTGGGCGTACACGATGGTCGGGCCGACGAAGCGGAAGCCGCGCCGCACCAGCTCCTTGCTCGCCGCCTCCGACTCCGGCGTGGCGGCCGGGAGCTGGCGCAGCTCGGTCCAGGCGTTGAGCTTGGGCCGGCCGCCGACGAAGCTCCACAGCAGCGCGTCGAACGAGCCCAGCTCGTCCTGCACGGCGAGGAAGGCGCGGGCGTTGGCGACCGCCGACTCGACCTTGGCGCGGTTGCGGATGATGCCCGGGTCCTGGAGCAGCTTCTCGACCCGCGCCGGGGTGAAGCGCGCGACCTTCTCGGGGTCGAAGCCGGCGAACGCCCTGCGGTAGCCCTCGCGGCGCCCGAGCACCGTGCGCCACGACAGCCCCGCCTGCGCGCCCTCGAGCACGAGGAACTCGAAGTGGGTGCGGTCGTCGTGGTTCGGCACGCCCCACTCGCCGTCGTGGTAGGCGGTCATGAGCGGGTCGTCTTCGTTCCTCGGCCAGCAGCGCTCGGGCATGGCCGGACGATAGCATGCGACCCGCGACGGGGCGGGCTCCGTCGCCCACCCTGGGAGC
Organism: Thermoanaerobaculaceae bacterium; assembly: GCA_035517415.1. Classification (GTDB taxonomy): domain Bacteria; phylum Acidobacteriota; class Thermoanaerobaculia; order Thermoanaerobaculales; family Thermoanaerobaculaceae; genus DATIYW01. The sequence continues at coordinate 17,668 of DATIYW010000144.1, forward strand.
TTCGGGTCGGGCCGCGGCGGTCGTCAGTCGCGGTCGCCGCGCAGGAGGCGGCGCACCTGCTGCGCGAAGGAGAGCGAGAAGTCCGGCGGCCTCCACCCGCGCCGGCCGTAGAACGGTTGGAGCACCGCGTCCGGCGGCGGCTGCAGCTCGAGCACTCCCTCGTTCCACTTGCTGGTGCGGCGGAAGCGCAGCCCGTCGGGCAAGGTCGGGAGGCGGAGATGCTTGCAGTAGCGGTCGGAGGAGACCACGTCGAGCTCGGTCGGCCACTCGTCCATCGCCTCGCCCTGCATGGGGCGCACCCGCTCCGCCAGGGCAAGCATCGCGAGGCCGCGGGAGATCCTCTCGCGCGGCTCGCCGTCGAGGTTGTCCCACATCCGCGCCAGCGCCTGGCTGACGTCGCCGGCGGTCGCCTCGCCCGTCTGGTAGCCGACGACGAAGTGAAGCGGGTGCGCGGCGGCCAGCGCCAGTGCCGCGAGGATCATGGCTCCTCCGAGCGACGTCGGCCGAGATTCTAGCGTGTCCGCTCCGGATGACCTCGCCCGCGGGCCCGCGACCCGCGAGGGCGGGGCGGCGGTCGTTGACACGCCGGCAGGCGGCGCCTAGCCTCCGCGCATGCGCCGTACGGTTCTTGTGGCTCCCGCCGGGCACAGCGTCGTGCGCCGTCTCGCCCTCGCCGTCGGCTCGGTCGCGCTGCTCGCCGGCGCCGGGTGCGCCTCGCGGCCGGCTGAGCCGGTCGGCGGCCTCGCGCTCGGCTCGAGGTCGATCCGCCTCGTCTACCCGGAGTGCACCGCGGTTCACTTCGCGTGGACGCCGTCCACCGCGCTCGCCGGCGTGCACGGCCAGCCGCGGGTGTTCGTCCACCTGCTGATCCCGCCGCGCCGCCTGGTGCGGACGTTCGACCACGACCTTCCCCAGCCGTGGGAACCGGGCAACGCACAGGGCTACGACCTCGACCTCTGCCAGTCGGCGCTCGCGGAGCGCCTCGCGCCCGGCCGCTACGACCTTGCCGCCGGGCTGATCGACGCGACCACCGGGCGCCGCTACCCGCTGCGCACCGCCGGCGAGGACCTCGGCAACGACGAGTACCGCCTCGCCACCGTCGACGTCGACATGGTGCGGGGCAATGCGCCGCACTTCGAGTTCTCCCCCGCCTGGCACGCGAGCGAGCCGGGGACCGACAAGCAGGTCCTGGCGCGCCGCTGGCTCTACGGCGCCGGCGCGCTCGCGCTGACCGGCATCACCGCGGCGGGCGAGCTTCGCCTCGACCTGCGCGTGCCGCTCCCCG
>DATIYW010000145.1:0-17904 GCA_035517415.1 Thermoanaerobaculaceae bacterium
CTCGCCGACGTCGTCGACCCGCTCGGCGGCGCCTGGGTGGTGGAGGCGTGGACCGACCGGATCGAGGCGGAGGCGCGCGCCTACATCGACCGCATCGAGGCGATGGGCGGCGCGCTCGCCGCGATCGAGCGCGGCTTCCAGCAGCGCGAGATCCACGAGGCGGCGTACCGCACCCAGCGCGCGATCGAGGCCGGCGAGCAGGTGGTCGTCGGCGTCAACCGCTTCCGCGCCGACCGTGAGGAGCCGATCCCGACGTTCCGCGTCGACGAGGCGACGCAGCGCGCGCAGGTCGAGCGCCTCGAGGCCGCGCGCGCCCGCCGCGACGGCGCGGCGGTGGCGCGATGCCTGGCCGCGCTCGAGTCGGCGTCGCGCGGCCGCGACAACCTGATGCCGCCGATCGTCGAGGCGGTCGACGCGAGCGCGACGCTGGGTGAGATCTCCGGCGTCCTCGCCAGCGTGTTCGGCGAGCACCGCGAGACGGTGGCGCTATGAGGACCGGGGTCCGGGTTCAGGGGTCCGGGGTCCGGGGACGGCGGAACGACGGGCGAACCCACCGGGTGGTGCGGCGCACGATCCGCCTCGCGCTCGTCGCGGCGGTGCTGCTGGCGGCCGGGGCGACCCGTGCGCAGCAGCGCGTCGAGATCACGGTGCTGTTCACCTCCGACCTGCACGCGCACGTCCTGCCGGTCGACGACCTCCGCGACAAGCCGGCCGCCGGCTCGCTCGCACAGGTCGCCTCGCTGGTGGCGCGGGTCCGCGCCGAGAGTCCGAACACGGTCGTGCTCGACGGCGGGGACGCGATCCAGGGCACGCCGCTCGGCTACTACGCGATCGCCGCGGCCGGCGCCCCGGGCGAGGACCCGACGATCGCGGCGATGAACCTGGTGGGGTACGACGCAGCGGTCGTCGGCAACCACGAGTTCAACTTCGGCCTCGACGTGCTGCGGCGCTCGCTCGGTCAGTCGCGCTTCCCCTGGCTCGCCGCCAACCTCGACGGGGCGGACGCGGCGAAGCTGCCGGTGCGCGACGAGGTGGTCGTCGAGCGCGGCGGCGTCCGCATCGGCGTGCTCGGCCTCACCAATCCGAACGTGCCGCACTGGGAGCCGCCGGAGCACTGGCGCGGCCTCTCGTTCCGCGACCCGGTCGCGACCGCCGCCGCGCGGTTGCCCGCGCTGCACGCGCGGGCCGACGTCGTGCTGGTGGTGGTGCACTCGGGGTTCGAGCGCGACCTCGACAGCGGCGAGGACAACGGCAGCGGGGCGGAGAACTTCGCCTGGCGCCTGGCGCAGTTGCCCGGCATCGACCTGCTCCTCACCGGGCACACGCACCGCAGCATCCCGCCGCGCGCGCTCGGGAAGACGGTGGTGGCGCAGCCCGGCCGCTGGGCCGAGATGGTGACGAGGGTCGACCTCGACCTCGAGCGCGACGGCGGGCACTGGCGGATGGCGGGATGGCGCGGCGACAACCTGCCGGTCGGCGGCGAGCCGGCCGATGTCCGCGTCACCGCGGCGGTCGCGGCCGCCCACGCGCACGCCGTGGCGGAGCTGTCGCGCCCGATCGGCGCGCTCGCCGCGCCGCTGACGGTGACGAGCTTTCCGATCGCCGACGACCCCGGGGTCGACCTGATCCACGCCGTGCAGCTCGAGGCCTCGGGTGCGCAGCTGTCGCTCGCGGCGCCGCTCGGCATGGCGAAGGTGGTGTTCCCGGCTGGGCCGATCACGCCGCGCCTGGTCCAGGCGCTCTACCCGTACGCCAACACGCTGGTGGTGGTGCGCCTCACTGGCGCGCAGCTCGCGGACGTGCTCGAGCACGCGGTGCGCGGGATCGCCGGCGTCGACTGCCGACCGCCGGCGGGCTGCGCCCTCCTGCGCGACCCGCGCGTGCCGCCGTACAACTTCGACACGCTCGAGGGGGCGACCTACGAGGTCGACCCCGCCGCCCCGGCCGGGCACCGCATCCGCGCGCTGCGCATCGGTGGCGCGCCGGTGGGCGCGGAGGCGAGCTTCACGGTGGCGATCAACTCCTACCGCGCCTCGGGCGGCGGCGGCTACCCCCACCTCGCGCGCGCGCCCCGGGTGAAGGAGATCGACCGCCCGATCGCCGACCTCATCGTCGAGTACTTCCTCCGCCACGGCACGGTGGCGCCGGCGGCGACCGGCAACTGGGCGTTCACGGTACCGGTCCACGCGGTGATGCAGGAGCCGCCGCCCGCGCCGGCCGCCCCGCGCTGACGCCGGCGCTCAGGGCCGCGGCGCCGAGGACGGGCTGATGGCGTCGATCCGGTGCTCGCCGGGGAACTCGAGGGTGACCTCGGGCGAGATCACCTCGCGCCCGTCGGCACGGTCGTAGAGCACCCTGGCGTAGAGGCGCGTCGGCGTCCCGCCACGGCCCGCCGTCGTCATCAGCACGCTGCCGCGGGCGCGAAGCGGCGTTGCGTCGCCGGTGTACAGCCCGCTCTCGGGGCCGACGACGACGGTGTAGGTGGCACGCGGGTCGGGGCCGAACTCCCAGGCCAGGCGGAGGCCGTCGATGCGGAGGTGGACCTCGATCGGCGCGTCCAGCAGGCGCGCCTGGAACGCCGCGATCTCGTCGGCCGGCACCGCGACGCCGGAGGCCTTCATCTCCGCCAGCCGGGCCGCCGACGCGTACTTGAGGTACTTCGGCAGCGGGACGAGTTGCGTGCCGACGGCCGCGCCGGAGGCGCGCGCGTAGAGCTTGCGCAGCGACTCGTAGAAGAACGCCGGCTGCACGGAGACGATGAAGCGACGCCTCCCGCCCAGGAACTCCTCGGCGGAGCGGCGCACCTGGGCCCGCTCGGCGGCGATCCGCGGCAGGATTTCGACGTCACGGCCGACGAATGCGAGGGCGAGCAGCGCGACGACGGCCGCGGTCGCCCAGCGCCAGTGTGGGAACCGGCGCCACGCGCGCTCGGCCGCGACGGCGAGCCAGGCGACGCCCGCGACCGCGAGATGGAACATGTAGCGGCCGCTGTACACGTCGGGGGCGGCGACCATGTGCGCGATCGGGATCAGGGGGACGAGGAGCGTCGCCAGTACGCCGGGCGCGGCGAGATTCCGCTCGCGGAGCGCCGCCGCGGCCAGGGCCGCGCCGACCAGCACCACGGTCCAGCCGTCGCCCCGCGCGAAGTGGAGCGCCAGCGCCCTCGCAGTCTGCTGCAGGAGCCGCGGCACGGTCGCCAACGACAGCGGCTCGTTCGTCAGGTACCCGCCGAGACCGCCCATGATCCACAGGTGCCAGCCGGCGTAGATCGCGAGCCCGAGCCAGAGCGGCGCGGTCACCCGTGCGCGCCGCGCGGCCGGGCCGGGCACGAGCAGCGCGGCGACGGCGGGGAGCACCGCGTACACCTCCTTGAACAGCGCGGCGACGAGGAACGCGGCGGCGGCCAGCCACGCGGGGCGCTCGCGCGTGGCGCTGCGTCGCGCCAGCCAGAGCGCCAGCAGCGCCCAGAACATGCCCTCGACGTAGTGACGCGTCGACAGCCACGACGCCACCACGAGCGTCGTCGGGCTGAGGAGGAAGAGCAGGACGCCGAGCAGGGCGGCGGAGACGCCCGCGTACGAGCGCAGGAGCAGGTAGAGCGCGGCGCAGGCGAGCAGCACGACGGCGAGGCTGTGCCAGACGTAACCCGCCGGATCGAGGCCGAAGAGGTCCCAATCGGCCTTGAACACAACCCCGAGCATCGGCGTGAAGTTCGGCGCCATCGCGCGGAAGCGTTCCGGGTCGAAGAGGATCTCGCGCCAGCGGGTGGTCGAGGCCATCCACATCCAGTGCGGGTCGTCGGCGAGGAGCCAGAGGCGGGTGAGCGGGAGGTAGAGGAAGCCGAAGGCGGCGGTCGTGGCGGCGAGCAGGCCCCAGCGCCAGGCCCGCGCGCCGCGATCGCCACCCCCGGTCATTGCCGCAGGCTAGCACACGGAGAGCGGCGTCCTCTCAACACGCGAGGGCCGGCGGCCGCCGACCCGGTCACATCATCGAGCGGTCGAGGCAGGGGTCGGGAGCGCTCGGGCCGAGGAACGGCGCGAGGTCGGGATGGCGCGTGCACACCAGGAAGATGTCCTCGGGGCGGTCGAGCAGGACGAGGTCGCGGTTGGTGGCGTCGACGCGACGGTAGGTGAACCCGGAGGCGGCGAGGTGGGCGGCGAGCTCGGCGGTCCCCTTGTAGCGGTGGCCGGCGATGTAGAACACCGAGTAGCCGCGCGCCGCCATCAGGTCGAGGATGTCGATCCGCGTCATCCCGCCGGAGTAGCGCGTGAGGTCCGGCTGCGGGTGCACCTCGAGGAGGATGAACTCCACGCTCTCGGCCATCAGGCGGGGCATCCCGGCAACCACCTTGCCCTCGGCGCCGTGGACGTCGATCTTGACGAGCCGCGGGCGGATCCCCTCGCGCTCGCACAGCGCGTCGAGGGTGAGCGCGGCGACAGAACCGCCGCCGTCCGCGCCGTAGGTCACGGTGAGCCCGTCGGCCCGCGCGCTCTCGCTGCGGTCGGAGAGCACCGCGTTGAGCACGCGCAAGCGATGAAAGCCGTTGAGCCGCGCGCTGTGCTCGAGCGCGGTGCAGTAGGCCGCGTTGCTCTCGACCGCGAACGTCGCCTCGCGGTCGCCGAGCAGCGCGGCGGCGTAGCAGGCGTAGTGGCCCATGCACGCGCCGACGTCGATGAAGTCCGCGTGCTCGGCCCGCCGCAGCAGCCGGGTGAGACAGTCGAGCATCACCAGCTCGTACACCTCCTCGCCCGCCGCCCAGCGCGCGCAGACCCGGTACATCCAGGCGAGGTCCTTCTGGACGTGGAGCTTGAACGCGACGTCGCGGTAGGAGAGGTCGAACGTCGCGGCGGGCGAGACGGTCGCCACCGCGCCGCGCAGGTCGTCCGCGGTGAGGCCGAACGGCGCGGTCGCCCGGTTGTAGAGGCGCCGCAGCAGGCGCATCGTCGGGGTCAGCGCCGCGAGGTAGAGCGAGCGCGCGGCGCGCGTCCCGACGCCGGGGCGCGGCGCGACGCTCAGCGGCGGCCTCGCTTGACCGCGAGGATGCCGACGAAGTTGTACCAGCGAAAGAACGTCTCGATCGGCGAGAAGCCGCTGCGGGCGAGCAGCTCGACGTTCTCCACGACGCGGTAGGGGACGAGCACGTTCTCGAGCGCCTCGCGCTTCTGCGCGATCTCGAGGTCGGAGTAGCCGTGCCGCCGCTTGAACGCGAGGTAGTGCTCGATGAAGCCGCGGTTGAGGTGGGGGTCGTCGCAGAGCACCTTCTCCACCAGGATCAGCGCTCCGCCGTCGGCGAGGCCGGCGTGGATGCGCCCGATCACGTTCTCGCGGTTGAGCGGGCGGACGAACTGGAGCGTGAGCAGCATCAGCACCACGCTCGCGTCCTCCACCGCGACGTCGTTGACGTCCGCGCACCGCAGCGAGCAGCGCTCGAGGCTGCCGGCGGCGGCGAGCTTCGCGCGCGCCAGCGCCAGCATCGCCTCGGAGTTGTCGACGCCGACGAGCCGGACGTCCGGGGCCGGGATCGTGCGCGCGAGCGCCGCCAGCGTCGTGCCGGTCGAGCAGCCGAGGTCGTAGACCGCGGTTCCCGGCCCCGCGAACTCGGCCGCGAGCTCGACCGTCATGCGCTGGATCTCGTCGTAGAACGGCACGCTGCGGGAGAGCATCTCGTCGAACACGTCGGCGGTCCGCTCGCCGAAGTCGAAGTCCCCCACCCGCCGCCGCCTCGAGGCGTAGAGCGTGTCGCGGCGCTTGGCGGTCACGGCGCCGACCCCCGTGCGCTCCACGGCCGCGCCTGGGCCGGCGGGTCGACGCCGGCGAGCGAGGCGACGAACGAGGCGACCTCGGTGAGCGACTCCTGCCCGACGTGGCGCGCAGGGACGCCGCGGCCGCGCGCGAGCCAGACCGCCGCCACCTCGGGATGGGTGTTGCGGTAGCCGTGCTGGCCGAAGTAGTCCGAAGGCTCGTGGGCGGGTGCCCCGGGCGCACCGATCTGGCTCGTCGCCACGAAGCCGAGGTTGAAGAACACGACGAGGTCGCCGGAGTTGGGGGAGTCGAGACCGAGCGGGCCGAGCTCCTCGCGGCGGTACATCGACTCGACCGCGTTCTCGCCGTCGGCCTGGAGCTGCGCGAGCGCGAGCGCGGCGGAGCGGATCACGGTGTCCCTGTCCTGCGGGTCGACCACGCCCGCCGTCTCCCGCCCCTTGAGGTTGACGTAGAGGTGGCTAACGCCGCCGTTGGCGTACGCCACCATCCGCGAGCCGCCCTTCACCCGCCAGCGTCCGTCCACCTGCTCGGCGTCGGCGAGGCCGGCCTGCTGCAGCAGTTGGTTGACGTGGACGCTCTCCCACACCGGCGCCATGCCGTGGTCGGAGACGACGACGAGCGCGTCGCGGCCGAGGTCGAGCGCGCGCGCGAGCTCGCCCACCGCGCGGTCGGCGATCAGGAACGACTGGCGGATCGCCTCCTCGCCGCGCGCCGACGCCGCCGCGGTGTAGTCCTTCTGCCGCGGGTCGACGAGGAGGAGCTGGTGCTCGACCTCGTCGACGATCGGCTGGTAGAGCATGAGCAGGTCGAAGCGCTCGCGGGCGAAGGCGACCCGCGCGCAGGCGTTGAGGAACTCGGAGAACCGCCGCGTCTGCGCCAGGTAGTCGGCGAGGGCGATCCCGTCCTTGCCGGCGGCGGCCGCGGCGAGCGCGCGGTCGTCGCCGGGTCCGGGCCAGAACCCGGCCCCGGCCTCGAGCGCCTCGCGGAACTCCCGCGGGTACGCCTCGAGCGAGGAGAACGCGCCGCGGTAGATCCTCACGCGCGAGAGGTCGGGCGCCATCGCCTGCAGCAGGCACCAGGCGCCGAGCGTGCGCTGGCCGCCGTCCGGGTGCGCGACGCGCAGGCGCAGCGGGAACCACTCGCCGACGTGCACCCGGGCGATCGCGCCGTCGCCGGGGTCGGCGCCGCCGTCGACCACGAGCGTGTCGTAGTCGGTCCGGCCGTCGTCGCTGCCGTCGAGCGCGGTCACCGCGAACGACGCCTGCGCCGGCAGGCCCTCGCCGGCGAGCGGCACGGACAGCGCGGCGCGGCGCGCCGGCGAGTAGCTGGTCAGGCCGGGCGGCAGCGTCGCCGCGCCGAACTGCCCGCCGGCGAGCGTCACCTCCTGGGCGCGCGAGAGCGGGGTGTTGACGTAGGTCATGCCGAAGTCGGCGGTGCGGGAGGCGCTCGCGGCGTCGCAGCCGGGAAAGAGCAGCACGCCGACGCGCTTGCCCTGGCGGAGGAACGCCCCCCACAGCGGCTCCGCGCCCCACGGTGCGCTGAAGCCGGAGATCCCCTGCGTGACCGGCGTCCCGGGGAGGTGGAAGGTGTTCGACACGATCCCGTTCACCGCCGGGAACGCGCCGGTCGCGATCGCCGTGTGGCTGACCGCCGTCAAGGTCGGCTCGGCGGGCAGGGCGCGCTCGACGACGTAGCCGCCGGCCTCGAACGCCGCGAGCCCGTCGCGGTCGGGGTAGGCTCCAGCGCGGACCAGCTCGCGGTGGCGCGTCGCCGCGAGGCCGTCGAGCGAGAGGAGGACCACCCTCGCCGCGTGTGCCGCCGCCGGCGCCGCGGTGCCGGATCGCGGGGCGCTCTCGGTCGCGACGCAGGCGAGCGAGGCGCAGAGGACCGCTGCGACGAACATCCGAGCGAGGCTGCGCATGCCCGGAGTGTAGCCGACTCGGCCACCGGATCGCGCGCGGAGGGCAGGCCTTCACGGCGTCTTCACGGCGCGCGCCGAGGATGCGACGCGACGGGTTCGGCCCGTCCACGGAGGACGACAATGCAATCCCATCCCCCCATCCTGCTGCTCGCCGCAGCGGTCCTGGCGGCGGCGCCGGCGGCGCCGCAACCGGTCCAGGTGGACGCGGCGGTCGCCGCCTACCAGCGCGGCGCCGCGGTCTCGGGCAACCTCGGCTCGGTCGGCTCGGACACCATGAACAACCTCATGACCTACTGGGCGGAGGCGTTCCAGAAGCTCTACCCGACGGTCGAGGTCCAGATCGAGGGCAAGGGCTCATCGACCGCCCCGCCGGCGCTCATCGCCGGCACCTCGCAGCTCGGGCCGATGTCGCGCGAGATGAAGCCGGAGGAGGTCGAGGCGATCGAGAGGAAGTACGGCTACAAGCCGATCCAGATCCGCACCGCGCTCGACACCATCGGCGTCTACGTCAACAAGGACAACCCGCTCGCGTCGATCTCGCTCGCCGAGCTCGACGGGATCTTCTCCAAGACGCGGCGCAGCGGCTACCCGAACGACGTGACCACCTGGGGGCAGCTCGGCCTCAAGGGCGAGTGGGCGGCGAAGCCGATCTCGATCTACGGCCGCAACTCCGCCTCCGGGACCTACGGCTTCTTCAAGGAGCACGCGCTCGCCAAGGGCGACTACAAGGACACGGTGAAGGAGCAGCCGGGCTCGGCCTCGGTGGTGGAGAGCGTGAGCGAGGACCTCTACGGCATCGGCTACTCGGGGATCGGCTACCGCACCTCCGGGGTGCGCGCGCTGCCGCTCGCAACCGCCGTTGGCGCGCCAGCGTTCGCGCCCGACTACGCCAACGCGCTCTCCCGCAAGTACCCGCTCTCGCGCTACCTCTACGTCTACGCCCTGCGCGACCCGCGCCGCCCGATGGACCCGCTCACCCGCGAGTTCCTCCGTTTCGTCCTCTCGCGCGAGGGCCAGGACGTCGTGGTCAAGGACGGGTTCCTCCCGTTGCCGGCGGCGGTGGTGCGCGAGGAATTGGCGAAGCTCGACTGAGGCCGCGACGTCCCCAGCGCGCCTCGCCCGATCGCGAGGGGTCCGGCGCCCCGGGTCGCTTGCCCCGCCGCGAGAGGCGGGACTATCGTGAGGACCTGACGGAACAATGAGCCCGCTGCCCGCTTCACGCCTGCGCCGCAGTCGGATGGTCGACGCGCTCGCCGCCGCCGTCATCACCCTCGGCGGCGGCAGCGTCCTGCTGGCGGTCGCGTTCCTCATGGTCTTCCTCGTGGCGCAGTGCCTGCCGCTGTTCCGCGGCGGCGCGGCGCGCCCCGAGCCGACGGTGCCCGCGGCGGCGAAGCCGCTGGCCGCGGTCGAGGACGAGTACCGCGAGCACGTCTTCCTGCTCGGCGACGACGCCGTGCTCCGCGCGGTCCCGGGGGGCGACCTGCAGCCGCTCGCGCTCGAGGGCGCCCGGCCGCCCGTCGCGCAGGCGCGGGCGTCGGCGGCCGGCACCCTGCTCGCGGTCGTGGACGCCGCCGGCGTCCTCCAGGTCGACGAGTTCCGCACCGAGGTCGAGTGGCGCGGCGAGCGGCGGCGGATCGTGCCGTCGCTGCGCCGGGTGCTCGCGCTGCCGCTGGCCGCGCCGGCTTCGGTCCTCGCCGTGGCGGGAGACGCCGCGACGCCGCGGGCGCTGGTCTCCGGCAACTCGGGCACGCTCGTCCTCGCCGGCGTCGGGAGCGAGGCGAGGGCGATCCGGCTCGCCGTCCCGTCGCCGCCGCTGGTCGGCGCGCTCGCCGCCGACGGGCGCGAGGCGTGGCTGGCGACGGCGCAGCAGCTGTCGTGGTTCTCGCTCGACGCGGACGCCGCCGCGGCGTCCCCGGAGGCGACCGTGCCGCTGCGCGCCACGCCGAGCGCGGCGGCGCTGGTGCTCGGCGACGCGACGCTGCTGCTCGGCGACGACGCCGGGACCGTCGCGGCCTGGCAGGTCGTGACCGGGCCGGTCGCCGGCAGCCATCTCCTCGACCTCGCCGGCGTCTTCTCCGGCGGCGCGGCGGTGCGCGCGCTCGCGGTGTCGCAGCGCAACAAGGGCTTCGCGATCGAGCGCGACGGCGGGCTGGAGCTCGCCTACCTGACCGGGCGGAGGATCCTGGCCACGCTGCCGCGCTTCCCCGCCGACGCCCGGGCGATCGGCTTCGCGCCGCGCGGTGACGGCTTCTACGCCGTCACCGGCGGCGGCGAGGTGCACCGCTGGCGGCTCGACCTGCCGCACCCCGAGGTCGACCTCGCGACGCTGTTCCTCCCGGTCCGCTACGAGGGGTACACCCGGCCCTCGCTGGTCTGGCAGTCGACCGGCGGGAGCGAGTCGTTCGAGCCCAAGCTCTCGCTCGTGCCGCTGCTCGTCGGCACGCTCAAGGGAGCGTTCTACGCGCTGCTCTTCTCCGGCCCCTGTGCGCTCGCGGCGGCGCTCTACGTGAGCCAGTTCGCCGGAGCGCGGCTGCGGACGGTGGCCAAGCCGGTGGTGGAGATGATGGCCGCCGTGCCGTCGGTGGTGATCGGGTTCCTCGCGGCGCTGTTCTTCGCGCCCCTGCTGCAGCGCCACGTCGTCGGGACGCTCAGCCTGCTCGTGCTGCTGCCGGTCGCGATCACCGCCGCCGCGGTGGGGTGGGAGATGGTGCCGGCGCGCCGGCGCCGCCGCGTCACCGCCACCGGCGAGCTGGCGCTGGTGGCGGGCGTGTGCGCGCTCGCCGCGGCGGCGAGCTTCGGCGCCGAGCGGCTGGTCGAGGTCCGGCTGTTCGGCGGGGACTTCAAGGCGTGGCTGATCGCAGCCGCGGGCGTCACGTTCGACCAGCGCAACGCCGTCGTGGTCGGGTTCGCGCTCGGCTTCGCGGTCATCCCGATCATCTTCACGCTCGCCGACGACGCCTTCACCAACGTCCCGCCGAGCCTGATCTCGGCGTCGCTCGCGCTCGGCGCGACGCGCTGGCAGGCGGCGCGGACGGTGGCGATCCCGGCCGCCAGCCCCGGCCTGTTCGCCGCGGTGATGACCGGGTTCGGGCGCGCCGTCGGCGAGACGATGATCGTGCTGATGGCGACCGGCAACACGCCGGTGCTCTCGTTCTCGCCGTTCGACGGGATGCGGACGATGTCGGCGTGCATCGCGGTCGAGCTGCCCGAGGCGCCGTTCGGCGGGACGCTCTACCGCGTCCTCATCCTCACCGCGCTGCTGCTGTTCCTCATGACGTTCGTGATCAACACCGCCGCCGTGATGGTGGCGAACCGGCTGCGCAGGCGGTTCGGGAGGCTGGCGGCGTGAGCGCCCTCCGCCGCTGGCTCGCCGTCGGCACGGCGCAGCGCTGGCTGACCGGGGCGAGCGTGCTGTTCGCCCTCGCGATGATCGCCGGCCTGGTGGCGGTGGTGGTGGAGACCGCGGGCGCGTTCTTCTGGCCGCGGCCGCTGGTCGAGTTCTCGCTCGCGGACGGGTCGAAGGTGCTCGGCGAGGTGTGGGGCGAGGAGCCCGACCCCGGCGCGCCGGGCGGTCGCCGGCTGCGGGTCAAGGTCGGCAACCGCGACCTCGGCGGCGCCGACTTCCGCTGGCTGCGCGAGGCCGAGATCCGCTCACGGCGCGCGCCGGCGGACGCCTGGCTGCTGGAGCGGCGCGAGTACGGCAACTTCCACGGCTTCCCGCGCCGCCTCAGGCTCGGCGCCGAGACGGTCGACGCGAACGCGCCGGAGTTTTCGGCCGCGCTCGCACGGGCGCTCGCGGGCGCGCAACGGCTCGCCGGCGAGGAGCGCGCCGTGCTGCGCACGGTGGACGGCGCGCACCGCGAGGTCGCCCGGCTGCAGCTGCTGGTCGCGGCGGCACGGCGCCGCGGCGGCGATGCGTCGGGGCTGGAGGCGCGCCTCACCCGCGCGCAGGACGGCGAGCGGCGGGCGACCGCACCGCTGCTGGGGCGCCTCGGCGAGATCCGCGCGCAGCGGCGCGACGCGACGCTGACGATGGCCGTCGCCGACGGCCGCGAGCGCACCATCCCCCTCGCCGGGATCGTCCGCGCCGTCGCCGTCAACACGCTGACGACGCCGCAGAAGCTCGGCCTCTACCTCTCGCGCTGGTGGGAGTTCGTCGCCGGCGAGCCGCGCGAGTCGAACACCGAGGGCGGCATCTTCCCCGCCATCTTCGGCACCGCGCTGATGGTGCTGCTGATGACGGTCGCGGTGGTGCCGCTCGGCGTGGTGACCGCGCTCTACCTCAACGAGGTCGCCCGCGGGGGCGCGTTGACCGCCGCCGTGCGGCTCGCCCTCGCCAACCTCGCCGGCGTCCCCTCGATCGTGTTCGGCGCGTTCGGCCTCGCGTTCTTCGTCTACACCGTCGGCTCCGGCATCGACCGGCTGTTCTTCTCCGACGTGCTGCCGACGCCGACGTTCGGCACCGGCGGCATCGTCTGGGCGGCGCTCACGCTCGCGCTGCTGACCCTGCCGGTCGTGGTGGTCGCGACCGAGGAGGGGCTGCAGTCGGTGCCGCAGGCGGTGCGCGACGGGGCGCGGGCGCTCGGCGCGACGCGCTGGCAGACGCTGCGCCGCGTCGTGCTGCCCTACGCCGCGCCGGGCATCCTCACCGGCGCGATCCTCGCGGTCGCGCGCGGCGCCGGCGAGGTGGCGCCGCTGATGCTGACCGGCGTGGTCAAGCTCGCGCCCCGCCTGCCGTTCGACTCGCAGCCGCCGTTCCTCCACCTCGAGCGCAAGTTCATGCACCTCGGCTTCCACATCTACGACGTCGGCTTCCAGTCGCCCAACGTCGAGGCGGCCAAGCCGATGGTCTACGCCACCGTCCTCGTCCTGCTCGTGCTGGTGGTGGCGCTCAACCTCGCGGCGGTGCTGCTGCGCAGCCGCCTGCGCCGCCGGCTGCGGGGAGCGGCGGTATGAGCGCGGCGGCGGTGGCGGTGGTCGGGCTGGAGGCGGGGTTCGGCGCCAACGCCGTGCTCAAGGGGATCACGTTCGCCGCGCCGCCGGCGCAGGTGACCGCGCTGATCGGTCCCTCCGGGTGCGGCAAGTCCACGCTGCTGCGCTGCTTCAACCGCATGAACGACCACCTGCCGGGGTTCTACCGCCGCGGCGGGGTGCTGGTCGGCGGGCGGGACGCGTACGACCCGGCGTGGCCGCTCGAGGCGCTCCGCTTCCAGGTCGGGATGGTGTTCCAGAAGGCGAATCCGTTCCCGCTCTCGATCCGCGAGAACGTGCTGTTCGGGCCGCGCATCGCGGGCGTCGACGGGAGGTCGGAGCTGGAGGAGATCTGCACCCGGTCGCTCGTGCGCGCGCAGCTCTGGGACGAGGTCAAGGACCGCCTCGCCGCCTCCGCGCTCGAGCTCTCCGGCGGGCAGCAGCAGCGCTTGTGCATCGCGCGGGCGCTGGCGTGCTCGCCGGACGTGCTGCTGCTCGACGAGCCGGCCTCCGCCCTCGACCCGATCGCCACCGCCAAGCTCGAGGAGACGATCCGCGAGCTCGCGGCGGAGGTCGCCGTGCTGCTCGTCACCCACAACCTGCAACAGGCGAGCCGCGTCGCCAGCCGCACCGCCTTCCTCTACCTCGGCCGGCTGGTCGAGGAAGGCGAGACGACGCAGCTCTTCGCCGCCCCCCGTGAGAAACTCACCGAAGAGTACGTGACCGGCCGGTTCGGATAGGAGTGTGCGATGGTGGAACGACCGTTGGACCACGATCTGGGCGAGCTCAAGAAGCTCCTGCTGACGATGGCGGGCGAGGTCGAGCGCCAACTCGGCATGGCGGTCCGCGCGGTGGTCGAGCGCGAGGTCGCGCTCGCCGAGCAGGTGATCGCCGAGGACAGCGTCATCGACCGGCGCGAGATGGAGATCGACCACCGCATCATCGAGCTGATCGTGCGCGAGAAGCCGATGGCGCGCGACCTGCGCCTGGTGATGACGGCGGGCAAGATCGCGCCCGAGCTCGAGCGCGTCGCCGACAACGCCGTGGACATCGCCCGCCAGGCGGTCGCCCTCGGCCGGGTGCCGCCGCTCAAGCCGTTCATCACGCTGCCGCTGATCGCCGACGAGGCGGTCGCGATGGTGCGCGACGCGATCTCCGCGTTCGTGCAGGGCGACGCCAAGCTCGCGCGCGAGGTGATCGCCCGCGACGACAAGGTCGACGGCATGCACGAGCAGATCTTCCGCGAGCTGCTCACCTACATGATGGAGGACGCCCGGACGATCCCGCGGGCGCTCGCGCTGCTGCTGATCTCGCGCTCGCTCGAGCGGATCGCCGACCACGGCACCAACATCTCGGAGCAGGTCGTCTACCTGGTCGAGGCGGAGGACATCCGCCACCGCCACAGCGAGGGCGGCGCGGATTGACCTCCGCGCCGCGCTTCCGCCTCGACGGTGTCACCTGCCGCTACCACGGCCGCGCCGCGGTGGCCGAGGTCGACCTCGAGATCCCGGCCGCGGGGGTGACCGCGTTCATCGGGCCGTCCGGCTGCGGCAAGTCGACGGTGCTGCGCTGCCTCAACCGCATGAACGACGTGATCCCGGGGTTCTCGATGAGCGGCGGCGTCGAGCTCGACGGGCAGGAGATCTACGCGCCGGACACCGACCCGGTCGCGGTGCGGCGCCGCGTCGGGATGGTGTTCCAGCGCTCCAACCCGTTCCCCTCCTCGGTGTTCGACAACGTCGCGTACGGCATGCGCCTCGCCGGCGCCCTCTCGCGCGCCCAATTGGAGCTGCGCGTCGAGGCGTCGCTGCGCGCCGCCGCGTTGTGGGACGAGGTCAAGGACCGGCTCGACTCCCCCGCCGCGATGCTCTCCGGCGGGCAGCAGCAGCGCCTCTGCATCGCCCGCGCGCTCGCGGTCGAGCCGGAGGTGCTGCTGTTCGACGAGCCCGCCTCGGCGCTCGACCCGATCTCGACCGAGCGGGTCGAGGAGCTCGTGCTCGAGCTCGGCCGCCGGCTCACCGTCGTGATCGTCACCCACAACCTGCAGCAGGCGTCGCGCGTCGCCGACCGGACGGCGTTCTTCCTCCTCGGCCGGCTGGTCGAGTACGCGCCGACCGTCGACCTCTTCTCCCGGCCGCGGCAGGCGCAGACCGAGAGCTACGTCTCGGGACGGTTCGGATGAGCGCGAAGGTGTTCGTGGTCGAGGACGACCTCGACATCGCGGCCCTGGTGAAGCGCCACCTCGAGCGCTCGGGCGAGATGAGCGTCGTCACGTTCGCGACCGGCGGGGAGTTTCTCGCCGCCTGCGAGCTCGCGATCCCCGACCTCGTGGTCCTCGACCTCAACCTGCCCGACACCGACGGCCTGTCGCTCTGCCGCGAGCTGCGCGCGTGGGACGCGACGCGCACCGTGCCGATCCTCATGCTCACCGCGCGCGCCGGCGAGGCCGACCGCGTCACCGGGCTCGACCTCGGCGCCGACGACTACCTGACCAAGCCGTTCTCGCTCCGCGAGCTGACCGCCCGGGTGCAGGCGCTGCGCCGGCGCGTCGAGTGGGAGCGCGGCACGCCCGGCGGCGTCTACCGCGACTCCCGCCTGAGCGTCGACCCGGCGCGCTTCCGGGTGGTGCGAGGCGACGAGGAGGTCCACCTCACGCGGCGCGAGTTCGCGGTGCTCTGGCACCTCATCTCGCTCGGCGGGCGGGTCGCCTCGCGCGAGCAGATCCTCGACGCGGTGTGGGGGCTCGCCTCCGACGTCGACGCCCGCACCGTCGACGCCCACATCCGCACCCTCCGTCGCAAGCTCGGGCCCGACGTGATCGACACCCTGATCGGCTCGGGCTACCGCTTCCGGAGCCAGCCGTGAGCCGCCGCTCGACCCCCGGCTTCGTCGTCGGCCTTTGCGCGTTCGCCGCGGTGCTGGCGGGGTCGACCTTGACGGACTGGTTCCGGCGGGCGGCCGTCCGCGACCGCGAGATCGCCCGCCTCGTCGTGGTCGCGGAGGCGCTCGCGCCGCGCGCCGCCGCGCTGCTCGGCCTGTCGAGCGAGGAGGCGGACGCGGAGATCCGCCGCTGGGCGGCCACGAGCGGCCTGCGCGTGACCCTGATCGGCGCCGACGGGCGGGTCCAGGCCGACACGTGGACGCTGCCGAGCCTGCTCGGCCGCCTCGAGAACCACCTCGACCGCCCCGAGGTGGTGGCCGCGCGGCGCGACAACGTCGGCATCGCCCACCGCCGCTCGGTCACGATCGACCGGCCGCTCGTCTACGTCGCCAGGCTCCTCGGGCCCGCCGAGCGCCCGGTCGGCTTCCTGCGCCTGGCCTGGGAGGGAGAGTCCGCAGGCCTACCGTGGCTGGGGGCGATGCTCGCGCTCGCGGTCGGCGCCCTCGCCGGCGGCCTGACCAACGTCCGCGCCCGCGCCTACCGCCGCGCCGTCGCGCGCCACCTCGCGCCGTGGAGCGAGCTGCCGGCGGACGCCGACCTCGAGGCGGTCGCCGAGGAGGCGGACCGCCGCTTCCGCGCCCAGCGGGAGTCGCTCGAGCGCGAGGCGGAGGTGGCGCGGGCCGCGCTCGAGCGGATCGACGAGGGGATCGTCCTGCTCGACCGCGAGGGCTCGGTGCGGTTCGCCAACCCGGCGGCGGTCAAGCTGCTCGGGGCGCAGCTCGCGGTCTCTCGCCCGCTGGTGGAGGCGGCGCGCGCCCCCGAGATGGTCGCCGCGGTGCGCGCGGTGCTCGAGGGGGGCGGGATCCAGCACACCACGGTGCGGGCGGCGGGCGACGCCGAGGCCGCGGTGCGGGTGTGCGCGGTCAGCCACCCGGTGCTCGCCGCCGCGGTCGTGCTGCGCGACGTGCGCGAGGAGCGCCAGCTCGAGCGCGCGCGGCGGGCGCTGGTCGCGGACCTCGCCCACGAGCTACGCACGCCGCTGACCGTGCTGTCGGGGCTCACCGAGGAGCTGCACGAAGTGGGCGGCCACGACGAGCTCACCGCGACGCTGCAGCGTCAGGTCGTCAAGCTGCGCGCGTTCGCGGCCGAGCTCGAGGAGCTGACGCGCATCGAGTCCGGCCAGGTGCTGCTCAACCTCGGGGACGCGGACGCCGCCGCGGTGGCGCGGCAGGTCGTCGCCGAGGCGCACGGCGCGGCGGTCGCGGCCGGCGTGGAGCTGCGCCAGGTCGGTGGCCCGGCGCCGCTGCGCACCGACCCGGTGCGGCTCGCGCAGGTGCTGGCGAACCTGGTCGACAACGGCATCCGCTACAACCGGCGCGGCGGTCACGTCACGGTGCGCTGCAGCTGCGACGGCGGCGGGGTGCGGCTCGAGGTCGAGGACGACGGCCTCGGCATCCCGGCCTCCGAGATCGGGCTCGTCTTCCAGCGCTTCTACCGGGTGCGGCGCCAGGCCGAGGTGGAGGGCGGCAGCGGGCTCGGCCTCGCGATCGTCAAGCACCTGGTCGGCGCGCTCTCCGGCACCGTGAGCCTGGCCTCGCGCGAGGGCCAGGGCACCACCGTGACGCTGACCTTCCCGCTTCTTCCCAGCGCACGCTGACCCCGGCAGTCGGCCGGGAGGCGCAGAAGCGAAGGCCCCGCCGGGCGGCGGGGCCTTGGGGGTCACAGGCGCCGTCCGGCGCCTCAGTCGCGGTGGTTGAGGGCCTTCATCAGCGCCGCGCCGAACGCGGTCACCTCGGGCTTGCGCTCCTGCTTGCGCTCCTCGGCCCACTTGTGGAACTCCTTGACGGCGCGGCCCTCCTTGGCCTTCTTGACCGAGAGGGAGATGCGCTTGCGCTCCGGGTCGACGGAGAGCACGGTGGCGGAGATGCGGCCGCCGGCGGGGAAGCCGGCGGCGAGGTCGCCGCCCTTCGGCACGTCGGTCTCGGAGGCGGGGATCAGGCCGGTGAGGCCAGGCTCGAGCTGCACGAACACGCCGAAGTTGGCGGTGCGCTCGACCGTGCCCTCGACCGCGGTGCCCGCCGGGTAGCGCGCGCTCGCGTCGAGCCAGGGGTCCGACGTCGCCACCTCGCGCAGCGTGAGGGAGAGGCGGCGCCGCTCGAGGTCGCACTCGCGCACCCACCCGCGGACCGGCGATCCCGCCGCCAGCGATGGGTCGTCGAGCTTCATCCCGGGCGGGAGCTGCGAGACGTGGATCAGGCCGTCGACGCCGGGCAGCAGCTCGACGAAGATGCCGAAGTCGGTCTTGCGCGCGATCGTCCCCTCGAACAGCGCGCCGGAGGGGAAGCGGCCCGGCACCTCGGCCCAGGGA
>DATIYW010000146.1:0-2069 GCA_035517415.1 Thermoanaerobaculaceae bacterium
ACGCGCGCGGCAACGGCGGGCTCGCCGTCTCCGGCCTCGCCTCGACGCCGTACAACGTCGCGGTGGGCGGGACCGAGTTCAACGAGGGCGCGGGCAGCTACTGGACGGCCGGGAACGGCACCGGCAACGCCTCCGCCAAGAGCTACATCCCGGAGATCGCGTGGAACGAGAGCGGTGCCGCGCCGAGCTGCCCGACCGGCGAGACCTGCTCCGGGCTGTGGTCGAGCGGCGGCGGCAAGTCCACCGTCTACAGCAAGCCGGCGTGGCAGGTGTGCACCGGCGTGCCGGCCGACGGCGTGCGGGACATCCCGGACGTGTCGCTGAACGCCGCTCAGTACGACGGCTACCTCGTCGACATCGGCGGGTCGTTCTACGACGTGGGCGGCACCTCGGCGTCGTCGCCGTCGTTCGCCGGGTTGATGGCGCTGGTGGTGCAGAAGACCGGGCTGCGGCAGGGCAACGCCAACGTCCGCCTCTACCAGCTCGCCAACGCACAGTACGCCAGCGGCGGCACCGCGATCTTCCACGACATCACCTCCGGCAACAACACGGTTCCCGGCCTCACCGGGTACTCGTGCACCACCGCCTACGACCTCGTCACCGGGCTCGGCAGCGTCGACGCGACCGCGCTCGTCAACAACTTCGCGAGCGTGCCGGCGAGCTTCGCGATCGGCGCGTCGCCGACCGCGGTCAGCGCGCGGCAGGGCGGATCGTGCACCTCCACCGTGACCACCACGATCGCGGGGGGCTTCAACGGCGCGATCAGCCTTGCGGCGTCCGGCCTCCCGACCGGCGTCACCGCCGGCTTCAGCCCGACCTCAATCGCGGCGCCGGGGGCCGGCTCGTCGACGCTCACGCTCTCCGCGTCGGCCTCGGCGCTGACCGGCATCTTCCCGGTGACCGTCACCGGCACCGGCGGCGGTGCCTCGCACTCCGTCGCCCTGACGCTCACCGTGACCGCCGGGCCGGCGCCCGACTTCGCCCTCGCGCTCGCGCCGTCGGCGGTGTCGGCGCAGCAGGGCGGGTCGTCCACGGTCACCGTCACGACGAGCGTGGTGGGCGGCTTCAGCAACGCCGTCTCGCTCGCCGCCGCCGGTCTGCCCGCGGGCGCGACGGCTGCGTTCAACCCGGCCTCGATCGCGGCGCCCGGCGCCGGCTCGTCGGCGCTGACCCTCACCGCCGGGGCCGCCACCCCGACCGGCGTCTACTCGGTCACAGTCACCGCGACCGGCGGCGGCGCGACCCACACCGGCACGATCTCGTGGACCGTGATCGCGTCCTCGAGCGGGGGAGGGCTGACCAACGGGACGTTCGAGACCGGCAGCCTGAGCGGCTGGACCTCGACCGGCACCACCGCCGCGACCGCGACGGCGGCCCACTCCGGACTGTGGGGCGCGCGGGTCGGCGGCACCTCGCCGACCAACGGCGACAGCTCGATCGCGCAGACCTTCACGCTCCCCGCGGGCGGCCCGCAGATCACGTTCTGGTACTCGAACCACTGCCCCGACACGGTCACCTACGACTGGGCGACCGCGACGCTCAAGGACAACTCCACCTCGGTGACCACCACGCTGCTGCCGAAGACCTGCACGCCGGTGCCGCGCTGGACGCAGGTCAGCTTCGACGCCACCGCGTCGGCGGGCCACAGCGTGACGCTCACGCTCACCAGCCACGACGACAACTTCGCCGGCGATCCGACCTACACCTGGTTCGACGACGTGGCGGTGCTGACGCCGGGCGCGTACAGCATCGGCGGAACGATCACGCAAAGCGGATCGGGCCTGTCCGGCGTCACGGTGACCGCCGGGGCGGCGTCCGCGACCACCAACGCAAGCGGCGTCTACAACCTCTCCGGGCTCGTCAACGGCACCTACACCGTGATCCCGAGCCTCGCCGCGCATGTCTTCGCGCCGACGAGCCAGACCGTGTCGGTCAACGGCGCCAACCTGACCGGCGTCAACTTCACCGCGAGCGCGGGCGGCGGGGCGACGACGCTGTTCTCCGACGGCTTCGAGGGCGGCGGCTGGGCCTCGGCGCAGGTCGCGGGCGCCTCCGGCGCGTGGAAGCTG
>DATIYW010000147.1:0-3179 GCA_035517415.1 Thermoanaerobaculaceae bacterium
GCCGCGAGATGATCCTCGTCGCGATCGCCGACGAGGCGACGATCGCCGGCCTCGACCGCTACAAGTCGATCACCGCGCGGCTCGCCGACCCCCGCAAGCTCGGCAACGACGAGGCGCGCCGCCTGATCGCGTCGGGCAAGCCGATCTACTGGGCGACCGGCGCGATGCACTCGCCGGAGACCGGCAGCCCCGAGATGCTGATGGAGCTCGCCTACCGGCTGGCGGTGGAGGACACACCGGCGGTCCGCGCGATCCGCGAGCACGTCATCACGCTGCTGACGCCGGTGCTCGAGGTCGACGGGCGCGACCGCATGGTCGACCTCGTGCGCTGGCACCAGGCCAACCCGGACGCCGGCATGCCGCCGCTCGCCTACTGGGGCCACTACGTCTCCCACGACAACAACCGCGACGCGATCGGCGTCGCGCTCGCGCTCTCGCGCAACGTGCTCGCCGCGTTCTCGGAGTGGCACCCGCAGGTGCTGCACGACCTCCACGAGTCGGTCCCGTTCCTCTACGTCTCGACCGGCACCGGGCCGTACAACGCCTGGCTCGACCCGCTGATGGTCGACGAGTGGGAGCGGATGGCCGACCACGAGGTCGGCGAGCTGACCCGGCGCGGCCTGCCCGGCGTGTGGACGCACGGCTTCTACGACGGCTGGGCGCCGAACTACATGTTCTGGGTGGCGATGGGGCGCAACGCGATCGGCCGCTTCTACGAGACGTTCGGCAACGCCCTGCCCGACACCGAGGACCGCGTCGTGCGGCGCGAGTCCGCACGCGACTGGTTCCGCCCCAACCCGCCGCTGCCCGCGGTGCGCTGGTCGCTGCGCGACAACGTCAACTACGAGCAGAGCGGCCTCCTCCTCGCCCTCGGCGACATGGCGGAGCACCGCGAGCACTTCCTCGAGCAGTTCTACCTGCTCGGCAAGCGCTCGGTCGCCAAGGCCCGCACCGAGGGGCCGGCCGCGTACGTCTTCCCCTCCGGGCAGAAGCGCCTCGGGCAGCTCCGCGACCTGCTCGACCTGCTGCGGCGCCAGGGCGTCGAGGTCTCCGTCGCGGAGCGCGCGTTCACCGTCACGCCGGAGTGGCCGCCGCGGAGTCATCACGACGAGAAGAGCGAGCCGGCTCCAAGCAGTAGCTCCCGCGAAGGCGGGAATCCAGTCTCTCCGGACGACTCTGGGTCTGCGCTTCCGCGGGGACGACGACAGAGCGCGACTCCCGCCGCCGACGAGCCGCTCTCGTTCCCGGCCGGCAGCTTCGTCGTGCGCATGGACCAGCCCTGCTCGCGCCTCGCCGACACGCTGCTCGACACGCAGTACGTCCGCCCCGAGGACCGCGTCTACGACGACACCGGCTGGACGCTCGGCTACACCCGCAACGTCGAGTGGAAGCGGGTGGTCAACCCCGCGGTGCTCGACGTGCCGATGCACGCGTGGGACGGGAAGCTCCCGGCCGCCGCCGGCGCGACGGCGCTCGAGGGCGCGGCGGTCGCGATCGAGAACGCCGCCGAGACCGACGTCGCGCGCCTGCGCTGGCGCCTCCCCGACGCCCGCATGCTGGTCGCCGACGAGCCGATCAAGGGAAGAACCGCGTGGCCGGCCGGCACCGTGATCGTCCCGCTCGACGGCGCCGGCCGCGCGGCGGTGGGCGACGCGCTTGCGGCGCTCGCGCTCCGCTGGGAGCCGCTCCCCGCGATGCCGAGGGTCGCGAGCCACGAGCTGGCGCGGCCGCGCATCGCCCTCCTCCACACCTGGCTCGACACCCAGGACGAGGGGTGGTACCGGCTCGCGCTCGAGGACCTGCGCGTGCCGTACACCTACATCTCCACCCAGGACGTCGCCCGCGAGCCCGACCTGCGCGCGCGGTTCGACGTCATCCTCTTCCCGCCCGCCGACAGCTCGCCGCAGGAGATCGTCAACGGGCTGCCGCCCGGCCCGCCGCTGCCGTGGAAGAAGACCGAGCTGACGCCGAACCTCGGCGTCGACACCACCGACGACATGCGCCCGGGGCTCGGCATCGCCGGCGTGGCGAACCTGACGCGCTTCGTCGCGGCCGGCGGGCTCCTCGTCACCGTGCGCGACACCGCCCGCTTCGCCGTCGAGTTCGGCCTGGCGCGCTGGGTGCACGTCGTCGACACCGCCAAGCTCAGGGCGCCCGGCACGATCCTGCGCGCGAGCGTGGCCGACCCGGCGAGCCCGGTGGCATACGGCTACGACGCCACCGTCCCGGTCTACTTCTCGCGCGGCCCGGTGTTCCGGGTCGGCGCGTTCGAGCCCGAGCGCGAGGACAAGCGGCCCTCCGGCCGCGGCGGCAAGGACGACCCCGACGTGCCGCAGGGCCGGCCGTACGTCGCGCCGCCCGAGCGCCCCACCCCGGGGCCGGGCGAGGAGGGGTTCCAGCTCCCGGACGACTACCGCGTCTTCTACGAGCCGTATCTGCCACGAACCGAGGACCGCCCCCGGGTGATCGTCGCCTTCCCCAAGCAGGCGGACACGCTCCTGCTCTCCGGGATGCTCGACGGCGGCGACGAGATCGCCGGCAAGGCGCTGGTCGTCGACGCGCCGCTCGGCAAGGGCCACGTGCTGCTGTTCGGCTGCAACCCGGTCTGGCGCGCCTCGACCCAGGGCACCTACGCGCTGGTGATGAACGCGGTGATGAGCTGGGACCACCTCGGCGTCGGCTGGCCGCCCAAGCCCGCACGCTGACGCGCCGGGCGGGGCGCCCGCGGCCGGGCAGCAGGAAGGAGGGACATGGTCCGTTCCGCCGAAGTGCAGGACGTGCGGCTCGCCGCATGGGAGACGAACTGCCGCGTCACCGAGCAGTTGATTCGCCAACTGTCGCCGCCGCTGTGGCGGGCGGCGATCCCCGGCATGCCCGCGCGGACGGTCCGCAGCATCGCCGCGCACCTGCACAACTCGCGCTGCGGCTGGGTTCGCACGCTCGGCCGCGAGCACGGCGTCGACGCGCTGGAGCGGGTCGACCCGCGCGCCGTCACGCCGGCCCGGCTGGCGGCGGCGCTGCGGCGCAGCGCCCGCGGGATCGCGGCGGTGCTGCGGCTCGGGATCGCCAACGGCGGCCAGGTGCCGCCGTCGAAGGGCTACGTCTGGCGCAACCTCGCGCTCGACGTCGAGCACGTGCTGACCTACTTCGTCGCCCACGAGGCGCACCACCGCGGCCAG
>DATIYW010000148.1:0-15358 GCA_035517415.1 Thermoanaerobaculaceae bacterium
GCCCTGGCTGCTTCTCGTCCTCCGCCACGGGCGCCACCCCTCGCTCGCGACGGTTGCGGCGGGAGCGATCCTCGCCGTGATGGTGTTCGAGGGCGCGATCTACATCCTGATGTTCTCGGTGTTGCTGTGCGCCCTGCTGCAGGGGCTCGAGTCGGCGCGGACGAGGCGCGCCGGCCCGCTGCTGTGGACCGCAGCGGCCGTCGTGCTCGGCCTCGGCCTCGCAGGCGTCAAGCTCTTCCCGATGCTCGACTTCATGGCGCGGAACCAGCGCACGTTCGTCGTCCACCATGCCAAGGGCTTCAACCCGCTGGGAATGACCGGATTTCATCTGCTCTACGACGCGTTCCTGTTCTCGAGCTACAGCACCCACCTGCCGTTCGAGGATGGCGCATACCTGGGGGTGGTCCCGGCCGCTCTTGCAGTGGTTGGCGCCGTTGTCAGCGCCAGGCGTCGATGGCCTTGGATCGCGACCGGGGCCGCGTTCATCGTCGTCGCGATGGGGGACGGCGGCGTGCCCGGTCTGTGGTCGGAACTCAGGCACCTGCCGGTTCTGCAACAGACGATCTTCCCGCAGCGATACCTCCTCGGCGCGCTGCTCCCCGTCGGGCTGGCCGCCGCGGAGGGCATCGACTGGCTCCGCCGCCGGGCTGGCCGCCTCGGCGCGGTGATAGCTATCGTGGGCGTGGTGGTCACGTTCGCCGACCTCACGGTCAACAATGTGGGGGTGTACGCGGGCATGTTCACGGCCGTGCCGCCGCCCCTCACCTGGAGCGGACCGTTGCGGGGGCAGGTGCATTCGGCCTCGGACTACGACATGCTCGGTCCCTATCGCGCCGGCTT
The DNA here is from genome assembly GCA_035517415.1 of Thermoanaerobaculaceae bacterium. Lineage (GTDB taxonomy): Bacteria > Acidobacteriota > Thermoanaerobaculia > Thermoanaerobaculales > Thermoanaerobaculaceae > DATIYW01. Next base: position 841 of record DATIYW010000148.1, read on the forward strand.
CGGCGTCCTGAACGCGCACCCGTACCTGCCCCACATGAGGCCGCAGGCGCTCGCGCTCGACGACCCGACGTACCGCGGCGAGCTCGTCGCCACAGGGGGAACCGCGACGCTCGCGTCGTGGACGCCGAACGTCGTGCGCGTCCGGGTCGCCGCTCCTGCCGGGGCCGTGCGCGTCGTCCTCAACCAGAACGCCGCACCCGGTTGGGAGGTCGAGGGAGCCGGGAGCGCGCTCGATCTCGACTCGGCGCGCCTCGCCTTCACGGCCACGTCGGACGGCGTAGTCACGCTGCGTTACCGCCCGCCGTTCCTTCTCGTCGGGCTCGCCAGCTCGGCGGTGGCGCTGATCGCCTGCGCCGGACTTGCGGTGGGCCGGCGCGGACGGCCCGCCGCGCCCGATGCCGCGCCGAATCACCGCTCGGCGCGGTAGTTCGGCGCCTCCTTCGTGACCACCACGTCGTGGGCGTGCGATTCCCGCAGCCCGGCCGAGGTGATGCGGACGAAGCGCGCCTTCTCCTTGAGATCCTCGATCCGCGCGCACCCCGCCAGGCCCATGCCGGAGCGCAGGCCGCCGACGAGCTGGGTGAGCTGGGTCGCGAGCGGGCCCTTGTACGGCACCATGCCCTCGATCCCCTCCGGCACCAGCTTGGCGAGCTCCTCCTCGGTCTGGAAGTAGCGGTCGCGCGCCCCTTCGCCGGACTTCATCGCGCCCAGCGAGCCCATCCCGCGGTAGGCCTTGAAGGTGCGGCCCTGGTAGAGGATCTGCTCGCCGGGCGACTCGTCGACGCCGGCGAACAGCGAGCCGATCATGACCGTGTCGGCGCCGGCCGCGATCGCCTTGGGGATGTCGCCGGAGTACTTGATGCCGCCGTCGGCGACCAGCGGCACGCCCGCCTCGCGGCAGGCGCGGGCGCACTCCATGATCGCGGTGATCTGCGGCACGCCGGCGCCGGTGACGACGCGGGTGGTGCAGATCGAGCCTGGACCGATGCCGACCTTGACCGCGTCGACGCCGAGCGAGATGAGGTCGCGGGCGCCCTCGTAGGTGGCGACGTTGCCGGCGATCAGCGGCACGTCGGGGTGGCGCTCCTTGATGCGGGCGGCGGCGCGCATCACCTTCTCGCTGTGGCCGTGCGAGGAGTCGAGGCAGAGCACGTCGGCCTTCGCCCGCACCAGCGCGTCGCAGCGCGCCTCGAGGTCGCCGCCCGCGCCGACCGCCGCGGCGACGCGCAAGCGGCCGAGACCGTCCTTGCAGGCGTTGGGGTACTCCTGCGCCTTCTTGATGTCCTTGACCGTGATCAGCCCCTTGAGGTTGCCGTCCTCGTCGACGACCAGCAGCTTCTCGATGCGGTGCTTGTGGAGCAGCGCCTTGGCCGCCTCGAGCGTGGTGCCGACCGGCGCGGTGACGAGGCGGTCGCGGGTCATGAAGTCGGCGATCGGGCGGTCGACCTCGGTGCAGAAGCGGAGGTCGCGGTTGGTGAGGATCCCCTTGAGGCCGCCGTGCTCGTCGACCACCGGCAGTCCGGAGACGCGGTAGCGCGCCATCAGCTCGAGCGCCTCGCGCACCAGGCGGTCGGGGTGGATCGTGACCGGGTCGACGATCATGCCCGACTCTGAGCGCTTGACCATGTCGACCTCTTCCGCCTGGCGCTCGACCGACATGTTGCGGTGGATCACCCCGAGCGCACCGTGCTGCGCCATCGCGATCGCCATTGGCGCCTCGGTGACGGTGTCCATGGCGGCGGAGAGGATCGGCACGTTGAGGCGGATGTCGCGGGTGACCAGCGACGAGACGTCGACCTGCGCCGGGTGCACGGCGGAGCGCGCCGGCAGCAGCAGCACGTCGTCGAACGTCAATGCAAGCGGCAGTTCGTGGTCAGGCATGGCGGATTGTAGCGCAGCGAGCAAGGCCGACGGCCCGCCCTGACCGGTTGCGGCAGGCCTCGCGGTCGGCACGGCGCTGCTTCGTCGCCAGGCTTCGCCCATCCCCCCCGCATACGGCGATCCGGAGTGCGCGTACAGCCGCGCCGCCGAGATTGGGCCAGATGCTAGGCGTGCGAGCCGGTCGCACCGGAGGCGTACCCGGAGGGTACGTTGAGGATGCGTACCGGCGAGCACAACAACGCAGATGGCCCGATATCGGCGGCGCTCCTAACCGGCGGCGGCGGACTCGGTCGCGCCGTGGCACTTCTTGTACTTCTTGCCGGAGCCGCACGGGCACGGGTCGTTGCGTCCGACCTTCGGCGTGCTGCGGCGGACGGTGGTCGGCGGGCCGGCGGTGGGCGAGTGCTGCGCCTCGCGGCGCTCGCCCTGCAGGCCGCTCGCCTCGGCCTTCGACTCGCGGTGCGCGACCGGCTGGCGGTGCTGCGGCTGCTGCGGCGGCGCCTGCACCAGCTCGACGCGGTAGAGGTACTGCACGACCTGGTCCTCGACCCGCTCCATCATCTCTTGGAAGAGGTCGAACGATTCGCGCTTGTACTCGACCAGCGGGTCGCGCTGGCCGTAGGCGCGCATGCCGATGCCTTCCTTGAGGTGGTCGAGCGCGAGCAGGTGGTCCTTCCACTGCGCGTCGAGCACGGAGAGGATCAGATAGCGCTCGAGCTGGCGGAACTGGTCGGCGCCGATCGTCGCCTCGCGCTCGGCGAAGCGCTGCTCGACCGCCGCGACGAGCGACTCGGCGAGCTTCGGGCGCGTCACGTTCTCCCAGGAGAGGTCGGCCTGCGCCAGCGTCATGCCGAAGAGGTCCTTGAGCTCGCGCTCGAACGGCTCGTGCTGCCACTCGTCGGGGTGCTTGTCCTCCGGGCAGTAGGAGTCGACCAGCGAGTCGGCGATCTCGCGCGCCGCGCGCTGCACCCACTCGCGGCCCTGCTTGCCCTCGAGCACGTCGCGGCGCAGGCGGTAGACCGCCTCGCGCTGCTTGTTCATCACGTCGTCGTACTCGAGGAGGTGCTTGCGGACCTCGAAGTTGCGCGCCTCGACCTGCTTCTGCGCCCGCTCGATCGAGCGCGTCACCATCTTCGACTCGATCGGGACGTCCTCCTCCATGCCGAGGTGCTTCATCCACTCGCGCAGGCGGTCGGAGGCAAAGATGCGCATCAGGTCGTCCTCGAGCGAGAGGATGAAGCGCGAGGAGCCGGGGTCGCCCTGGCGCCCCGACCGGCCGCGCAGCTGGTTGTCGATGCGCCGCGCCTCGTGCCGCTCGGTGCCGAGGATGTGCAGCCCGCCCGCGGCGAGCACCTTCTCGCGCTCCTCGACGCACTTCGCCTGGTACTTCTCGAGCGCGGCCGGGTACGCCTCCGGCTCCTTGGCGGGGTCGGCCTCGGCGCGGGCGAGCCCCTCCGGGTTGCCGCCGAGGATGATGTCGGTGCCGCGGCCGGCCATGTTGGTCGCGATCGTCACCGCGCCGTAACGGCCGGCCTGGGCGACGATGCCGGCCTCGCGCTCGTGGTACTTGGCGTTGAGGACGACGTGCGGGACGTTGCGCCGCTTGAGCAGCTCCGACAGCCGCTCGGACTTCTCGATCGAGACGGTGCCGACGAGCACCGGCTGGCCCGCCTCGTGGAGCTCGATGATCTCCTCGACGACCGCCTTCCACTTCTCCTTCTCGGTGCGGAAGATGAGGTCCTGGTTGTCGATCCGGATCATCTCGCGGTTCGTCGGGATGACCACCACGTCGAGGCCGTAGATGTGGGCGAACTCGTCCGCCTCGGTCTCGGCGGTGCCCGTCATGCCGGCGAGCTTCTCGTACATGCGGAAGTAGTTCTGCAGCGTGATCGTGGCCAGCGTCTGGTTCTCCGCCTCGATCTTCACGCCCTGCTTCGCCTCGACCGCCTGGTGCAGCCCGTCCGACCAGCGCCGGCCCGGCATCAGCCGGCCGGTGAACTCGTCGACGATGATCACCTGGCCGTCCTTGACGATGTAGTCGCGGTCGACCTGGTAGAGGGCGTGGGCGCGGAGCGCCTGCTGGACCGCGTGCAGCGTCTCGATGTTGGTCGGGTCGTAGAGGTTCGGCACGCCGAGCAGCTTCTCCGCCTTGGCCACGCCGTCCTCGGTAAGCGACGCGGTGTGCGCCTTCTCGTCGAGGAGGTAGTCGCCGGTGGTGCTCTTGTTGCCGTACTTGTCCTTGGTCTCCTCGCCGCGCACGAGCTTGGGGATGATGTGGTCGACCTGGTAGTAGAGCCCGACCGAGAGCTCGGACGGGCCGGAGATGATGAGCGGGGTGCGCGCCTCGTCGACGAGGATCGAGTCGACCTCGTCGACGATCGCGTAGACGTGCTTCTTCTGCACCATGTTCTCGACTTCGAACTTCATGTTGTCGCGCAGGTAGTCGAAGCCGAACTCGTTGTTCGTGCCGTAGGTGATGTCGGAGCCGTACGCCTGCTTGCGCTCGGCGTCGCCCATCTGGTTCTGGATGCAGCCGACGGTCAGGCCGAGGAAGGTGTAGAGCCGGCCCATCCACTCGGCGTCGCGCTTGGCCAGGTAGTCGTTGACGGTGACGACGTGGACGCCGCGCCCGGTGAGCGCGTTGAGCACCACCGGCAGCGTCGCGACCAGGGTCTTGCCCTCGCCGGTCCGCATCTCCGCGATCTTGCCCTCGTGGAGCACGATGCCGCCGATCAGCTGGACGTCGAAGTGGCGCATGCCGAGCACCCGCCTGGAGGCCTCGCGGACGAGCGCGAACACCTCGGGGAGGTGCGCGTCGAGGGTGGCCTGGACCAGCTTGCGGCGCTCGACGTACTCCTCGGGAAGCTCGGCGGTGGCGGTCAGGATCTCCTGCCGGATCGCCGCGAGCCGCTCGCGCAGCCCGGCGTCGGAGAGCGGCGTCAGCGCGGGCTCGATGGCGTTGATCTGCGCCACCACCGGCGCGAGTCGCTTGTTCTCGCGCTCGTGCTTGGAGCCCATGAAGACTTCGATCACCTTGTCCACGACGGTCGGCATACCCACCTCGAATTGGAGAGCTTACGCCTCGCTCCCCGGTGCGACAAGCACGGCGGCGAGGCGGCGGCAGCGTCGGCCGCGAGCGGCCCCGCCGGATCAAGAACACGCCGCCGCCAGCGCCGCCTTCCCCGCCGTCGAGGACCGCGTCCGGGATCCGGGGTCCGGCAAGGCAAGTCACTCCGGATGGGATCCCACTCCCAGCCGCAACCGCGCCCGGCGTGATCGCGAGGCGGCGCAGCCGCCGAAGCGATCCCGAGGCCACATCGCCTCGCCCAGGGGATTGCTTCGTCGTCCCTCGCGTCACCCGGGCCTCCTCCCAATGACATCGGACCATGCCTGCAAGATCAGGAAGGCAGGGTGTAGGACGCGGGCGTGTCGCCGCGCGGCCCGAGACTGGCCGCGCACCTCATGTCGGCGGCGCCCCTGACTCCCGACCTCTTGTGAGGGTGCGTACAATCTGCCATGCGCATCCTTCCCCGCTGGCTCGTCGTCCTCCTCGCGATCGCCGTCGCGGCGCTCGCTCTGCGGCTGACCGTGTTCCGCCCGGCGGTCGTGCCGGTCGAGGTGGCGCGCGTCGCCGCCGGCACGGTCGAGGAGACGGTGACCAACACCCGCGCCGGCACGGTCAAGGCGCGGCGCCGCTCGCGGCTCTCGCCGCAGACGGCCGGCCGGGTGGTCGCGCTGCCGTTCCACAAGGGCGACGCGGTGCCGGAGGGCGCGCTGCTGCTCCAGCTCGACGACTCGGTCCAGCGCGCCCAGGCGGACCTCGCCGCCGAGCAGGTCAAGACCGCCGACTCGCGCGCCCGCGAGGCGTGCCTCGCCGCCGACCTCGCCGAGAAGCAGCTGCGCCGCGGCGCGGCGCTCTCCCGCGACGGCATCGTCAGCCAGGACAGCCTCGACACGCTGGAGAGCGCGCGCGACCAGACGAAGGCGGCGTGCCAGGCGGCGCGCGCCGCGCTCGAGGAAGCGCGCGCCCAGGTGGACGTCGCCGAGCGGGAGCTGGCGCTGACGCGGCTGCGGGCGCCGTTCGCCGGCGTGCTCGCCGACTGCAGCACCGAGGTCGGGGAGTGGATCACGCCCGCGCCGCCCGGCGTGCCGATCCCGCCGGTGTTCGACCTCATCGACCCGGCGTCGGTCTACGTCTCGGCGCCGATCGACGAGGTCGACTCGCTGCGCGTCAAGCCCGGCCAGGAGGTGCGCGTCACGGTCGACTCGCGCCCCGGCGAGCACCTCGCCGGCACGCTGGTGCGGGTCGCGCCCTACGTGCTCGACGTGCTGGAGCAGAACCGCACCGTCGAGATCGAGGTCGAGCTGTCCGACCCGGCGGTGGCGCGCTCGCTGCTGCCCGGCACCTCCGCCGACGTCGAGGTGATCCTCGCCCGCCGCGACGGCGTGCCTCGCATCCCGACCGCGGCGGTCGCCGAGGGGGGCAAGGTGCTGGTGCTCGCCGGCGGGCGGCTGGCCGAGCGCACGATCGTGCCGGGGATGCGCAACTGGCAGTTCACCGAGGTGAAGTCGGGGCTGGCGCTCGGCGACGAGGTGGTCACCTCGCGCGACTCGACCGAGATCAAGGCGGGGGCGCGGGCCCGGGCGCGGGAGACGCGGTGATCCGCCTCGAGGGCGTCTGGCGGACCTACCGGGTCGGCGACGGCAAGGTCGACGCCGTGCGCGACGTCACCCTCGAGGTGGAGCGCGGCGAGCACGTCGCGCTGATCGGGCCGTCCGGCTCTGGGAAGTCGACGATGCTCCACATCCTCGGCTGCCTCGACCGTCCGACCCGCGGGCGCTACCTGTTCGAGGGGCGCGACGTCGGCGCGCTCTCCGAGGAGGAACGCTCGCTCCTGCGCCGCCACCGCATCGGCTTCGTGTTCCAGTTCTTCCACCTCCTGCCGCGGCTCTCGGCGGCCGCCAACGTCGAGCTGCCGATGCTGTTCGCCGGCGTCCCGCGCGAGGCGCGCCGTGCCCGCGCCGCGCGCGCGCTCGAGGCGGTCGGGCTGACGCCGCGCGCCGGCCACCGCCCCGACCAGCTCTCCGGCGGCGAGCGCCAGCGGGTGGCGATCGCCCGCGCCGTCGTCATGGACCCGGCGCTGCTGCTCGCCGACGAGCCGACCGGCAACCTCGACCGCCACTCCGCGCTCGAGGTGATGGACCTGATCGAGGCGATGAACCGCCGCGGCCTGACGCTGATCGTGGTCACCCACGACCCGGCGATCGCCGAGCGCGCCGGCCGCGTCGTGCGCATGGCCGACGGCGGGATACAGGGGGCCGGGATCAGGGGTCAGGGGTCAGAGGAGGTGCCGTCCGGCCGCGACGGCCTGGCGTTGTCTCCCCGGCCCCCGGCCCCTGACCCCCGGCCCCGCAGTGGGGGTTAGGGTGCGCTTCCTCGACCTCGTGGCGTTCGCGGCGGGGGCGTTGCGCGGCCACCGGCTGCGCACCGCGTTGTCGGTCGGGGGCGTGGCGGTCGGCATCGCCGCGGTGGTCGCGCTGACCGCGCTCGGCGAGGGCGCGCGCCGCTACGTCGTCGAGGAGTTCGCCGCGCTCGGCAGCAACCTCCTGATCGTGCTGCCGGGCAAGGTCGAGACCACCGGCGCGGCGCCGTTCGGCGGCGTCACCCACGACCTCACGATCGCGGACCTGCGCGCGATCGCCCGCCTGCCGCGGGTGCGCAAGGCGGCGCCGATGGCGGTGGCGACCGACACCGTGCGCTACCGCGACCGCGGCCGCGACGTGCCGGTGCTCGGCACCACCGCGGAGTTCATCGACGTGCGCCACATGGAGGTCGCATCGGGCGAGTTCCTCCCCGCGGGCGACCCCGACCAGGGCGGCACCGAGATGGTGCTCGGCCAGAAGGCCGCGTTCGAGCTGTTCCGCGACGAGAGCCCGCTCGGCAGGGTGGTGCGCGTCGGTCCCTACCGCTTCCGCGTCGTCGGCGTGCTCGCGCCGCGCGGCCGCTCGCTCGGCTTCGACCTCGACGACGTCGTGTTCGTCCCGGTCCGCACCGCGATGCGCGCGTTCAACCGCACCTCGCTGTTTCGCATCCTGATCGAGGTGCGGGTGCACGACGAGATGGACGCCGCCAAGCGCGACGTGCTGGCGCTGCTGGACGCCCGCCACCGCGTCGAGGACGTGACCGTGTTCACCCAGGACGCGCTGCTGTCGGCGTTCGGCTCGATCCTCCGCGCCCTCACGCTCGCGCTGGTGGGGATCGCCTCGGTCTCGCTCGCCGTGGCGGGGGTCGGGATCATGAACGTGATGCTCGTCTCGGTGACCGAGCGGCGCGCCGAGATCGGTCTCCTGAAAGCGCTCGGCGCCGCCGACCGCCAGGTGCTGGCGGCGTTCCTCGCCGAGGCGGTGCTGCTCGCGCTCGGCGGCGGCATCGTCGGGCTCGGCGCCGGCGCCGGCGCGGTGCGGCTGTTCGTCGAGTTTTACCCGAGCTTCCCGGCGTCGCCGCCGGTCTGGGCGGTCGTCGCGGCGCTCGGCCTGTCGGTGGCGGTCGGGGTGGCGTTCGGGGTGTGGCCGGCGCGCCGCGCCACGCGCCTCGACCCGGTGGTGGCGCTGGCGCGGCGATGAGCACGACCGGCACCTCCGCGGCGGCGGCGACGGCCGAACGCGCCGACACCGTCGACCTGCTCCGCTTCGTGCTCGGCGCGATCGCCGGCCACCGGCTGCGCTCCGCGTTGTCGGCGCTCGGCGTCGGCATCGGCGTCGCCGCGGTGATGCTGCTGACCTCGCTCGGCGAGGGGACGCGGCAGTTCATCGTCGGCCAGTTCACCCAGTTCGGGACCAACCTGATCGAGATCAACCCGGGCAAGGTGAAGACGTTCGGCTTCCCCGGCGCGCTCGGCGGCACCACCCACCAGCTCACCATCGACGACAGCGAGGCGCTGCGCCGCGTCGCCGGCGTGGAGCGCGTCGTGCCGGCGACGTTCGGCCAGGCACGGGTGGAAGCCGAGGGGCGCGGCCGCAGCGTCTACATCTACGGCGTCACCCACGACCTGCCGGAGGCGTGGAAGGTGCGCGTGGCGCAGGGCAGCTTCCTGCCCGAGATGGATCCCCACCGGCTCGGCTCCTTCACCGTGCTCGGGCCGAAGCTCGCCCGCGAGCTGTTCGGCGAGACGCCGCCGCTCGGGCGCCGCATCCGCATCGGCTCGTATGGCTTCGTCGTGATCGGGGTGATGGAGCCGAAGGGCCAGCTGCTCGGCTTCGACCTCGACGACACCGCGTTCATCCCGGTCGCGACCGCGATGAGTCTGTTCAACCAGGCGGAGCTGGTGGCGGTCGACGTGCTCGCGCGCAGCGCCGACGAGATCCCGGCGGTGGTGGCGGGGATCAAGCGGACGCTGGCCGAGCGGCACCGCGGCGAGGAGGACTTCACCGTCACGACCCAGACCGAGATGCTCGACACCTTCGGCCGGGTGATCGGCATCATCACCGTCTCGGTCTCCGCGATCGGCGGCATCTCGCTGCTGGTCGGCGCGATGGGGATCCTCACCATCATGTGGATCTCGGTCCACGAGCGCACGGGCGAGATCGGCCTGCTGCGCGCGCTCGGCGTCGGCGAGCGCACGGTGCGGCTGCTGTTCCTGCTCGAGGCGGCGCTGCTGGCGGCGGCGGGCGGCGCGGCCGGCGTGGCGGCCGGCTTCGGCGTCGAGTTGGCCGCGCACGCGCTCGTGCCGGGCCTGCCGCTGGCGACGCCCCCGGCCGCCGTCGCCGTCGCGCTCGCCACCAGCCTGGCGGTGGGCGTCGCCGCCGGCGTCGTCCCGGCGCACCGCGCCGCCTCGCTCGACCCGGTCGAGGCGCTGCGCGAGGAGTGACGCCGGGCTCTCAGCCGTGCTGCTGCACCCAGTCGAGGAGGCGGATCAGCTCCGGCGTGAGCGCCTCCTCGCCCACCGAGACGGCGCTTGTCCCGCCCTCGCGCTCGACGGTGAGGCGGTAGTGGAACGCGTCGGCGTGGCCGGGCCGCAGCTCGGGAGCCTGTGTCACGTGGCCGAGGTCGGCGCGGTCCACCAGGCCGCGCAACGCCGCCGCATCCGCGGCTGCGAGCCCCTCGGAATCGACGGCGAAGCTGCGCCGCATCCCGGCGACGCCTCCGGACCGCTCCAGCCGAACCCGCACCGTCAGCCTCCGCGCCGGACGCGTCCCGGCCCGACACTCACAAGACGCCGACGCGCTTCCAGGCGTCGGCGACGGCGCCCGCCACCGTGCCCTTGGCGCCGAACAGCTCGGTCGCGACGGCCACCGTCAGCTTCGCCGCCGCCTTGAAGTCGGAGTTGGGACGTAGCCGGTCGCGCAAGGTGACGTACCAGACCCTGCCGGCTTTCTCCCAGGCGACGCCGCCGATCGCTCGCGCCGCGAGGTAGAACGCGTGGTTCGGGATCCCGGAGTTGATGTGCACGCCGCCGTTGTCGTCGGTGGTGTCGACGTAGTGCGCCATGTCGGCGGGCTGCGGGTCCTTGCCCAGCACCGGGTCGTCGTAGGCGGTGCCGGGCGCCGCCATCGAGCGCAGCGCCTTGCCCTTGACCGAGGGCATGAGCAGCCCGGCGCCGATCAGCCAATCGGCCTTGGCGGCGGTCTGGCGGTTTGCGTACTGTTTGACGAGCGAGCCGAAGACGTCGGAGAACGACTCGTTGAGCGCCCCTGACTGGCCGGAGTAGTCGAGCGCGGCCTCGTACTGGGTCACGCCGTGGGTGAGCTCGTGGCCGATCACGTCGACCGCCTTGGTGAAGCGGTCGAACAGCTTGCCGTCGCCGTCGCCGTACACCATCTGACTGCCGTCCCAGAACGCGTTGTCGTAGCCGACGCGGTAGTGGACCGACGAGATCAGGCGCATGCCGCGGTCGTCGATCGAGTTGCGGCCGTAGGCGTCGTGGTAGAGGTCATAGGTCGCGCCCGCGCCGTCGTACGCCTCGTTGACCGCCACGTCCTTCGACGGCTTGTCGCCCTCGTCGCGCACCTCCTTGCCGGGCAGCTTGCTGCCGCGCCTGGCGTCGTAGACCGTGCGGTGCTTGCCCGCCGCTGGCAGCGCCGCGGCGGTGGCGATGTCGCCCAGCAGCTCGCGGCGGCCGCGAATCCGCTCCGACACCGCCAACGCCTCGATCGCCCACGCGCGCTGCGCGGGGCTGCCCCGCTCGGCGATGCTCTTGAGGATGTGGGGCGGCAGGATGCAGCGGATCGGGTCGAGCCCGTGGGTGGCGCATTCACCGCCGCGTCGATCTCCGACTCGTCTCGCCATGGTGCAGCTCCCTTCTCTTTGCCCGGCGCCCGCGACCGCCGGAAGGACCGTGCAGCGCCCATGCGGCAGGCCGATTCCGATGCGTTCATTTCTAGGTCCAGGCCGGAACCGCGTCAAGACTGCGCGCGGCCGCGCCATCCGCCTACCTGCCGCCCCTCGACGCCTTGCCGAGGCGCGCGATCACCTCCGGCGCGACCCACCTGCCGGCGCGCCGCGCCCGCCGCACCGCATCGCGCGCCTTGTCGAGCTGGCCGGTCTCGAGGTAGAGCCAGACCAGCGGGCTGTCGGGCTGGCAGTCGCAGCCGTCCGCGGGCGGGTCGAACTCGATCGAGCGCTCGTAGTCGGCGATCGCCGCCGCGAGCTTGCCCGCATGGGACAGCACCCCGGCGCGGCTGCAGTGGGCCTCGGCCAGCCGCAGCTTGCCGAGGTGGGGGTCGATCCGCATCACCTCGGTGAAGTCGCGGATCGCGAGGTCGAGCTCGCCGCCGGAGGTGTGGACGAGGCCGCGCATGTCGTACGCCTCGGCGTTGGTGGGGTCCCGCTCGACCGCCCGGGTAAAGTCCGCCGCGGCGTCGTCGAACAGCTTGCGGGTGCCGGGGTCGGCCACGGACTCGAGCGCCGCGCGGTTGTAGACCGCCATGCCGCGCCCGAGGTAGACGCGGGTGTCGCCCGGCGCGAGCGCGACCGCGAGGTCAAGGTCCGCGATCGCGAGGTCGTAGAGGCGCACGTACTCGCCGGGCGGGATGATCTTGAACGCCCGCGAGTAGCGCGCCTTCTCCGAGTAGCCCGCGCCGCGGTCGAGGTGCGCCTGGGCGCGGGCGGCGTCGCTGTCGGCGGCGGCGAGCGCGCGCGTGGCGGCCGCGATCTGGCCGTCGTACTTGCCCAGCCAGTACGCGCGCCCGCCCCACTCGCACCCGGCGGGCACGAGCGTCGCCGCCGCGCCGAGCGCGACCGCGGCGGTGCGCCACCGCGCTGCGAGCGTGCCAGTCATCGAACGCCCCCGCCCACCGGCTCGATGGTACCTCCGCGTCGCGCCGTCGCGTCCGTTCGGCTCCGGCTGATATAGTGGCGCGGCGTCACGCCGTGCCGTGCAGATCGACTCCGCGGAGGCCGAATGAAATCGTCGCTCCTGCGCACCAAACCCCTGGTCACGCTGCTCGGAGAGACGACCGGCGGGAAGCAGCAGCTGCGCCGCGCGCTCGGCCCCTGGGACCTCGTCGCGCTCGGCATCGGCTGCATCATCGGCGTCGGCATCTTCGTCCTGCCGGGCGTCCAGGCGGCGCAGAACGCGGGCCCCGGGATCATCCTCTCGTTCGCGATCGCGGCCGCCGCCTGCGCCTGCTCGGCGATGTGCTACGCGGAGCTGGCGGCGATGATCCCGGTGTCGGGGTCGGCATACACCTACGGCTACGCGACATTGGGCGAGCTGCCGGCCTGGATCATCGGCTGGGACCTCATCCTCGAGTACATGGTCGCGGCGGTGCTGGTCTCGACTGGCTGGTCAGCGTACCTCGTCAACCTGCTCCACCAGGCCGGGTTCGACCTGCCGCACGCGATCTGCGCCTCGCCGTGGGACGCCCAGCCGGGCCGCTTCAACCTCCCCGCGGTCGCGATCGTGGCGCTGCTCTCGGCGCTGCTGGTGCGCGGCATCAAGGAGAGCTCGCGGGTCAACTTCACGATCGTGCTGGTCAAGCTGCTCGTGATCGTGTTCTTCATCGCCCTCACCGCGCGCCACGTCGACGCCCGCAACTGGACGCCGTTCATGCCGTTCGGGTTCAAGGGCGTGATGACGGCTGCGGCGATCGTCTTCCTCGCCTACGTCGGCTTCGACGCCGTCTCCACCGCCGCCGAGGAGGCGCGCAACCCGCAGCGCGACATGCCGTTCGGGATCATGGGCTCGCTCGTGGTGGCGACCGTGCTGTACATGGCGGTGGCGGCGATCATGACCGGCGTGGTGCCGTACACCAAGCTCGGCGTGGCCGACCCGGTCGCGCTCGTGCTCAACGTGCTCGGCATGCGCTGGCCGTCGGCGATCATCAGCGTGGGGGCGATCGGCGGCATCACCAGCGTGCTGCTCGTGCTCCTGCTCGGGCAGCCGCGCATCCTCTTCTCGATGTCGCGCGACGGGCTGCTGCCGCCGTTCCTGGCGCGGGTCCACCCGCGGTTCCGCACGCCGTGGCTGACGACGATCGCCACTGGCGCGATCGTCTCGGTGGCGGCGGCGCTGACGCCGATCGACGTCTCCTCCGCGCTCTGCTCGATCGGCACGCTGTTCGCGTTCCTGATCGTCTGCGCCGGCGTGATCGTGCTGCGCTACACCCGCCCGGACCTGCACCGGCCGTTCCGCGTCCGCCTGTTCCCGGTCCTGCCCGCGCTCGGGATCGTCCTCTGCGCCTACCTGATGGCGAGCCTCCCGGGCACCGCCTGGGCCCGCTTCGGCATCTGGCTCGTGGTCGGGCTGGTGATCTACGCCAGCTACGGACGGCGGCGCAGCCGGCTGGCGTAACGACCGGGGTCCGGGGACCGGCAATGGCGGCCAAGACGAGCCGAGACGGCTGGCGACGAGCGGCCGCCGGGGCAGCTGTGACCCGACCGAGGTCTACTTCTCGGCGCTCAGGACGACGATGCGGTCGAAGTCCGACGAGAGCACGGTGTTGGTGCGCTGGCCGGGGAACAGCCGGTTGAGCCGCTCGACGTCGCCCGGCCTGATGGTGCACAGCACCCGCGGCCGCGCGGCGAAGAACGCGCGGATCTGCTCGTCGCGCCAGAGCACCTCGACCGGGTGGTCGCTCCAGAACGGGTGCTCGTTGCGGTCCATCACCACGACCGGGTTGCCGGTGTAGAACAGCACGTCGCGAGCGTGCAGCTTGCTCGAGACGATCGGCTGCCCCTGGAGGCCGTAGCGGGCGACGAGCGCGGGCAGGTCGGCGCCGGTGAAGCCGCGCGTCGCGCTCGCCGGCACGGTGGTGAGCGCGACCGCGATCACGACCAGGAAGGCGGCGGCGTTGACGAGGATCGCCGGGGCGAAGCGGCGCCGGAGGAGGAGCGCGGCGACGACGAGCTGCACGGCGCCGAACACCGCCGCGGCGAGGATCGTGGCGCGGAACTCGACCGCGAACGGCGGCCTCACCAGCCACGGCAGCGCCGCGAAGACGACGCCGAGGACGGCGAACAGCGCCGCCGCGACCCGCGTCCGGCGGCGCGAGGCGGCGGCGTCCTCGAGCGAGAGCGCGAGCAGCACCGCGAGCGCCGGGAACAGCGGCAGGATGTAGCTCGCCAGCTTCGAGTGGGCGACCGAGAAGATCGCGTAGACGGAGCCGATCCAGCAGAGCAGGAAGCCGATCGCCGCGC
>DATIYW010000149.1:0-14949 GCA_035517415.1 Thermoanaerobaculaceae bacterium
ACCCCTCCGGTGGACCGCCACCGGGAAAGGACCGAGCATGCAGATTCGGGACGATTCGGTGGCCCGCGCCCCGCAGGCGCCGCTGGATCCCGCCAAGCTCCCCTTCGGCCGCACCTTCTCCCCGAACATGTTCCGCGTGGAGTGGGACGAGGGGAAGGGCTGGCACGACGCGCGGATCACCCCCTACGGGCCGCTGGCGCTCGCGCCTTCGGCGATGGTGCTGCACTACGGCCAGGAGATCTTCGAGGGGCTCAAGGCGTTCCGCCACCCCGACGGCAGCGTCGCCCTGTTCCGCCCGGAGCGCAACGCGGCGCGCCTCAACAGCTCGGCCAAGCGCATGTCGATGCCCGAGATCCCGACCGACCTCCAGCTCGACGCGATGCGCCGCCTGGTCAAGATCGACCGCGACTGGGTGCCGCCGACGCCCGGCGCGCTCTACGTCCGCCCGGCGATGATCGCGACCGAGGAGGGGCTCGGCGTCCACTCCTCGAAGCGCTTCCTCTACTTCATCATCACCGGCCCCACCGGCTCCTACTTCGGCAACGCCAAGAGCACCGTCCGCATCATGGTCGCGCGCGACTGGGTGCGCGCGGCGCCGGGCGGCACCGGCTCCGCCAAGACCGGCGGCAACTACGCCGCGTCGCTGCTCGCCAGCGCGATCGCCAAGGAGAAGGGGTGCGACCAGGTGCTCTGGCTCGACGCGGTCGAGCGCCGGCACGTCGAGGAGGTCGGGGCGATGAACCTGGTGTTCGTCTTCGACGGCGTCGTCACCACGCCGCCGACCTCGGGCTCGATCCTCGCCGGCATCACCCGCGAGAGCATCGGCATCCTCTGCCGCGAGCTCGGCCTGCCGTTCGTCGAGCGCGCCATCCACATCGAGGAGGTCGTCAACGGGCTGACCAACGGCGACTGCACCGAGGTGTTCGGCTGCGGCACCGCCGCGGTGATCTCGCCGGTCGGCGAGCTGCTCGACGGCGACCGCCTGCTGCGCGTCGGCCACGGCGACGAGGGCCCGATCGCGAAGCGGCTGCGCGAGGCGCTCACCGCGATCCAGTTCGGGACGCAGCCGGACACGCACGGCTGGATGGTGAGGGTGTAGCCGGGACCTCGCCGCGCAAGGCGCCCGGGCGCTCAGGTCCGACGCTCGCCGGCATCCTCCTCGAGTGCGGCGCGCAGCTCTCGCGCCAGCGTCTCGACGTCGAACGGCTTCTGCAGGAAGTGGTAGCGGCCCGGCCCGGCCGCCTGCCGGATGGCCTCGTCCTCGGCGTAGCCGGAGATCAGGATCACCCGCAGCCCCGGCCACCGCTCGCGTAGCGCGCGCGAGAGCTCGGGGCCGGACGAGCCGGGCAGCATGACGTCCGCGATCAGCACGCCGAACGCCGGCTCGGCGGGCAGCCGGCCGGCCTGCTCCCCGTCCGCCACCGCGGTCGCCCGGTAGCCGAGCATGTGCAGGATCTCGGACAGACCCTGCCGCGCGCCCTCCTCGTCCTCGACCACGAGCACCGCCTCGCCGCCGCCCTCCCGCACCGCCGGCACCCCCGCGGCCGGGACCGCCGCCGCCGGCTCGGTTGAACCCATCGGCAACGTGACGCGGAACGACGTGCCCCCGCCCGGCCGGTCGCGGAACTCGACCGAGCCGGCGTGCGCCGTGACGATGCCGTGCACGACCGGGAGCCCGAGCCCGGTCCCGTGGCCCTTCGCCTTGGTGGTGAAGAACGGCTCGAACACCTTGTCGCGGATCTCGGCCGGAATGCCGTGGCCGGTGTCGTCGACCGAGAACCAGACCCGGTCCGCGCCCTCGCTCCCCGAGTGGATCGCGACCCGGCCGCCGCCGGGCATCGCGTCGACCGCGTTCACCACCAGGTTGACGAGCACCTGCTCGAGCTGGCCATGGTCGGCGACCAGCGGCAGCGGCCCCGGCGCCAGCTCGACGGTGAAGGCGACGTTCTCCCGCACCAGTCGGCGCAGCAGCGACGCCGCGCCGGCGATGACGCGGTTGAGATCGAGCGGCTCCGGCCGCGCCGTCTCCCGCCTCGCGAACAGCAGGAGCTGGCGGGTGAGCGCCGCCCCGCGCCGCACCTGCTCCTCGAGCTCCGCCAGGCTCGCCTCCGGCCGGGCGCCGGCGGTGCTCCCCGAGCGCAGGAGCTGGACGTGGCTGAGCATCGCCTGCAAGAGGTTGTTGAAGTCGTGCGCCACGCCGCCAGCGAGCATGCCGACGGCCTCCATCTTCTGCGCCTGGCGGAGCTGCGCCTCCAGCGCCACCTCCTGCGTGACGTCGCGCTTGACCGCGACGAAGTTCATGATCCGGCCGTCGGGGTCGCGCACCGGGGAGATCACCGCCACCTCCTCGTAGAGCTGCCCGTCCTTGCGCCGGTTGGTCAGACGCCCCTCCCACGTCTCGCCGCGCAGCAACGTCGCCCACATCTCGCGGTAGAACGCCGCGTCGTGGCGCCCGCTCTTGAGGATCCGCGGGTTGGCGCCGAGCGCCTCGCCAGCGTCATAGCCGGTGGCGCGGACGAAGGCGGGGTTGACGTACTGGATCCGCCCCTCGGGGTCGGTGATCACGATCGCCTCGGCCGCCTGCTCGACGGCGGCCGCCAGGCGCATGAGCTGCGCCTCGGCCCGCTTGCGTTCGGTCACGTCGCGGCCGATGCCGTGGAACTCGGCGAGCCGCCCCTGCTCGAAGCGCGGGTTGGCGGTGAACTCGCCCATCACGACGCCGCCGTCGCGCCGTCGCACCCGCAGCTCGAACAGACCGACCTGCTCGCCGGCGAGGAAACGGCCGAAGATCTCGAGCGCCCGCTCGGCGTCGGCGGGGTCGATCAGCTCGACGAAGCTGCGCCCGAGGAACTCCTCAGGCTTCCAGCCGGTGACCGCCTCGAAGGCGCTGCTCAGCGACGTCAGCGTGCCGTCCGGCGACATCGAGATCACCACGTCGCGGACCGAGTCGACGAGGTCGCGGTAGCGCTGCTCGGACGCCCGCAGCGCCGCCTCCGCCCCCGCCCGCCGCGCTTCGTTGTCGATCGTCTCGAGGGCGAAGCCGACGTCGCTGCCCAGCCCGCCGAGCAGCGAGACCGCCTCCGGGCCGAACGCCGCGGCCTCGGAGGCATAGACGGTGAGCACGAACTCGACCCGGCCCCGCACCGGCAGCGGGACCCCGGCGCTCGACCGGTAGCCGCGCCGCGACGCCTCCTCCCGCCACGGCGCCACCCGCTCGTCGCTCGCCCAGTCGTTCACCACGACCAGACGTCCGGTGCGGGCGGCGAGCCCGGTCGGGCCGGACCCGAGCGGCGACTCGTCGGCGCGGACGCGGATCGCCGCGAGGTAGCCGGCCTCGGCCCCCGCCCACGCGACGGGGACGACCTGCGCGCTCGCGCGGTCGACCGCGCCGACCCAAGCCATGTGGAAGCCGCCATGCTCGACGACGACGCGGCACGCCTCGGCGAACAGCCGGTCGCGGTCGCGCTCGCGGACGATCAGCTGGTTGATCTCGAGGATCGTCCGCAGCAGCCGGTTGAGGTGGGCGATGCGCGCCTCGTGCTGCTTCCGCTCCGAGACGTCGCGGACGATCGAGAGGAAGTGCGGCTCGCCCTCGACCTCCACGACTCGGCTGCTCACCTCGACGGGGAAGATGCTCCCGTCCTTGCGCTGGTGCAGCGTCTCGAACACCTGGCTCCCGGTGGCCGCCGTCCGCGCCAGGATCTCCTCCGTCTCGCCCATGATCGCGGCCGGCCGGAGGTCGCGGATGTCGCGGCCGAGGAGCTCCGCGCGGCCATAGCCGTAGAGCGTCTCGGCGCGCCGGTTCGCGTCGACGACGCGCCCCTCGCGCCGGATCAGGAGGATGGCGTCGTTGGCGTGCTCGCGCACCAGCCCGAAATGCGCCTCGGCCGTCGCGGGCGAGCTCCGGCTCGGCCGTCGCCGCAGCCACGCGAGGCCGATGCCGGCGACCAACGAGGCGCCGAGCGCGGGGAGGCGTCCCCCAGGCACGCGCGAGACGAGCGGCGACCCCGGCGCGGCCGCCGGCCCGACCGCGGCCGCGGCGGCGGACCCTCCCGGGAGCCGCGCGTCCGCCGGAGGGCACCAGCCGGCGACGATTGCGACGGCCAACGCCAACGCCGCCGGACAGGCCACCGCCCACGCTGCGGATGGCGCGGAACCCTCGCGCCGTGCCCACCATCGCCCTGCCGTCATGAGCTTCTCCACCACCCGCCACCCCGTCCGCCCCACGCCGTACCATCCCCCGGTCCTGCTGCGTCCCATCACGTCGCGGATCGCGGTTGTGGGGCGCCGAATCCCGGCGGCACGCACACCCGCGGCATGTCATCGAACCAATGTCGAGACGCAATCTAGGTCACATCGTCCGTGGGCGCAAGAGGCTCGCGGCACGGCGCGCCGCGCCCGGCGGGCACGACACCTTGCGGGTTCGGCCTACAGCAGCTCACGCAGCCGGCCGTAGCCGGCGCGGGAGAGCGGCACCTTGGTGCCGTCGCGGAGGATCGCGATCCGGCTGTCCTTGGCGTAGAGCTCGATCCCGGCGAGGCGCTCGACGTTGACGATGAACGAGCGGTGCACGCGCACGAAGCGGACCGGGTCGAGCTGTGCCGCGAGCGCGGCCAGCGTCTGCTGCTTGCGGTACTCGTTGCCGGCCGAGTGCAGGCAGATGTAGTCGTCGCGCGCCTCGACGAGGTCGAGCTTCTCGATCGGGATGACGTGGACGCGTGACCCCTCGCGGACAAGCACGCGCGCGAGCGGCGCGCCGGCGGGACGCGCGGCGGCGAGCACCTCCGCGACCGGGAACGGCCGCCCCTCGCGCAGCCGCGCCCGGGCGCGATCGAGCGCGAGCAGGAGCCGGTCCTTCGCCAGCGGCTTGAGCAGGTAGTCGACCGCGTTGACCTCGAAGGCGCGCAGGGCGTGCTCGTCGTAGGCGGTGACGAAGACGACGGCGACCTCCCGCTCGAGCAGCTCGAGCACCTCGAACCCGTCGAGCTTCGGCATCCGGATGTCGAGCAGGAGCAGGTCGGGGTCGAGCTCGGCGACCGCCTTGACCGCCTCGAAGCCGTTCGCGCATTCGGCCACCAACTCGACGTCCGGCACGCCGGCCAGGTACTCGCGCAGCAGGGCCCGCGCCGGCGCCTCGTCGTCGACGATCGCCACCCGCAGCGGCCGCGTCGCCTCGCCCGTCATGGAAGCTCGCACACAGCTTAGCGCAGGTCGAGGGTCAGTCCGCCGCCGCGAGTCGCAGCGGGAACTCGAGCGTGACGACGTACGACCCGCCTTCGCGCCGCGCGTCGACCGACGCGTCGGCGCCGTAGGCGGCGGCGAGCCGCGAGCGCACGTTCTCCAGGCCGACGCCGGTGCCGCCGGCGGCGGGTGCCTGGTCGCCGGCCGGGTTCTCCACCGACAGCCGCACCGCCCCGCCCGCGCGCTCCGCCACCACCGTCACGCAGCCGCCGTCGAGGCAGCCCGCGATCCCGTGGCGCACCGCGTTCTCCACCAGCGGCTGGATGAGCAGCGGCGGGACCTGGCAGGCGCGCACCTCGGGCGCGATCCGCCACTCGGCGCGGAGCCGCGCCCCGAAGCGCGCCTGCTCGACCGCGAGGTAGCGTTCGGCCAGCGCCAGCTCCTCGCCGAGGGCGATCGACCGGGCGCCGCCCACGCGCACGCTCTCGCGCAGGAACTCAGCGAGCTTCAGGCACATCTCGCGCGCACCGGGGGGGTCGGCGGCGATCAGGGCGCTGATCGAATTCAGGGAGTTGAACAGGAAGTGGGGGTCGATCTGCGCCCGCAACGCCCGCAGCTCCGCCTCGCGCGCCAGCACCTCGAGCTCGAGCGCCTGAGTCTGGGCCCGCCGCGCGTTCTCGAACGCCATCAGCAGGTAGTGCAGCGCCGCGGCGAGCACGTAAAGCAGCACGCCGGCGCCGAGCAGCACCGGCGCGATGCGGGGGAAGCGCTCGTCGAGGCGGGCGAAGCGCGGGACCTGGGCGAGCATCACGACCCAGGTGTCGGCGAGGAACAGCCACAGCATCGCGGAGAGCGCGGCCGCCAGCAGCTGCGTCGCGACGATGCGGGGAAACGCCGCCGCGCTCAGCGAGGCGTTCCGGCACGGGTACCAGGCGGCGAGGCAGACGAAGGCGTAGACGAGCGAGAGCGGGAAGGCGACCGCGAGCGACTCGGGCCAGGTGGAGCCAACGACGAGGTGGAACAGCGCCGCCAGCATCCCGGCCAGCGGCACCCAGGCCGCGAGGTACGGTCCCAGCCTTCCGCGGTAGGCGAGGATCGGGTGCATGGGTTCAGTTCTTGATCTCGACCCCGCCCATGACCGCCGCGCCGCGCACCACCAGCACCTTGCGCGGGTCGCCGGCGACGTGGCGCGTCTTGTCCTCGAACCCGCCGAGGATCGGCGTGCCCTGCACGACCACGGTCCAGTCCTCGGGCACGCGGATCTCGATCCCGCCCCACATCGCGAACGTGTCGATCACCGCGTCGCCGCTCATGATCGACGCGCCGCGCAGGTCCAGCTCGCAACCCCCCATGATCGCGGTGAGGTCGCCGCCGCGGAAGTCCTGGCCGATGGAGCGGCGACGGACCGCCCCGAGGAGCGCGAATGCGCTCACCGTCGAGGCGACCTCGCTCGCCGGCGCGGCGCCCGGCGACGGCGCGGCGGCGGAGAATACCGGCCCGCCGCCGGGTGAGCCCGCGGCCGCCACGCCGGCGTCGGAGGGCGGCGCGCCCGCCTCCGGCGCCACCGCCGGCGCGGTCCACACGCCCCGCTCCGCGCGGCGGCCCCAGCGGCCGCCTCCGGGTCCGGGCCATCCCGCGCCCGTGCCGCCGTCGAGGGCTCGCCACACGATCCCGGCGCCGACCAGGACCAGCAGCACCGGCCAGTAATGCCACACCCGGTCGGAGATGAGGTCGAGGTTGGTGAGCAGCAGCAGCGTCCCGATCCCGGCGATCACCACGCCGGAGACACGGCCGTGGTTGCCGCGCGGCTGCACGAGCCGGGCCACGCCCGCGGCGATCAGCAGCACCGGCCAGTACGCCCAGTAGTCGCCGACGCTGATCACGTCGAGCTTGTCGAGGGTGAACATCACCCCGAGGAGGATGATCACCAGCCCGAACACCAGCCTCGGCACGTTGCGATAGACCCGTTCAGGACTCATCGGCGCCTCCCCGCGCGGCCGCCACGCCGGCGGCCACCTCCGAAGATACGCGGATCTTCACGTCCGGTATGCACTTGCCCGGCGAACGGCGGCCCCGCGCCGGTCAACGGCGACGTGAGGGCAGGAGCAGCGCCGAGGGCCGCCGCCCGGGCGCTCGGACGCCGCCGTGCGGCGCCTCAGGTCCCTTCGCGCCAGCTCGCCAGGTACGCCTCCTGCTCGGCGGTGAGCGTGTCGATGGCGAGCCCCATCGTGGCGAGCTTGAGGCGCGCGATCTCGCGGTCGATCGCCTCCGGGAGACGGTAGACCTTCGGCTTGAGCTCGCCGGCGTGGTGCACGAGGTGCTCGGCGGCGAGCGCCTGGTTGGCGAACGACATGTCCATCACCGCCGCCGGGTGCCCTTCCGCGGCCGAGAGGTTGACGAGCCGGCCCTGGGCGAGCACGTAGACCGTGCGCCCGTCCCGCATCCGGTAGCCCTCGACGAACGGCCGCGCCTCGGTCACGCCGGTCGATTCGCGGCGCAGGGCGGGCAGGTCGATCTCGACGTCGAAGTGGCCGGAGTTGGCGACGATCGCGCCGTCCTTCATCGCCGCCACGTGCTCGGCGGTGATCACCCGGGTGTCGCCGGTGACGGTCACGAACAGGTCGCCGATTCGCGCCGCCTCGGCCATCGGCATCACCGCGTAGCCGTCCATCGCCGCCTCGAGCGCCCGCACCGGGTCGACCTCGGTGACCACGACCTTGGCGCCGTGGCCGTGCGCGCGGCTCGCCACGCCGCGCCCGCACCAGCCGTAGCCGGCCACCACCACCGTCGTCCCGGCGAGCAGCACGTTGGTGGCGCGCAGGATCCCATCCACGGTCGACTGGCCGGTGCCGTAGCGGTTGTCGAACAGGTGCTTGGTGTCGGAGTCGTTGACCGCGACGACGGGAAACCGCAGCACGCCGTCGCGCTCCATCGCCCGCAGCCGGATCACGCCGGTGGTCGTCTCCTCGGTCGAGCCGAGCACGCCGGCGACGATCCGCTGCCGCGCCGCGGCGTCGAGCGAGCGCGCGAACGCCTGCAGCTCCTCGTGTGCGTCGCCCATCTCGCCCCGAGCGATGAACAGCAGCGAGGAGACCAGGTCCGCGCCGTCGTCCATCGTGATCGTCGGGGCGAACTCGAGGCACGCCCGGATGTGGCGGTAGTAGCGCGCGTTGTCCTCGCCCTTGACCGAAAACACCGCGACCCCATGCTCGGCGACGAGCGCGGCGGCGACGTCGTCCTGGGTGGAGAGCGGGTTGGAGGCGCACAGCCGCACCTCGGCGCCGCCCGCGACCAGCGTCCGCACCAGGTTCGCGGTCTCGGTGGTCACGTGGAGGCAGGCGGCGACCCGCTGGCCGGCGAGCGGCCGGTCCTTGGCGAAGCGCTGCCGGATCGAGGCGAGGACCGGCATGTGGCGGTCCGCCCAGGCGATGCGCCGGCTGCCGGCCGGCGCCATCGCGAGGTCGCGCACGTCGTGAGGGGGAAGTGTCATCAGAGCCTCCAGGGAGCGCCGCAGCGCGGTCGAATCCTACCCGCGTTCGACCTCCGCCGCCAGCCCCGTGAGAACAGCGGTGGGCCCGAAAGCGTATACCCCAATGTGAGCCGGCCCGACCCCGCCATCGCCGTGACCGCTCTGGTGAAGGAGTTCCGCACCGCGCGGCGGCGCCTGCGCGCGCTCGACGGCGTCGACCTCGAGGTCGGCCGCGGCGAGGTGTTCGGCCTGCTCGGCGCCAACGGCGCGGGCAAGACGACGCTCGTCAAGATCCTGCTCGGCCTGGCGCGGCCGACCTCCGGCGCGGTGCGGGTGCGGGGGTGCGACCCGCGGCGCGCGGCCGCCCGAGCGCGCGTCGGCTACCTGCCGGAGGGGCACCGCTTCCCCGGCTACCTCCGCGCCGACGCGGCGCTGCGGCTGTTCGGGCGGCTGGCGGGCCTCCCCGAGGGCGCCCTCGACCGGCGCATCCCGGAGCTGCTCGAGCTCGTCGGCCTGGCGGACCGCGGCCACGACCGCGTCGGCCGCTACTCGAAGGGCATGACGCAACGGCTCGGCCTCGCCTGCGCCCTCCTCGACGAGCCGGAAGTGCTTTTCCTCGACGAGCCCACCGACGGCGTCGACCCGGTCGGCCGCCGCCACATCCGCGACATCCTGCTCGCGACCCGCGGCGAGGGCACCACGATCTTCATCAACTCGCACCTGCTCTCCGAGGTCGAACGGACCTGCGACCGGGTCGCCATCCTCCACCACGGCCGAGTTGTCCGGCAGGGCTCGGTCGACGACCTCACCCACCCGACGCAGCGCTTCTCCGTGCGCCTGGGCGGGGGCGAGTTTCCGCCCGACGCGCGGCTGCGCGAGCTCGGCGCCGCGGTCGCGAGCCGCAACGGCTCGTACGAGCTCGACGTGCCGGACCTCGAGACGC
This sequence comes from Thermoanaerobaculaceae bacterium, assembly GCA_035517415.1. GTDB lineage: Bacteria > Acidobacteriota > Thermoanaerobaculia > Thermoanaerobaculales > Thermoanaerobaculaceae > DATIYW01. The sequence goes on from DATIYW010000149.1 coordinate 9,594, forward strand.
TCAATCGTGTGGTCGACCTCCTCCGCGCCGAACGCCTGTTGATCGCGGAGGTGTCGCCGGTGCGCGCCGCGCTCGAGGACGTGTTCGTGGCGGCGGTCGAGGCCGAGGAGCGGGAACCGGCGCCCGGGCCGGCGGTGCACGCCGTGGGAGGCGCGCCGTGAAGACCTGGGCGCTCGTCGTCGACACCTGGCGCGAGGCGTTCGCGCGCTACACCCTGCTCGGGTTCGCCGCGGTGTCGACGCTGTTCCTGCTGATCCTCACGTTCGCCCTCAACCTCGACATCGTCAACGGCACGCTCGCCGCCGGCTCGCTGTTCGGCAGGGCGTTCGAGATGCGCCACCGCACGCCCGAGATCGAAACCGTCGTCACCAGCGCGCTGTCGATCTTCGCCGGCATGCTCTACGTCCTCGGCGTGTTCCTCTCCGTCTTCGCCACCGGCTCGCAGGTGCCGAACCTGCAGCACCGCGGCACCGTCGACCTCTACCTCTCCCGCCCGATCGCCCGCGTCCACCTCCTCCTCGGCCGCTTCGTCGGCGCGGTCACGCTGGTCGGGGCGAACCTGCTGTTCCTGTGCGGCGGCGTCTTCCTCGTCCTCTCGCTCAAGACCAGGGTGTGGAACCCGCGCTTCCTGGTCGCGGCGGCCCTGATCCTCGTCGTCTTCCTGTCCTACCTCGGGTTCATGTACCTGATCGGGGTGCTGACCTCGTCGACCCCGCTCTCGATCATGCTGCCGTACGCGCTCTACGTGCTCTCGCTGCCCCTCGCCGCGCACGACCGGATCGCCGCGGCGATGGACTCCCGCCTCGGCGCCGGCGCGATCCACGCGCTCTACTGGATCCTGCCCAAGACGCCGGAGATCGGTCGCGACCTGACCGGGTTCGTCCTCGGCAAGCTCGCGCCCTCGGCGCTCCCGATCGTGACCACCGGCGCGTTCGGCGCGGTCTGCCTGGCCGCCGCCCTGGTCCTGTTCTCCCGCAAGAACTTCTAGGAGGCCCCATGAGAAAGCCGCTCGTCGCCGCTGTGTCGCTCAACCTGCTCGCCGCCGCCGCGCTCGCCGCCCCGCCCGGAGTGGCCGACCTGCTGCGGATGGTCCCGCCCACCGCGCAGTTCGTCGTCGGGCTCGATGCGGCCGCGCTCCGCGCCCACCCCGCGGTGCAGAAGCTCCTGCTCGAGCACGCCAGCCGCGCCCACCTCGACGCCGACGCGGCGGCGTTCCTCGCCGAGGCCGGACTCGACCCGCTCCGCGACGTCAACGCGATGGTCGCCGCCGTGATCCCGGACGGCGCCACCTCCCACGGCGCGGCCGCGTTCGCCGGCCGCTTCGACCCCGAAGCCATGGGCGCGGCGCTGACCAAGCGCGGCGCGACGCCGACCACGCTCGGCGCGGTCCCGGGCTTCAGACTCCCGGAGGGCGAGCGCCACCACGGCGCCGCCGCCGTCCTCGCCCAGGTCTCGCGCGAAGTCGTGGTGGTCGGCAACGAGGCGGCGGTGGCGGCGATGCTGGCGCCGCGCCATGAGGCCAGCCCGTTGGTGGACAAGGCCGTCGCCGCGGGGCAGATCGATCCGCGGGCGCCGTTCTGGGCGGTGGGCACGATCCCGGCGTTTGCCCACCGGCACGCCGCGACGATGGATCGGCGCGCCGAGGACGAGGCCGATCACCCGCTCCACCACGTGCTGGCAGCCGCCGGAGTGGTGAAGAGCGTCGCGCTCCAGGCGTCCCTCGACGACTCGCTGCACATCTCCGGGGTCGCCTCCGCCGACACCGCAGAGAACGCGGAGCTGCTGCGCGACGCGGCGAAGGGCGCGCTCGCGGCGCTGCGCCTCGGCGCCCAGGACGAGCACCCGGAGCTGGTCGACGTGCTGCGCGGGGTGCAGGTGCGCGCCTCGGGCACGGACGTCGCGGTCTCGGGCGCGATCCCAGTCGCGCTGCTCGAGAAGCTCGCCGCCGAGCACTCCGGCGGCGGCCCGAAGCGGTCCGCGACTTAGCCCGGAGACGTCGGCTCGACTCCCCGAGTCGAGCCCCGCACCCGCGCGCGGGCTGCGCTTGTCAGGCTGCTTGGCGCCTGGGCGCCGGCGTGCTGCCGCCGGAGGTCAGGCCTTCGACAGCGCCTCGCCGCGCACCCCGGCGGCGAGCAAGGCGGTCGCCTCGTCCGCGGGCACCGGCTTGGAGAACAGCTCGCCCTGGCCGTAGCCGCAGCGCAGGGAGAGGAGCCGATCCCGCTGCTTCCGGGTCTCGATCCCTTCCGCCACCACCTCCTTGCCCAGGTTGTTGCCGAGGGTGACGATGGTGCGGACGATCTCCCACGACTCCGGGTCGGTGTCGATCCGGCTGATGAACGAGTGGTCGATCTTGAGCGTGTCGATCTCGAAGCGCCGCAGGTAGGAGAGCGAGGAGTAGCCGGTGCCGAAATCGTCGATCGAGAGCTTGACGTCGAGGCCCTTGAGCTGCTGGAGCATGTCGGCCGCATAGCGGGCGTGCTCCATAATCACGCTCTCCGTGATCTCGAGCTTGAGGCTGCGGCCCCACACGCCGTAGGTGCGCAGCGTCCGGTCGATCTCCACCATCATGTCCGGGCGCAGGAACTGCACCCCGGAGACGTTGACGCTGACGGTGACCGGCGCGTCGGCGCGCGCCTGCTGGTTCCAGATCCGCAGCTGGCGGCACGCGGCGCGCAACACCAGGCGGTCGATGTCGACGATCAGGCCGGTCTCCTCCGCGACCGGCAGGAACTCCGCCGGGAGCAGCAAGCCCCGGTCCGGGTGCTGCCAGCGCACCAGCGCCTCGAAGCCGGTGATGCGGCCGCCGTCGAGGAGGACGATCGGCTGGTAGTGGACGAGGAACTCCTCCCGCTTCACCGCCCGGCGGAGCTCGGTCTCCAGCTTGAGGAGCGAGACCGCGCCGGCGTGCATGGCGTCGTCGAAGACGGCGAAGCTCGCCTTGCCCTGCGCCTTGGCGCGGTACATCGCGGTGTCGGCGTCGCGCAGGATGTCCTCCGGGCGCTCGTAGTGCGTCGAGCCGTAGGCGATGCCGATGCTGGCGCTGGAGAAGATCTCGTGCCCCTCGACGCTGAACGGGGCCTGCAGCTCGGCGAGGATGCGCTTGGCGATCCGCGTCGCGTCGCTCGCCTCGGCGAGCCCCTCGAGCAGGACGGCGAACTCGTCGCCGCCGATGTGGACGACGGCGTTCCCGAAGCGGTGGGGCGCGTCCTGCGAGCGCAGGCTGGCGCGCAGGCGCCCCGCGACCGCCTTGAGGAGCTGGTCCCCGACCCGGTGGCCGAGGCTGTAGTTGACGTTCTTGAAGCGGTCGAGGTCGAGGAACAGCACCGCGAACGACCGCGAGCCCGCCTTCCCGGTCTGCTCCAGAGCATGGCCGAGGCGCTCGATCAGGAACCCACGGTTGGGGAGGCCGGTGAGCGGGTCGCGGTTCTTGAGCTCGGTGATGTCCCGATGCGACCCGACGATCCGGAACGGAGTGTCGGTGCGGTCGCGGAACGCCATGGCGCGGCATAGCATGCAGCCGTAGGTGCCGTCGCGCAGGCGGAGGCGGTGCTCGTTCTCCAGGTGCGAGGCGCGGCCGGCGAGGTGGGCGGCGATGCCGGCGCGCAGCTGCGCGAGGTCCTCGGGATGGACGCGGCTGAACCACTCGTCGATGCCGCCGGCGAGCTCGTCCGGGGCGTAGCCGAGCATCGCTTTCCACTGCGAGGAGAACACCACCTTGCCGCTGGCGAGGTCCCAGTCCCACCAGCCGTCGGCGATCCCCCGCTCGCCGGCCTCGGACAGCGACAGCACCGTCGGCAGAGGCGAGTCGGTCGTCACCGAGAGCGCCGTCCCGGCTGCGCGGGGCGAGGACGCCGCGCCGCCGCCGGGGTCGGTGCCGCTCGCTGCTTCTCCACCCGTCTCGTGATCGGACCGCGGGTCCGGCGCCCCGGCGTCGGCGCGGGCGCCCTCGCTGCCGTCGGCTGCCGTGGTGTCCCGCTCGACCGCGTGTTCGCGGGCACGTTCCCGCACCAGCCGCTCCGCGATCGCCAACCGCACCGCGATCGCCTCCGGGGTGGCGGGCTTGACCAGGCAATCGTCGGTCGCGTCGAGCAGCGATTCCGCCGGGGACGCCGATTGCCGAGGGGCGATCGCCACCACAACCGTCCGCCTGCCCCCGTGGCCGGCCCTGATGCGGCCGCAGATTCCGCCGGCGTCGGCGCGCAGCAGGTCGGCGGCGACCAGCAACAGCGGCTGGCGCTTGGCGTCGAAGGCGCTCCACGCGGCGTCGAGATCGACGCACGCCGTGACCGCGTGGCCGCGCGCGCGCAGTGCCTCCTCCAGATTGCGGCGGGAATGGCGGTCGTCGTCCACGAGCAGGACGTCGAACCCGACCGGGCGCACGTCGCTCACAGTTTGCCCTTTCGACTCCTCGCCGCCGCCGGCGGCGCGGTCAGAGCTGCGGGACGATCCGGGTTCGGCATGGGCGGTTTCGCTCTCGGCACGAACGACCGTGCGACGATCTTAACCCACGACGACCCGACCGGCCACCAAGAGGACTCCACGCCAGGCGTGGTTCCGCCCCGTTCCAGGCCGGTGCGTCGGCCTCCGGCGCGCCGAAGTCTCATTGGTGGCGTGCATCAACAGGGGAGCAGGATGGCTGCTCGCAGACGTCATCGTGTCTCATGGGCGGCTAGCAAGCACAGGGGAGCAAGATCATACGGCATCGGGAGCGACACAAAGCGAAGGCCCCACGGTTGCCCGTGGGGCCTTCAATTTACTTCCCGGCGGCGACCTACTCTCCCAGGCAGTTACCCACCAAGTACCATCGGCCCAGAGAGGCTTAACTTCCGTGTTCGGAATGGGAACGGGTGTTTCCCTCTCGGTATGACCACCGGAAAAACCGGACAAATTTCCAACTCAAAAGGGGTCTCCAAAGCTGTCACGCAAGAAGAACGGGAAATGTATGGTCAAGCCACACGGTCGATTAGTACGGGTCAGCTTCACGCGTCGCCGCGCTTCCACCTCCCGCCTATCAAACTGGTCATCTACCAGAGACCTTCAGGGGCTTGCGCCCGGGACACCTTATCTCGGAGTTGGCTTCCCGCTTAGATGCATTCAGCGGTTATCCCTTCCGGACACAGCTACTCGGCGCTGCCGCTGGCGCGACAACCGATATACTGGAGGTCCGTACGTCCTGGTCCTCTCGTACTAAGGACATCTCTCCTCAAGTGTCCTACGCCCACACCAGATAGGGACCGAACTGTCTCGCGACGTTCTAAACCCAGCTCACGTACCGCTTTAATCGGCGAACAGCCGAACCCTTGGGACCTGCTTCAGCCCCAGGATGCGATGAGCCGACATCGAGGTGCCAAACCCC
>DATIYW010000150.1:0-20891 GCA_035517415.1 Thermoanaerobaculaceae bacterium
CGTCCCACGCCATGATCCAGGAGTTGAGGAGCGGGTCGCCCTGATCGGTCACCGCGGTGCCGGGGTGCAGGCCCAGCGGCCAGGTCATGACGATGGCTAGCCCGATGAAGAGACCGGCGGCTGCGGCATGCTCACGGCCCTTCGCCATCGGCACCTCCTTTGCCCGATCCCGTCACGCCGCCCTTGGCTCTCGGGCGTTCCGCAATGCCCGACCGCGCGCCAATCACCGACGTCTCAAAATGGCATACGGCCGCCGGAGCGGGTACGTCTCACCGTGCGCCGTCAGGCCGGGTCGCCGCCGCCACGACGGCGGACCGAGGTCCGGTGCCCGTGGACCGGCGTCTCGCGAGGCAAGTCGGGACCGCGGTGATCGCATGCCGTTCCACATGCACGCTCGCGAGAGGTCCAACTTCGGTCGTCCCCGCGAAGGCGGGAAGCCAGGCCCTGCAACTGCAAGGCCTGGATTCCCGCTTGCACGTGGATGACGACGAACGGCAGGCAGGACGATGGAACCACGCGTGGAGCGCGCCGCCGAGAATGGGGCGGATGCGAGGCGCACGAGCCGGTCGCACCGGAGGCGCACCGGGAGGGTACGTTGAGGATGCGTACCGGCGAGCGCAACAACGCGGCGGTCCGTTATCGGCGGCGCCGATACGCGACGGCGGCCGCGCCCTAGATGCGCATGCGGATCGGCATCACCACCGTCTGCAGCCCCGAGAACTGCAGCCGCCTCTGCACCGCGTACGCCGTGTCGTTGTGGAGGAAGCGGTAGGAGAACCGCTCGTGGGCGAAGATCAGCTTGCCGAGGAAGAAGACCGCCCGCGGGTACTGGCGCGCCACGTCGGTGCAGAGGTGTTCCGCCTCCTCGACCACGTCGGTGCCGAGGTGGAAGCGGTAGTCGGCCGCGAACCCGAGGCGCCGCGCCAGGTCGACGTAGTGGCGGAGGTTCGCCTCGGTCGACGACACCAGCGACTCCAGCTCGCCCTTGCCCTTGAACGCTCCCGAGTCCACCGAGCCGACCGAGATGAAAAGGTAGTTCTTGAACGTGTTGGGGAACAGGCGCTGCACCGAGAGCAGCGAGTGGACGCCGAGGCCGCTGTAACCGGAGACCAGCAGCACCGCGACCGGCTGCCTGGGATCGAGCGGCCTCGCCGGGGCTGGCGCCTCGACCGCCGGCAGCTCGGCGAACACCGTGTCGAGCTTCGCGATCTCCTCCCGCACCGCGAGGTAGTGCCGCTTCACGAGCAGGCAGACGACGATGAACGAGCTGGTGATCGCGAGCGTGACCCAGCCGCCCTCGCGGAACTTCTCGAACGTCACGACGATGAGGATTGCCAGGCAGAGCACGAGCCCCACCGTGTGGATCGAGAGGTAGTGCAGCCAGCGCGGATCGGACTTGCGGTGCGAGAACCAGAACCGCCACATGCCGGCCTGGGTCAGGCTGAAGGTGAGGAAGACGTTGATCGAGTAGAGGACGACCAGGAACCCGACGTCGCCGCGCGTGTAGAGCACGAGCGAGGCCGCTGCCAGGCCGAGGAGCACGACGCCGTTCTGGCTCACCAGGCGCTCGGAGAGGTTTGCGAAGCGGTGCGGGAGCCAGGAGTCCATCGCCATGTTGGCGAGCACGCGCGGCCCGTCGATGAAGCCGGTCTGCGCCGCGACGAAGAGCAGCGCGCCCTCGGTGATGAGCGTGAAGACGACGAGCCACGCGCCGATCGGCAGCCCGCCCGCCGACCAGGCGCCGAAGACGCGCTCGAGCAGCACCGCGTTCATCGTCTTGCCCTCGGCGGGCGCGGCGTTCCACAGCAGGTAGCAGAAGATGATCCCGCCGGCGGTGAAGATCAGCGACGCCGCCATGTAGAACATCGTCCGCTTGGCGGTCGCGACGCGGGGCTCCTTGAGGATCTGCACGCCGTTGGAGACCGCCTCGATCCCGGTGTAGGTGCCGGCACCGAGCGAGTAGGCGCGCAGGAACAGGAGCAGCACCGCGACCATCCCCATCTTCGAGAGGTCGGCGTGGAGGCTCGAATGAGTGCTGCGGAGGACCTCCGGCATCCGCGTGGCGTGGGCGAGGACCCCGTAGCCGACGAGCACCAGGTGGGTGATGACGAAGGCCAGGAAGATCGGCAGCAGGACCTTGATCGACTCCTTGATGCCGCGCAGGTTGAGCACGAGGAGCACGAGCAGGATCGAGAGGTCGAAAGCGACGCGGTACCCCTGCCAGGAGAGCGGCAGGAACGAGAGCACGGCGTCGACCCCCGAGCACACCGAAACCGTGATCGTGAGGACGTAGTCCACGACCAGCGCGGAGCCCGAGACCACCCCGGCGAACGGCCCGAGCAGCTTGCTCGCCACCACGTAGCCGCCCCCGCCCGAGGGGAAGTGCTCGACCACCAGGGTGTAGCAGTAGGAGATGATCCCGACCGTGACCGCGATCATGATCGCGAGGTAGAGCGCCAGGTACTCGTGTCCGGCGAGCGCGCGGAACGCCTCGTCCGGCCCGTACGACGACGAGGAGAGCCCGTCCGCGCCGAGGCCGACCCAGGCCAGGAACGCCATCAGCGAGAGCTTGTGGAAGACGTCCGGGTCCTGCAGGTCGCGCGGGCGGCCGACGACGAACCGGCGCAGCCCGCTCACCACACCGGTGGTGCGCGGAACGTCCGGTGCCGGGCTCCCGCCGGCCGGCGGCTCGGGCGCCTTGCTCATGGTCAGACTCTCGGGCGGGAGGCGGCGGGGTTACGCATCGCTGTCGGTTCGAGGCACGCACGATAGCAGATCGCGCGGCCACCGGGCCCCCGGCACGCGGCGCCCGGTTCGACGCGGACGACCGGCTCGACGAGTCGCATGAAACCCGTGCCCGGCCTACACCATCCGGAGCAGGTGGCCGAGCTTCTGCTTCTTCGCCTCGAGGTACTTGCGGGTGTGCTCGGTGGGCGGCACCTCGAGCGGCACGCGCTCGACGATCTCGAGGCCGTAGCCGGACAGCGCCACGTACTTGGACGGGTTGTTGGTCATCAGCCGCATGCGCCGCACGCCGAGGTCGCGGAGGATCTGCGCCCCGACGCCGTAGTCGCGCTGGTCGGGCGGGAAGCCGAGCTTCTGGTTCGCCTCGACCGTGTCGGCGCCCGCGTCCTGCAGCTCGTAGGCGCGCAGCTTGTTGACCAGGCCGATGCCGCGGCCCTCCTGCAGCAGGTAGAGGAGCACGCCGCGGCGCGCCGCCGCGATCCGCTCGAGCGCGGTCTCCAGTTGCGCCCCGCAGTCGCAGCGCGCCGAGGCGAACACGTCGCCGGTGAGGCACTGCGAGTGGACCCGGACCAGCACCGGGTCGCTAGGGTCGATCTCCCCCATCACCAGCGCGACGTGCTCCTCGCCGGTGACCGGGGCGCGGTAGGCGTAGACGCGGAAGTCGCCGTAGCGAGTCGGCAGGTCGGGCGCCGCCATCCGCTCGACGATCCGCTCGTGGTGCATCCGGTAGGCGATCAGGTCGCGGACGGTGACGAGCTTGAGGCCGTGCTGGCGGGCGACCTCGACCAGGCGCGGGAGGCGCGCCATCGACCCGTCGGCGTCCATGATCTCGCAGATCGCCGCCGCCGGCTGCAGGCCCGCGAGCGTGGCCAGGTCGACGGAGGCCTCGGTGTGCCCCGCGCGCTTGAGCACGCCGCCCTTGCGGGCGCGGAGCGGGAACGTGTGGCCGGGTCGGAGCAGGTCGGTGGGCCGGGTCGCGGGGTCGACGAGCGCCTGCACCGTGGCGGCGCGGTCGGCGGCGGAGATGCCGGTGGTGGTGTGGTGGCGTGCCTCGACCGAGACGCAGAACGCGGTCTGGTTGGGCGAGGTGTTGTGCTCGACCATCGGCGGCAGCTGCAGCTCGTCGCAGCGCTGCTCGGAGAGCGCGATGCAGATCAGCCCGCGCGCGTGCGTGGCCATGAAGTTGATCGCGTCCGCGTCGACGCGCTCCGCGGCGATCGCCAGGTCGCCCTCGTTCTCGCGGTCCTCGTCGTCGACGATGATGACGAATCGGCCGCGGCGGAACTCCGCCGCGGCCTCCTCGACAGTCGCGAAAGCCCGCTCTGCCTGGCTCACGCCCGCCATCTTACTGCTTGGGCGCCGGAGCCGGTGACGCCGCGGCCGGCGCCGCCGTCCCCGCCGGAGCGGCGGCCGCCACCTTCGGGATCGTGAACGGGATCTTGACCGAGCGCGCCACGTTCGCGAGGCTGTCCCGCACCGTCAGCTCGAGCTCGAAGTCGACGCCGCGGCGGAAGCCGGACAGCGGCAGGCTGGAGCCGAACATCCAGATGTTGGTGTTGCCGACCTTCGACACGTTGGCGGCGGTGAACCCCGACTCGTCGTTCTTCTTGCCGTTGGCGTAGAGGACCATCGAGATCTCGACCTTCGGATTGCCCTGCGCGTCGAGCGTGGGACGGACCACCGAGCCGAAGTACGCCAGGCTCTCCTCCGGCGTGTACTTGTTGTCGAGCCTCGGGATGACGTGCCAGCCGCCGACGTTGAACGCGTCGCCGAGGTGGGCCTGCGCCTCCTGGCGGACGTCGGCGCCCCAGAGCAGCGGCGCGACGTACGGGCCGTCGGCCGGCGTCGCCTCGTTCGTCGCGTCGAGCGTCGTCACCGCCACCGGCCCGGCGTCGCCGAGCAGGGCGAGGTCGACCTTCCACTTGCCGGCGTCCTGCACCGGCAGCGAGAACTCGTAGGCGCGGGCGCCCGGCACGCTCACCGGCGTGACCGCGACGCTGCCGAAGCTGCCGACCACCGCGCCGGTGTCCGCCCTGCGCACCCGGCAGATCGCGTGAGCCGCCGCGGGCGTGGAGTCGGGCAGCTGCAGCCAGACCCAGATCGGGTGGAGCACGTCGCTCTGCAGCCCCGAGGCGGTGACGAACTTGGCACCCTCGGGCAGCTTCGCCGCCCCGTCGAACACCTTGAGCTCCTCGGAGGTCGCCGCCTTGCTGCCCGGGAGCAGTCCGGGGCGCGGGACCTCGGTGAGCTTGGGGTGCAGGACGAGCTTCTCGGGCTGCTCGGCGAGCAGCTTGAGCGCCTGGCGGTTGCGCCGGTCGGCCTTCTCCAGCACGTAGTCCTTCGTGCCGGGCCTCATCTCCCAGAAGACGAACGGGATCTCGTCCTCCTTCTTGACCGCGGGCTTGCCGTCCTTGGTGTAGATCCAGGTCTGGGACGCTCCGCGCTCCATGAAGTCGGGGAGGTTCCCCTCCTGGCCCTGCCCGGCCGGCGCGTTGCGCGCCGGGCCGACCGGGGGACCCATGAGGATCAGGACCTTGCCGCGGTCGGTCATGCTGCCGGCGAGCTTGTCGGTCGCGAACTGCTTGTCGGCGGCCTTCACCCGCTCGTCGAAGTTGAGCTTGAACTCGTTGACCGCCCCGAGCTTCTCGTCGCGCTTGGCGAAGAACAGGTCGATGAACGCCTGCGCCTCCGCGTCGGTCTTGATCTCGGCGTAGGCCTTGCGCTCGCTCGAGGTGAGGAGGAACCCGGCTGGGCCGTTGGGCCAGTCCTTGTACTGCTGCGAGAGCTCCGCGCCGGCGAAGGTGCCGAGGAGCAGGGCGACCAGGGCGAGGGTGGTGATGCGTCGACGCATACCGCGGTCCTCATTTCCGCCCCGACCGTCACCCGGCAGGGCGGCCAATCATACACCCTTGTGCAACTGCGGAACATGCGTCTCCAGCGTCCGGATCCAGCGTCCCGAGCCGCAGCAACGCAACGACGATCGGCCGGTCGCCGACTGGCCTCTCTCCCCTGTCCCTTGATCCCCGCCGCTCAGAACGGGTTGCCGAACGAGAGGAACAGCTCCCCCGGCGCCTCGCGCACCGCGTTGGGGGGCGTCCCGATCAGCAGGCGGTCGAACTTCCAGCCGTACTCGAGGCGCAGCGGGCCGACCGGCGTCTCGACCCGGATGCCGAGGCCCGCGCCCCAGCGCAGGTCGCCGGCGGCGATCTGCCGCCACGCCTGCCAGATGTTGCCGCCGTCGAGGAAGACGTCGCCGCCGACCGGCCCGAACACGTGGAATCGGTACTCCAGCGTCGTCAACAGCTCGCCCGCGCCGCCGGTCGGCACCACCGAGCACCCCGTCGCCGTCGTCGTGGTCGGCTGCTGGCACTCGAGGGTCTGGCCGGGGATGCCGAGCTCGTCGGTGCCGAACGCGCGGTTGGAGATCCGGCCGCCGCCGAAGAAGCGCACCGCGATCGGCAGCTGGAGGTTGTCGGTCATTCCGGCGACGCGGCCGCGCGGCTCGATCGCGCCGCCGCGCACCATCACCGCGAGCACCCCGCCCTGCGCCGGCGCGAACACCGAGAACGACGCCAGCACCTTGTCGAACGAGGAGTCGGCGCTGAACAGCTTGAACGCGGTCTGGTACTGCAGCGAGGCGTAAAGGCCGCGGTGCGGCGAGAACACGTCGTCGCGCGTGTCCCACTCGATCGTCGGCGAGATCGACGAGATCGCGAGGTGCTGCTGCTCGCGCTCGAGCTGGGAGAGGATCTCGGGCGGCGCGGTCGGCTCGACGATCTGGTACTCGTAGCGCAGCACGGCGCGGAACGGGCGGCGGAGGCGGTCGCCGAACTCCACCCAGGTACCTCGCTCGAGCAGGTCGTAGGTGGTGAAGTGCGCCTCGGTCCGGTACACCGACAGCCAGGTCGGGAACCCCAGCACGCCGAGGCGAGCCGGCTCGCGGTAGTCGATCTCGAAGCGCTGCTGCTGGCTGGAGAGCTGGCCGAGGAAGGAGAGGCTGCGCGCGGTGCCGAACAGGTTGAGCTCCGTCCAGGTGAGCGAAACCCGCGTCTTCTGCTCGGTGTCGTAGCCGAGGCCGAACGAGACCGCCTGGCTCGGTCCCTCGTCGAGGTCGAGCAGCAGGCCGCGGCGCGGGCCGCTGTCCTGGTCGGGGATCGGCCGCAGGTCGGCGCGCTGGAAGATGCCGAGTGCGAGCAGTCGGCGCTGCGCCGCGAGGCGCGCCGCGGGCCCGCCGATGTCGCCGGGCTTCAGGCCCGCCACCTTGTCGACGACGCCGCGGCGGGTGGCGAACAGGCCCGCCGCGACGACACGGCCGAGGACCGCGGGCGAGCCGGGCTCGGCGCGCAGCGTCACGTCGCACGCCCCCTCGGCGTCGCAGGTATGGGCCGCGGCGACGGTCGCGTCCGGGAAGCCGGCCTCCTGGATCGCCGCCTCCAGCGCGCTGCGCGCCTGCTCCTCGGCGGTCTGGCTCCACGGCTTGCCGGGCGCGAGCGGGAGCTTGGGCGGCTTCACCTTGTCCGGCACGCCGGGAGTGTCGAGGTGGGCGACCGTCCGTCGCTGCCCCTCCTCGACCGGGAACTCGACCGCCACGCCGCCGCCCTCGGCGAGGACGCGCGGCGTGCCGACCTTGGCGTCGGCGAACCCCGCGGTGCGCAGCGTGCCCAGGAGCGAGGCGGCGTCCGCCGCGAGCGACTCGTCGTCGACCGGCTCGCCCCCCCAGCGCCAGTAGTGGCCGACGCGCGCGCCGACGCGCTCGCGCAGCTCCTTCGCCGGGACCGACACCGCGCCCGGGAAGCGGACCGCGACGATCGGTGTCATCGGCCCCGGCTTCACCTTCAGGTGCAGCACGCGGGCGTCGCCCGCGCCGGAGACCTCGGCCTTCGCCTCGACCAGCAGGCGCCCCTGCTGCTGGAGCGTCGCCCGGACCCGATCCTCCACCAGGTCGAGGCCGGACTCGTTGAACGCCTCCTCTCCCCGCACGAACGGCAGCGCGTCCTCCTCGAACGACCGCGTGCGCTTGACCCCCTCGAGCGCGAGCGTGAACGCGGGGCCGCGCACGACGCCGAAGGTGAGCGTGGCGCCGCGGGCGTCCTCGCTCACCACCGGCGAGTCGACCTCCGCCTCCCAGTACCCGTCGCGGCGCAGGCGGGTGGCGAGCCGCTTGCGCGCGCTCTCGAGGCTAGCGGAGGTGAGCCGCTGCCCGGGCTTGAGCCCGCACGACTTCAGCAGCTCCTCGCCGGCGAGCGCCGAGCCGGGCGCGGCCGCGGCGGCGAGGAGGAGCGGCGTGCCGAGCTCGCCGCGGATCGCGACCGCCACCTCCGCCGGGACGGACGTGAAGCTCAGGTCGGGATCGAGCCTCGCCCGCGGGAAACCGTCCTCGACCAGGCCGTGGCGGGCGTTGTCGAGCGCGGTCTCGAACGCCTCGACGTGGAGCGGCTCGCCGCGGCGCAGCGCGAGCGCCGCGATCACGCGCTTGCGCTCGCGGCGCGGCAGGCCGCTCACCACCACTTCGCGCACCCGCGACGCGGAGGCCACGTGCACGACGATGGCGGCGCCGGCGTCGTCGATGGCGACCTCGACGCGGACGTCCTCGACCGCGCCGGTCGCCATCACCGCCTGGACCCCGGCGCGGATCTCGGCGCGCGAGAGGGCGCCGCCCTCGCGGATGCCGAACGCGCGCTTCAGCTCTGCGAGGTCGGTGGCGCCGGGGGCGTCGACCACCACCCGCGCGACCGGCACCGGCTTCCAGACGAGCGGCGCGTCCGCGCGGGCCGGCGGCGCCGCCGCCGCAAGGGCGAGTGCGGCCGCCGCGAGGCCGCGCCGCGCCGCATGGCCGGCGGTCAGTAGCGGAACTGCCACTTGATGTCCAGCGCGTAGGCGCCGTCGATGTCGCGGTTGGCCTCGAGGTAGACGCCTTGCCCGAGCAGCCAGCGGCTCGTCACCACCTCCTCGCGGTTGGAGGTCAGGTTGGTCGCCACCGTCACCGTCCAGTCGTGGGAGAGCTGCTTGACGACGGTGAGGCGCGCGGTCGGGCTGCCGGTCTGGGTCGCGGCGAACGGGTCGACGCGGAGCTGGTCGACGTCGAGCAGGCTGCGCGCCCGGTGCGTGACCGCGCCGGTGAGCTGCTCGGTGAGGAACGACGAGGCGACCGCCCCGGCTTGCGCCTGGCCGGCGACGTCGGCGCGACGCCCGGTCGAGAGCAGCGAGACGATGTCCATTTCGGGCAGCGGCGGGCTCGAGCTGAACGTCGGGATCAGGCGGTCGAGCGTGCCGTTCAACCCGACCGTGATGTCGAACGTCTGCACCGTGGTGCGGGCCAGGATGTCGAGACGCGGCTCGAAGCGGTCGGGGTCGGAGAAGGTCACGATCCCGCGGTCGAGGTCGTAGCGCACGTCGGAGAGCTCGAGCTCGCCCCCGGGCAGCGCCTCCAGCCGGCCCAGCACGCCGTACTGGGCGGTCGTCCCCACCACGCGCACGGCGCCGCGCATCGCCACGCGGGCGAGCGGCGTGTCGAACTCGAGCGTGCCCGGTACGTCCACCGCCAGGTTGAGCGTCATCGGCGCGCCCTCGGTGGGGCGCGCCCGCTCGTGCGTGAGCAGCTCCTCCAGCACCAGCTTCTGGAGGTTGACGGCGCGGCGGTAGACGGTGCGTTGCAGCGTCCCCTTGCCGGTGAGCGAGAGGCCGTCGAGCGCGCCGACCAGGCGCACGTCGCCGGTGAGGATCGGCACGAACCCGAGCATCAGCGGCCAGTGCACGCTGCGCACCCGCAGGCCGAGGTCGAGCTGGAGGCGCGGCGACAGCACGACCCGCCCGTCGCACACGCCCTCGCCGCCGAGCAGCGAGAAGTCGACGCCCTGGAGCCGGATCGCATCCGGGTTGAGCTCGATCACGCCGGCGATCCGGGTCGCCGGCGCAGGCAGCCCGGGGAGCCGCAGCGAGCCGTCGGAGACGCGCGCGACGCCCTCGAAGCGCGGGGCGGCGCCGGTGCCCGAGATCTCGCCGAGCAGCTCCACCCGGCCGCTCGGCCGCGCCTCGCGCCACACCAGCCCGAGCAGGGCGCCGGGCAGCTCCCCCGAGATGTTGCCGAACAGGGTCCCGTCGGCGTTGCGCCCGCCGCGGACGAACAGCGTCGAGCGGGGCCCCGCCATCGTCGCCCCGTCGAAGCGGATCGCGCTGCCGTCGAGGTGGAACGAGGTCGGCTTCTCCAGCACCGCCCGCTCCTGCTCGACCTCGACCTCGAGCTCGCTGATCACGCCGTCGACGTGGGCCGCGGCGTGGGGCGCGAGGTGCACGTCCGCCTCGCCCTTCATGCGACCGTCGGCGGGCACGTCGCCGGCGCCGAGGTCCTGCAGCACCTGCCGCCAGGAGTCGACCGTGTACGACACCTTGCCGCGGAACTCGCCACCCGTGCGTCGCAGCTCGCCGGACAGGCGCCATGCCGGCGCGCGCGCGATCTCGACCCGCAGCGAGCGGCTGTCGAGCTCGACGAACCCGCTCGCCCCCGAGGCGCTGGCGACCTCGAGGCGGCCGGCCGGCGAGTCGAACGGGAACGAGCCGTGCAGCGAGCAGTCGAGCGCCCCGCCGGCAAGCCGCGCCAGCGGCGGCGAGATCCCCTCCAGGCCGAAGCCGAGCAGCTTCGCGTCGACCTCGACGTTGCGGCGGTTGAGGTCGACCCGGCCCGAGGCGGAGAACGGGCCGACCGTCAGCTCCGCGACGCGCACCACCCCGCCGTCGAGCGAGACCCGGCCGCGCCCGTCGCCGAACGCCACGCCCGCGGCCGCGACCTCCACGAGGCCGAGGTCGGCCTCGGCGACCGGCGCCGCAATCGTGCCGTCAAGGCTGCCGGTGAAGTTGACCTTGCCGGAGAGCGGTGCGCGCACGCCGCCCCACGCCACCATGCGCGCCAGCGGCACGCCGCGGCCGGCGAGGTCGAGGTGGAGGGCGTTGCCGGCGCCGTAGCGCAGCTCGCCGCGGCCCGTGACGCGCCCCGCGCCGACCAGGATGTCGCCCGAGGAGACCGCCAGCACGCCGCCGCCGGCGGTGAACGAGGCTTCCAATCCGTCGGCGTCGACCGGCCCGAACGCCACCGGGGCGAGCGCCGCCCGCCCCTCGGCGCGCAGGTTCGAGAACGGCCCGCGGAGGTCGACCTCGAACGCCGACTCCCCGTGCAGCTCGGCCGGGACGACGTCGGCGCCGATCCACCCGCGCAGCACCCTGGCCACCAGCGGGATCGGGACCTTCTCCCCTTCGACGTGCCAGTCGGGCACCCACGTCCCCAGCTCCAGCCGTCCGCTCCAGCGCACCGGCGCCCCCGCGAGCGTCGTCGACTTCGCCTCGATCTGGAGGGCGCCGTCGCGCGCCAGCGCGAGCACGACGCGGCCTGCGGCGGGGACATCGCCGCCGCCCGGCTTGAGGTCGGCGATGCCGGTGCCGGCGCCGCGCTTGAAGCGCTCGCCGTCCCAGCTCACCTCCGCGTTCACGTCGCACGACGCGGACAGGCCGGCGTCGTCGGCGCCGAGGCGGTGGAGGAACTCCGCCAGACTCACGCCCTCCCCGCGGGCGGCGACCTGGTGGTGCCAGGGTGGGCCGAAGCCCGAGAGCGAATACGAGCCCTCGACGTGCCCGCCGGCGAACCTGGCGTCGGTGAGCGAGGCGTCGAGCCCGTCGGGCGAGAGGTGCGCCTCGCCGTCGACGTCGTCGAACGGGAACCCGGCGACGCTCACCCGCGGGCTGCTCACGTCGGCGTCGACCTGGAACTGCTTGCCCTCGGCGCTCGCGGCGAACCGCAGGTCGACGCCGCCGTCGAGCCCGGCGCCGATGTGCAGCGTCCGCTCGAGCGCCGCGAGCTGGATCGCCAGCGTCCCCTCGCCCGCCACCCGCCCGCCGGCAACCTCGCCGTTGCCGTCGAGGCTCCAGCCGGCGCCCTGGCCGCGGAGCTTGCCGATGCGCCAGCCCTGCGGCGTCTTCCGCCCCCACGCCGTGAGCGAGCCGGCGATCGTCTCGATGCCGGGGACCTGGAGCGAGAACGCCCCCACGTGCAGCACCGCGGCGCTGATCGGGTCGCGGCGCGAGCCGGTCCAGCGCGCCTCGACGTCGTGCGCGCGGACGGGGAGGCCGCCGGGCAGGTCGAGCCGCGCGATCTCGACGCCGTCGACGTCGAGCTGGCGGACGAGGACGTGGAGCCACTCGCGGCCGCCGCTCGCGCCGCCGCCCGTCGGCGCCTGGGCGTCGACCCGCACGCCGTGCAGCCTGAGGACGTCGATCTCGAGCTCGCGGCTGGCGAAGCGGAAGTCGCCGATCGCCGCCTCGGCGACGTCGACCCTGAGCAGCGGGCGGCCCGGCGGCCCGATCTCGAGGCCGCGGACGGCCAGCCGCGGCGGGCTCAGGTAGACGCGGACGTCCGCCACCCGCGCCGGCTGGTTGACCGCCGCGGCGAGGCGGGTCGCGATCTCGCGCGCGAGCCAGGCGCGCGTCCCCGCCGAGTCGAGGAGGCGGAGCGCGGCGGCGACCACGCCGAGCCACACCGCGATGACCACCAGGAGCCCGATCGCGGTTCGGGTCAGGTGCGGGCGGCGGGCCAAGACCTCACCCCTCCCGATCGCCCCAGTTGAGCTTCTTGTGCAGGATCGAGAAGAAGCTCGCGCGCCGGTCGCGGATCAGCGACAGCCCCTCCCCGGCCGCCTCCACCTCCACGCGCACCTCGGCGTGGAGCGGCAGCCCCTGCTGCCCGTCGAGCGTGAGGAACACCTCCTCGTCGCCGCGCTCCACCCAAACCTGGAGTCTGCGGTCGAGCGGGACCACGAGCGGGCGCGTCGAGAGCGTGTGCGAGCAGATCGGCGTGATCAGGATCGCGCCCAGGCCGGGGTGGACGATCGGCCCGCCCGCCGAGAGGTTGTAGGCGGTCGAGCCGGTCGGCGTCGCGAGGATCAGACCGTCGGCGCGGTAGCGCGACAGCAGGTCGCCGTCGACCTGGACGCTGAACGTGACGATCCGCGCCAGCGCCGCCTTGTTGATCACCACGTCGTTGAGGACGAGGAATTCGCGCCGCTCGGCTCCCGATCCGACGGCGACGCACAGCCGGTCGCGCCGCTCGACCAGCGCCCGCCCGGCGAGCAGGTCGTCGAGCAGCGCGAGCGCCTGCTCGCGGCTGTGCTCGGTGAGGAAGCCGAGCGTCCCCATGTTGATCCCCGCGACCGGCGTGCGCTCCGGGCAGCCGCGCGCGACCGACAGGAAGGTGCCGTCCCCGCCCACCACCACGACCGCGTCGACGTGACTGCCGAGCTCGGCGCGCACCGGCCCGGGCGGTGCGCCGAGCGCCGCCGCGGACTCCGCGTCCACCACGCCGGCCACGCCGCGGCGCGCCAGCTCCGCGAGGAGGTTCTGGCCCAGTGCGATGGCTTCGGCACTCGACAGCTTGACAGCGACCCCGACCCGGCGGGGCGGCTGGTGCGATTGGCCAGCCCGCATGGGCGCATTCTAGCCTGCCGGACGCGACGATGCGCCCGGCGTCAAGCCTGGAGCGCCTTCGCGCCCGGAGGAGGTCGGCGGCCGCCGGCTCGCCGCCGCGAAGCCGGTCAGCGCGCCGCGGGCTTGTCGATCAGCCGGCCGACCTCGCCCGGCTCGGGGAACCGGCCGGTCTCGTGCTTGGAGAAGACGCGCCTGCCGTCGACCACAACGTCGAAGATGCCGCCCGACCCCTTCACCAGCTTGACCTCGGCGCCGAACGCCTGCTTCAGCTCGGCCGCCAGACCGGCGGCCCTCGGCTCGTAGTTTCAAGTCACGCAGTAGGTGATCTCGACCCTCATCGCGGCCTCCCGACCCGATCACTGCCCACCCTAGCCCGACAACCTAGGCCTGAGGAACGACATTTCGCAACCCGTCGCGACCGCGCAGGCGATGCACGCGACGCCGGCGCCCGCCGCGGTCCACGACGCGCCGGCGTGCTGCGCGACCCATCCCGCGGCGAGGCCGCCGATCGGCGCGAGGCCGGTGAACAGCCAGATGTAGAGCGACACCGCCCGGCCCCGCAGGTGCGGCGGCGCGGTGGTCTGCAGGAAGCCGTTGGTGGTCGAGAACTGGATCGCCATCGCCAGCCCGACCACCACCATCAGGACCAGCGCGGCGCCGAGATGCCTGGTGAGTGCGATGCCGACCAGGCTCGCGCCGAGCAGCCCCTGGCCGGCTGCGACCACCAGGTGGGTCCCGCCCGAGCCGCGCCGCGACGCCGCGCCCAGCGCGCCGACCACCGCGCCAAGGCCGCCTCCCGCCAGCAGGAGACCGTAGCCGCGCGCGCCGGCGCCCAGCACGTCCTGCGCCAGCACCGGCAGCAGCGTGTTGTACGACAGTCCGAACGCGGAGGTGACCGCCACCGCGAACAGCACGGTTCGCACCTGCGGCTCGTGCCAGCCGTAGCGCAGTCCCTCGACGAGCGCGGCGCGCACCGAGCCCGAGCTGCCGAGCGGCGCCGGCTCGATGCGGATGAGGGCGAGGGCGACGAGCACCGCGAGGTAGCTCGCGGCGTTGGCGGCGAAGCAGACGCCCTCGCCCCACGTGGCGACCAGGACGCCGGCGACGGCCGGGCCGACCATCCGCGAGGCGTTGAACGCCGACGAGTTGAGCGACACCGCGCTCTGCAGGTCGTCGACGCCGACCAGGTCGACCTGCAGCGTCTGGCGCGCCGGCATGTCGAGCGTGTCGACCGCACCCTGCAGGAACGCGAGCAGCAGCACGTGCCATACCCGCACCGCCCCGGTCAGCGTCAGCGCCGCCATCAGCGTCGCCTGCACCAGGCTGAGCGCCTGCGTGGTGAGGACGATGCGGCGGCGCGGGATCCTGTCGGTGATGACGCCGGCGAACGGCGAGGCGAGCAGGCCCGGCCCGAAGCGGGCGGCGGAGAGCACGCCGAGCACCAGCGGCGCGTGGGTGAGCCGGTAGATGAGCCACGCCTGCGCCGTGGTCTGCATCCACGTTCCGGTCACCGACACCCACTGCCCGATCCAGTAGACGCGGAAGTCGCGGTGGCGCAGCGCGCGGAAGGCGTGCCCGAGACGCGATCTCGCCTGGCCCATCGCGGCGAACGGTAGCAGAACCGCCGCTACTCGGCGGGCTCGCCTGGGAGTCCGGGCCGGCCTGCGCCCTCGAGCGCGGCACCGCGCTCCTCGCCGGTGACGGACTGCAGCCGGTCGGCGAGGCGGACGGCGAGCTTGTCGGCGTCCTCGTACTTGCGCTGCGCGTTGCCGAGGTGAGAGCCGATCAGGCGGAACGCCTCGGCGAAGCGGTCGAACTCGCGCTGGATGCGGCCGAGCTCGGCGAGGATCTCGCGGGCGCGCGCCTCGACCTGCATCCCCTTGAGGCCGGTCGCGACCGTCGACAGGTAGGCGAAGAACGAGTTCGGCGACACCGGCACCACGCGGCGCGAGGTCGCGTAGGCGAGGAGCGAGCCCGCCTCGCCGAGCGCCTCGTCGCGGATGATCACCTCGTAGTAGACGTTCTCCGCCGGGATGTACATCAGGGCGAACTCGAACGTGCCCTCGCCGGGGCGGATGTACTTGTCGGCGATCTCGTCGATCCGCCCCTTGACCGAGCGCTCGAACTCCTTGCGCGCGGCCTTGCGCGCCGCGTCGTCGCCGGCCGCGGCCATGCGCTGGAACGACTCGAGCGGGAACTTCGCGTCGACCGGCACGAGGTGGTCGCGCAGCTTGATCACCGCGTCCACCGCCTGCCCGCCGGCGAAGCGGTGCTGCGTCTCCCACGCGGAGGGCGGCAGCACCTGGCGGAGGAACTCCTCGAGCTGCGATTCACCGAGGTTGCCGCGCAGCTTGGGCGCCTTGAGGATCCCCTGCAGCTCCTCGATCTCGCGGCCGAGCGCCTCCATCCGCCCCGCCATCTCGGCGACCTGGCCGAGCTGGCCCTTGAGCTCGCCGAACACCTTGGTCGCGCCCTCGAACTGCACGCCGAGCTGCTTCTGCGAGGCGCCGAGCTGGGTGTTGACGGTGCCGACCAGCCCCTCGAGCTGCGCCTGGAGCGTGCGGCGCGCCTCCTCCAGGCCGGCCCGCAGCGCCTCCCCGGTCGAGGCCTGGCCGCCCTGCACCTGCTGGCCGAACTCGCCGAGGCGCTGGTGGAAGCGGTCCACAACCTCGCCCACCTGCCGCCCGACCTGCGCCAGCGTGTCGCGCTGCGCGGCCGCGAGCGCGAGCGAGACCCGCCCCAGCTCGTCGCGAATCGCCCGTTCCTGGCGCACGGAGCGGAACAGCTGCACCGCCACCAGCGCCAGCACCACGACGCCGAGCGCCGCGGCGACCACCGACCACTCGCTCATCGACCCACCTCCAGCTCCACCGCCTCGTCGCCCGCCGCCGGCGCCGCGGCGCGCGGCAGGCGCAGCATCTCGCGCAGCGCCGCCTCGGCCGCCGCGGCCAGCTCCCGCCGCCCCGCGTGCGGCCCGGCGATCGGCGCGCCGATCTCGACCTCGGCGAGCACCGAGGAGTGCGACGCGAACCGCATCAGATGGTGGAGGAACGGCTCGCCGCGGTACCACGCGACGACCTCGCGCTCCCCCTCGGCGATCGGCGCCCCGTCGATCTCGAGGTAGCGGATCGCCGCCGGCACCACCGGCGCCCCGGTCTCCACGGCGGCATGGAACAGCCCGCTGCGGAACGGCAGCAGGTCGCGCCCGTCGGTCGAGGTGCCCTCGGGGAAGCCGATCACCGTGGCGCCCGCCGCCAGCGCCTGCTGCACCTTCTCGATCCCCCGCGCCCCGGCGCGCTTGCGCTCACGGTCGATGAAGATCGTCGCGCCCGACGCGGCCAGCGCGCCGAACAGCGGCCAGCGGCGCATGTCGTGGCGCGCCGCGAAGATCGAGGGGAAGAGCCCGCCCAGCGTGACGATGTCGGCGTAGGTCTGGTGGTTCGCCACCACCAGCGAGCCGGGCGGCGGCAGCTCCCCGGTGCGGCGGACGCGGATCCCCAGGCAGCGCGCGCCCAGCCGCGCCCAGCGCGACACGTGCGGGCTTTCCAGGCGCCAGCGGTCTGGGAACCGCGCCAGGACCGTGCGGATCGCGCGCGCCACCACCAGCCACGAGCCGATGGCGAAGACGGCGAGCCGTCCCACCGCCCGCGCCCGGCCTGCGAGTGCCATGGCCATCTTGTACCACACGAGACGCAAGGACCGGGGTCCGAGGGCGAAGTCCTGGGTCCACGCCTCGGGAGCCTGTACCCGACCACCGACTCCCGCCACACGCTGCCGCGGTTCCAGGGCCTTGGCTGCGTGTTTGTCATTCCCGCGGGAACGGGAATCCTGAAAGGCACGGAGATCTGGGTCCCCGCTTTCGCGGGGACGACGACATCGGGAATTCGGCGTCGGGCCCGGGATCACCGGCTGAGAACCCGGACCCCGGACCCCGGACCCCGGACCCCGGACCCCGGCTCCCGGTGCCCGGTCTTTCGTGATAGATTTCACGCATGCGGCGGCAACCGCCGCCGCGGAGGCCAGTTCATGTCCGATGTCCGTCCATTCCGTGCGCTCCGACCCCGCCCCGACATCGCCGAGCGTGTCGCCGCCCCGCCCTACGACGTGGTCAACTCCGACGAGGCGCGCGACATGGCGAAGGGCAACGAGATCTCGTTCCTCCACGTCAACAAGCCGGAGATCGACCTGCCGCGCGAGGTCGACCTCTACGACGACCGCGTCTACGCCACCGGCGTCAAGAACCTGCGCCGCTTCATCGCCGAGGGCGTGTTCCTGCGCGAGGCGGAGCCCCACTTCTACGTCTACCAGCAGCGCATGGGCGACCACGTCCAGGCCGGCATCGTGTGCGCCGCCAGCTGCAAGGAATACGCCGACGGCCTGATCAAGCGCCACGAGTTCACGCGCAAGGACAAGGAAGACGACCGCACCCGCCACACCCAGGAGCTCAACGCCAACGCCGGCCCGGTCTTCCTCACCTACCGCAAGCGGGCGGAGGTCGACGCGATCGTCGACGCGATCCGCAAGGGCCAGGCGCCGGTCTACGACTTCGTCTCCCCCGACGGGATCGGCCACACCGTGTGGATCGTCCCCGCCGAGCGCACCGCCGCGCTGCGGCAGGCGCTCGGCGCAGCGCCGGCGCTCTACGTCGCGGATGGGCACCACCGCGCCGCCTCCGCCGCCCGCGTCGGGCTCGAGCGCAAGGCCGCCAACCGGCGCCACACCGGCGAGGAGCCGTACAACTACTTCCTCGCCGTGCTCTTCCCCCACGACCAGCTCCGCATCATGGACTACAACCGGGTGGTCAAGGACCTCAACGGGATGACCCCGGAGCAGTTCCTCGCCAAGGTGCGCGAGAAGTTCGCGGTCGCGGAGGCCAAGGACGGCCGTCCCGACGCGGCGCACCGCTTCGGCATGTTCCTCGGCGGCCGCTGGTACCGCCTCGAGGCCAAGCCCGGCACCTTCCCGGCCGCCGACCCGGTGCGCTCGCTCGACGCCTCGATCCTGCAGGAGAACCTGCTCGCGCCGGTGCTCGGCATCGCCGACGTGCGCACCGACAAGCGGATCGACTTCGTCGGCGGCATCCGCGGCCTGGGCGAGCTCGAGAAACGCGTGAAGCAGGGGTGGGCCGTCGCCTTCGCCCTTCACCCGGTCTCACTCGATCAGCTCATGTCGGTGGCCGACGCCGGCCTGGTGATGCCGCCGAAGTCCACCTGGTTCGAGCCGAAACTGCGCTCGGGCCTGCTCGTCCGGACCCTGGACACCTGGTGAGCGGGGCTGCGGCCCCGCGGAGAAAAGGAGGTCGCAATGTTGGTCCTGATCTGTGACGCCTTCGACAAGTCGCTCCCGGAGCGCCTCAAGAAGTTCGGCGAGGTCACCGAGGACGCGGCGCGGCTCCCCGAGGCCGAGGTCGCGCTGGTGCGCTCCAAGACCAAGTGCACCGCCGAGTGGATCGCCGGCGCGCCCAAACTGAGGCTGATCATCCGCGGCGGCGTCGGCCTCGACAACGTCGACGCCAAGGCGGCGAAGGAGCGCGGCATCGAGGTGCGCAACACCCCCGCGGCCTCCTCGGTCGCCGTCGCCGAGCTCGCGTTCTGCCTCATGCTCGCCGTCCCCAACAAGCTGATCGAGGCGCACAACGCGATGAAGCTCGAGGGCAAGTTCCTCAAGAAGGAGATCAAGCGCACCGAGCTGATGGGCAAGACGCTCGGCCTGGTCGGCATCGGCCGCATCGCCGCCGAGGTCGCCAAGCGCGCCGCCGCGTTCGGCATGCGCGTGCTCGCCTACGACCCGTTCGTCAAGCACTCCGACGTCGCGATCCTCGTGCCGACGCTCAAGGAGCTGTTCGGCAAGGCCGACTACCTCTCGCTCCACGTCCCGCTCACCGACGAGACCAAGGGGATGATCAATAAGGCGACGATCGCGGAGATGAAGGACGGCGTCGTGATCGTCAACTCGGGGCGCGGCAAGTGCGTCGTCGAGGAGGACCTCGCGGCGGCGCTCGCCTCCGGCAAGGTCGGCGCCTACGCCACCGACGTGTGGTACTCCGACCCGCCCGACCCGGCCTCGCCGCTGCTCAAGGCGCCCAACGTGATCATGACGCCGCACATCGGCGCCAGCTCGAAGGAGAACCTGCTGCGCATCGGCAACGAGGTGGTGAAGCTCCTCGAGGAGCGCGCCACCGTCAAGGTGTGAAAGGGGGGAACCCGAATGGCCACCACCAAGGTCCACCGCGTCATCAACTTCTACGCCGGCCCCGCGGCGCTGCCGCTGCCGGCGCTGGAGCGCGCGCAGGAGGAGCTCCTCGACTTCCAGAACACCGGCATGTCGGTGATGGAGATCTCGCACCGCGCCAAGGAGTACGACGCCGTCCACAACGAGGCGATCGCGCTCGTCAAGGAGCTGCTGCACGTCCCCGACAACTACAAGGTCCTTCTCCTCCAGGGCGGCGGCAACCTGCAGTTCGCCATGCTGCCGATGAACATCCTCCACTCCGGGCGCAAGGCCGACTACGTCGTCACCGGGTCGTGGGCGAAGAAGGCGTTCAAGGAGGCGAAGATCGTCGCCGGCGACGCCGCCCGCTGCATCGCCACCACCGAGACGGAGAAGTTCTGCCGCCTGCCGCGGCCCGACGAGATCAAGCTCAACCCGGACGCCGCCTACGTCCACATCTGCAGCAACAACACCATCTACGGCACGCAGTGGAAGAACTGGCCCGCGACCGGCAACATCCCGCTCGCGGCCGACATGTCGTCCGACTTCATGTGGCGCCCGTTCGACGTCAAGCCGTTCGGCTTCATCTACGCCGGCGCGCAGAAGAACCTCGGGCCGTCCGGCCTGGTGGTCGCGATCATCCGCGATGACTTCCTCGCCGCCTGCTCCGACAAGCTGCCGTCGATGCTCCAGTACAAGATCCACGCCGACAAGAACTCGCTCTACAACACGCCGCCGTGCTTCTCGATCTACATCCTGCGCAACGTGCTCGCCTACAACAAGTCGATCGGCGGCCTCGCGGCGATCGAGAAGAACAACCGCAGGAAGGGCGAGATGCTCTACGGCTGCATCGACAAGTACCCGCAGCTCTACAAGGGCCACGTCACCGTCAAGGACGACCGCTCGCTGATGAACGTCGACTTCTTCCTCCCCAGCGAGGAGCTGACCGACGCGTTCATCAAGGAGGCGAAGGGCAACGGCATGGTGGGCCTCAAGGGCTACCGCGATCTGGGCGGCATCCGCGTCAGCATGTACAACGCGGTCACCGTCGAGAACGTGCGCACCCTGGTCGACTTCATGGAGGCGTTCGCGAAGAAGCACGCGTAGAAAGAAGAAACGGCGTGGCCCGTGGCCGGTGGCCCGTGGCCCGCAAAGGCACAGCAAGAGAACGAAGGGCGGGGCGAAGTCCCCGCCCTTCTTGTCATTGTTCGGAGAGTCGTGCCGCAAGCCGCGACCCCGTCGTCGTCCCCGCGAAAGCGGGAACCCGGTCGGTGTCGAGACCCTCATCGACTACATAGAGCACTTGACGAAGAAGCACGCGTAGAGAGAAGAAAGGGCGTGGCCCGTGGCCGGTGGCCCGTGGCCCGAAAAGGCAAAGCAAGAGAAGGAAGGGCGGGGCAAGTCCCCGCCCTTCTTGTCATTGTTCGGAGAGTCGTGCCGCAAGCCGCGACCCCGTCGTCGTCCCCGCG
>DATIYW010000151.1:0-3595 GCA_035517415.1 Thermoanaerobaculaceae bacterium
GTGACACTGCGCCGCCATGGAGAAGTTCCGCATCCGCGGCGGCCTGCCGCTGCGCGGCGAGGTCCACGTCTCGGGCTCGAAGAACGCCTCGCTGCCGTGCCTCGCGGCGACGCTGCTGACGCGACAGCCGGTGGTGCTCGAAGGCCTGCCCAGGGTGCGCGACATCGTCACCATGGAGCGGGTGCTGGCGGCGCTCGGCGAGTCGTGCGTTCATGAGGGCGGCGCCACCACCGTGGTGGCCGGCGACGGGACCTCGCACCACGCGCCCTACGTGCTGGTCCGCACGATGCGCGCCTCGGTGCTGGTGCTCGGCCCGCTGCTCGCCCGGCGCGGCCGCGCCCGCGTCGCGCTGCCGGGCGGCTGCGCGATCGGCGCGCGCCCGATCGACTTCCACCTCCAGGCGCTCGCCCGCCTCGGCGCGGAGCTCGGGGTGGAGCGCGGCGACGTGGTGGCGGAGGCCCCTCACGGCCTGCGCGGCGCCGAGATCGACTTCCCGCGCGTCACCGTGACCGGGACCGAGAACCTGCTGATGGCGGCGGCGCTCGCACGCGGCCGCACGGTGCTGCGCAACTGCGCGTGCGAGCCGGAAGTCGAGGACCTCGCCCGTCTCCTCCGCGCGATGGGCGCGCAGATCGACGGGGTCGGCACCGCCACGCTCGAGGTCGAGGGGCGGGGCGAGCTCGGCGGCGCGGTGCACCGCGTGATCCCGGACCGCATCGAGGCGGGCACCTACCTGATCGCCGCGGCGCTCGCCGGCGACGGCGTCACCGTGAGCGGCTGCCGCCAGGACCACCTCGGGGCGCTGCTCGACGCACTGCGCGCCGCCGGTGTGCCGCTCGAGGTCGAGCCGCAGCGCGTGGGCGTCCCGCACCGGCCGGCCTCGCTGCGGGCGGTCTCGCTCGCCACTGCCGAGTACCCCGGCTACGCCACCGACCTCCAGGCGCAGCTGCTGGCCCTGATGACGCAGGCGGAGGGCACCAGCGCGATCACCGAGGCGATCTTCGAGAACCGCTTCCAGCACGTGCTCGAGCTCAAGCGCCTCGGCGCGGCGATCGAGGTCGAGGGCAACCTCGCGCGGGTGTCGGGGCGGACCGCGCTGCAGGGCGCCACGGTGATGGCGTCGGACCTGCGCGCGTCCGCGGCGCTGGTCCTCGCCGGCCTGGTCGCGGGCGGCGAGACCGTCGTCGACCGCATCTACCACCTCGACCGCGGCTACGAGGCGATGGAGGTCAAGCTCAACGCCCTGGGCGCCGCGATCGAGCGCTTCAACCCCGGACCTTACGTCTGAGGCGCCGCCCCGGCTGAGTCCGCCGCGGCGCCCGCGACGGCACGCGCCGGGCGCCGCTTGCTATGCTGCCGCCGTGACGGGCTGCATCTTCTGCCGCATCGCGGCGGGCGAGGCCCCGGCGCAGGTCGAGTTCGCCGACGACCGGCTCGTCGTCTTCCGCGACCTCGCGCCGCGCGCCCCGGTCCACCTGCTCGTGATCCCCCGCCAGCACGTCGCCTCGCTCGCCGCGGCGCGGCGCGAGGACGCCGGACTGCTCGGCGACCTGCTGCTCGCCGCCGCCGCGGCCGCCGCGCGCGCCGGCGTCGCCGACGGCTTCCGGGTCGTCACCAACACCGGCCCCGGCGCGGGGCAGAGCGTCCACCACCTGCACCTCCACGTCCTCGGCGGCCGCCTCCTCTCGTGGCCGCCGGGCTGACGCCGGCGGGGGCATCTCCGCCGCCCGACGCGCTCGCGAGCGCCGTCCGCGCCGGAAGGTGGGAGGAGGTCCGCGCCGCCGCCGACGCCGCCCCGCGGCCGCTCCCGCCGATCCTCGCGCTGCTCGCCGCCCGGGCCGCGCGCGCCGGCGGGAACGCGCTCCAGGCGCTCGCGCTCCTGCGTGAGGCGCTGCCCCGCGCCGGTCCGCTCGCCGCGGCGTGCCGCCTCGACGCCGCCGAGGCCTCGCTGGCGCTCGGCCGCGACCCCTGGCCGTACCTCCAGCCGATCCTCGCGCGCCCCGCCCCGGCCGCGCAGCGGCGCGTCGCGGCCGCGCTGCTGCGCCGCTCGTGGGAGCAGCTGTCGCTGCCGACGCTCCGCCGCTTCCCGCGCAACGCCCTGCCCAAGCCGCTGCGGCGCGGCCTCGCGATGGCGCTCGCGGTGCGCTCCGGCGACGCCGCGGGCGTCGTGCGCGCGCTCGGCGACCTCGGCGGCGACCCGACCACGTTGCGCGGCGCCCTCTTCCTCGCCGCGGTGCCGGGCCTCGACACGGCCTCGCGCCTCGCCTCGGCCCAGGCGCTGCTCGCCGGCGGCGAGTGGCGCCTCGCCCAGACCGAGCTCGCCGAGATCGCCGCGCCGAGCGACGCGGCGTCGCGCCACCGCTGGGCGTTCCTCCGCGGTCGCGCCGCCTACCGCCTCGGCGACCTGCCCGCCGCGGCGCGGGCGTTCGCGCAGGCGTTCGAGCTCGCCAGCTCGAGCGAGGGGCGGCTCGCCGCCGCGACCCACCTCGCCCGCGTCGCCGAGCTGCAGGGCGACTTCTCCGCCGCGCTCGGCTGGTGGGACGCGGTCCGCACCGCGGCGCCCCGTGAGGTCGAGGGCTGGGACGGCGGGGCGCGCGCCCGCATCGCCCTCGGCCGCCTCGACGAGGCGCTGCAGCTGCTGCAGCGCGCGCCTCCCGCGGCGGCGCGGGTCGCCGCACCGCGCAACGCCGCGCTCCTCCTGGCACGCGGCGAGCTCCGGCGCGCCGGGCGGGTGCTGGCGCAGGCGTCGCCACGCGATCCCGCCGCGCGGTTCCTGCGCGTCGCGGCCCGCCTCGCCGCGGGCGAGCTCGCCGGCGCGCGCGCCGACGGCGCCGCGTTCCTCGCCGATCCACGCAACGGCGAGTGGCGGGAGCTCGTCCTCGACCTGCTCCCCGCACCCTCCGGGGCGCCGCCGCCGCCCGCGCCGAGCCGCGACCTCGTGCGCCTGGCCGGGCTCGCGGTCCAGACCGGGGCAGGGCCCACTCGTCGGGCGTACGCCGCGGCGCTGCGCGGCGATCCCGCGTGGGCGGCCCTGCTCGCGGGCGAGGTCGCCGAGCCCGCGGCGTGGACGGGACCGGCGGCCCAGCTTGCCGCCTACGGCCTCGAACGCGACGCCGCGGCACTCTACCCGGACGAGTTCCCGGCCGCGGCGCCGGCCGACCTGGCGTGGTCGGCGAGGCGGCTCGCGCAGTGGGGCAACCGCAGCGCGGCGCTGGGCGCCGGCGAGCGGCTATGGGGACGCCTCGGCGGCATCCCCGCTTCGCTCGTGCCAGACCGGCTGCTCGCCGCGATCCTGCCCGGCGAGCTGGTGGGCGGTTGCGTCGGCGCCGCGGAGGCGCAGTCGGTCCCGGCGTCGTGGCTGATCGGGCTGATCCGCCGGGAGTCGCGGTTCGATGAGGGCGCGACCTCGGCGGCCGGGGCGCTAGGCGTGGCGCAGTTCGTCCCCGAGGCGGCCCGGCGCCTCGGCGCCGACCCGTTCGAGCTGCGCGACGAGAGCTGCTCCCTCGCCTTGGCGGCGCGCGAGGTCGACCGTCTGCGCATCACTTTCGGCGCGCGCTTGGGGCCGGTCGCCGCCGCCTACAACGCGGGGGAAGCG
>DATIYW010000152.1:0-9372 GCA_035517415.1 Thermoanaerobaculaceae bacterium
CGCGCTGCTCGAGGGCCACCCGAAGTTGTTCGGGGGCGAGCGGCGGGTGCGGTTCAAGGGGTTCGGCGAGTCCGCGCTCCTGCTCGAAGTGACGTGCTGGGTGGCGACGCGCAGCTACGACGAGTACACGCGCGTCGTCGAGGAGCTGAACTTCGGGATCGCCGGGATCGCCGATGTCGCCGGCTGCCAGTTCGCCCTGCCCGGGCGCGGCGCGTACGTCCCGCGGGAGAGCCAGGCCGACGCCGAGCGCCTCCGCGCGATCTCCGAAGAGGTGAAGCGCCGACGCGCGAGCGGGAAGCTCGGCGGCGTCGGCGATCCGGGCGAGCCGGGCGCCAAGCCGAAGCCCTGAGCGCTCAGCGCGCCGCACGCCGGTGGCGCGCGATCTGGCCAAATCAACGCGACTCTGGTAGAACCTCGGACCGTCGTGCGACCGCAAACTCCAATGCCGGGATGTGTCGCGGCGGCGCTGTGCTGCCTGGCCGCCCCCGGCGCGGCGCACGCCCAGGCGGACACGTGGGGATCGCCGGTCTCCCCGGACCGACCGCGGTTCTCGTCGCAGGGGCTCGAGGCGTCCGACGCCACCGTCCCGCCCGCCGGCCAGTGGGAGCGGACCGCGTCGGCCGGCTGCTTCAACCTCTGCCAGACGGCCTGGCACACCGGCGCGATCCACCGCGAGCTCCACACGCTCGAGCAACGCTTCCCGGACGACCAGTTCGACCTCATCGACCTCGCGGGGTGGCGCGAGGATATCCGCGTCTCCGCCGGGCTCGGCGGCGGCTACGCCGTGACCGTCCGCGTCCCATGGATCGAGATCGGCAGCCCGCACTGGGACGCGATCGCGGAGGTCCCGGACTCCTCGTTCCACTTCCTGGTGGGGAGGCCGCTGTGAGCCGCACGCCAAGACCGGTGTGTCGGCAGGGGATGAGGCGGGGCGAGCGCCGCCGGGGCGGAGCACGGTCACTGTGGCGCTGATCGCCCAACACACCCAGCGCGTGCGTCAGGCGCTCGCCCGCCCGGCCAGGATCGGCGTCGAGCTGTTCGTCCTCCTGCTCGTCGCGGCGTTCGTCGCCCTCGTCGTCGCGGTCGGCCGGCAGGTGAGGTCGCCGCTGCACGAGAGGGTGGCGATCGACTTGTCGTTCAGGGCGCTGCCCGGGTACACGCTGCTCAGCCTGGGGCGGGGCTTTCTCGCGTACGTGCTCGCGCTCGTCTTCACGCTGGTCTACGGCACGATCGCGGCCCACAACCGCCGGGCGGAGAAGCTCATGCTCCCGGCGCTCGACGTCCTCCAGGCGATTCCGGTGCTGGGCTTCCTCCCCGGCCTGGTGCTGGCGATGATCGCGCTCTTCCCGACGCGCGAGATCGGCCTCGAGCTGGCGTGCGTGGTGATGATCTTCACCGCCCAGGCGTGGAACATGACGTTCAGCTTCCACGGCAGCCTGCGCGGCATCCCAACCTCGGCCCGCGAGGTCGCCGCGGTCAACCGCCTCGGCGCGTGGCAGACGTTCCGCCTGCTCGAGGTGCCGGCGGCGATGATCGGGCTGGTGTGGAACTCGATGATGTCGATGGCCGGCGGCTGGTTCTTCCTCACCGTCAACGAGGCGTTCACGCTCGGCAACCACGACTACCGGCTGCCGGGGATCGGCTCGTACATGAACGAGGCGATCAACCGTGGCGACGTGCCGGCGATGCTCGCCGCCGTCGTCGCCATGGTTGTGATGATCGTGACCGTGGACCGGGTGCTGTGGCGCCCGATCGTGGTGTGGAGCCAGAAGTACAAGATCGAGGACACGCCGGAGGCCGATGCGCCGCGTTCGCTCGTGCTCGAGCTCCTGCAGCGCTCGCGGCTTCGTCGCTGGCTCGTCCGGCGGCTCGCCTTGCGCCGGACGAACGCCGCTCGCCGCAGCGTGGCGGTCCCCGCCGCGGCCTCGTCCGCGCGCGACCGGGGCCGCGTCTTGGTCGCCGCCGGGCGCGCGCTCCGCTGGCTGGTGATCGCGGCGCTCGCCGCCGGCGGGGTCGCCGGCACCGCCACGCTGGTCCGCCTGCTCGCCGCGCTCCCGCTCGCGGGCGCGGGCAACGGCCACGACTGGGCGCACGTCGTGCTCGCGCTGCTCGCCTCGTTCGCCCGCACCACCGCGGCGGTGGCGATCGCCGCGGCCTGGGCGCTCCCCGCCGGGATCTGGATCGGCCGCTCGCCGAAGTGGTCGCGACGGCTGCAGCCGCTCGTGCAGGTGGCGGCGAGCTTCCCGGCGCCGATGCTGTTCCCGCTCGTAACGCTGCTGCTGCTCGCGCTGCACGTCCCCTTCACGCTCGGCTGCGTCGCGTTGATGCTGCTCGGCGCCCAGTGGTACGTGCTCTTCAACGTGATCGCCGGGGCGGTGGCGATCCCGGCCGATCTCAAGGAGGTGGCGACGGCCAACGGCATGCCCCGGCGTCAGCGCTGGTCGCGGCTGTACGTGCCGTGCGTGTTCCCGTACCTCGTGACCGGCTTGGTGACGGCGGCGGGCGGGGCGTGGAACGCGACGATCGTCTCCGAGTACGTCAACTTCAAGGACCGCACGTTCTCCGCCTTCGGGCTCGGCTCGACGATCAGCCACGCCACCGCCGAGGGCGATTTCCCGCTGCTGTGCGCCGCGATCGTCACCATGGCGGTGTTCGTCGTGCTGGTGAACCGGCTGTTCTGGAGGCGGATGTACCGGCTCGCCGAGGAGCGTTACAGCCTCAACGCCTGAGGCGGGGGAGGGACATGGCCGCGATCGACCCCACACCATCGACGGTGATTCCCGGCGGGCCGGCGGACGCGCCGATCTGCGAGGCCCGCAACGTCACCGTCGCGTTCGGCGCGCGCGGCGCGGCGGTCGCAATCCGCGACGTCTCGCTCGCCGTCGTCCCGGGCGAGGCGGTGGTGATCGTCGGTCCGAGCGGCTGCGGCAAGAGCACGCTGCTGCGGGCGCTCGTCGGCCTGCTCAAGCCGACCTCCGGCGAGGTGCTGGCGCACGGCCGGCCGCTGGCCGGCGTGCACCCCGGCATCGCGATCGTGTTCCAGAACTTCGCGCTCTACCCCTGGCTGACGGTGCGCGAGAACGTGGAGCTCGGGCTCAACCGCGCCGCTGCGGGGAGCGGGTCCCCGGCCGCACGGGTCGAGGAGTGCATCGACCTGGTCGGGCTCGACGGGTTCGAGATGGCCTATCCGAAGGAGCTGTCGGGTGGGATGAAGCAGCGGGTGGGCATCGCCCGCGCCCTCGTGCGCGGCCCCGAGCTGCTGTGCATGGACGAGCCGTTCTCCGCGCTCGACGTGTTCACCGCGGAGACGCTGCGGAGCGAGGTGTACCGCCTCTGGACGGGCAAGACCGCCGCGGGCGTCCACCTCCCCGCGACGGTCAAGAGCGTGCTGATGATCACGCACCTGATCGACGAGGCGGTGTTCCTCGCCGACCGCATCGTGGTCATGGGGACGCGGCCGGGCCACATTCGTGAGGTCGTTCACAACCCCCTCCCGCACCCGCGCGAGTACCGCGACCCGGCGTTCCAGGAGATGGTGCAGCGGCTCCACGACATCATCGTCTCCGAGCACCTCCCCGAGCCGACCGCGGACCAGCGCGCCGCGCTGGCGGCGGGCAAGCCCACGCCCGAGCCGCTGCCGGCGGTCGGCATCCAGCAGGTGATCGGGCTGATCGAGGTGCTGATCGACCACGGCGGGCGGATGGACGTCTTCGGCCTCGACGAGCTCACCGAGTACGACTTCGGCCACACGCTCTCGGTGATCAAGGCGGCGGAGATGCTCGGCCTGCTCGACACGCCGAAGAACCAGGTCGTCCTCACCGACCTCGGGCGTGAGTTCCAGGGCGCCGACATCAACGGCCGCAAGGCGATCCTCAACCGCCAGCTGCGTGGCCTCGGCACCTTCCGGATGCTGATCCGCATGCTCGAGCGCGCCCCCGCCCGGGAGCTGCCCGCGGACGTGGTCCAGGAGGAGCTGGTGATGCGGCTGCCCACCCAGGACCTCGAGGCCTCGTTCCACACCGTGGTCGGCTGGGGCCGGTTCGCCGAGCTGCTCGGCTACGACCCGAACGCGGGGATCGTCTACCTCGACGAGCCGGGGGCCGCGGGGCGGCCGGGCTAGGAAGTCGGCCGTCGCGCCGGGGGCCGTCGAGTAGAGATGCGCTAAGCTATGAGGCGATTGACGATGAGGATGTCGCGCATCATCCAAACGGGGCGTCTCGGGCGTGCGGCCCTCCTGGTCGCCGGCGCGCTTTCGCTCTTGGGCTCGGCCGGTCTCCACCCCGAGCCGGCGGGCCGCGTTCCGGCCTGCGCCGACGCTCCCACGCTGGCGTCGCGATCGGCCGGCTCCAGCGGCGCCGCTGCGGCGCTGAACACGAACAGCGGCTGCAGGGCCGTCGCGCACACCTGTCTTGTCTGCCTCCTGCACTTCTCCACGTCGATCGTGGTGACGGCGGCGCTCGACTCGGCCCCGCCGGCTACCTCGGAACGGGCGCTGGCGTCGGAGGACCTCCTTCTCCCTCAGATCCCGAGCAATCCTCGGGTCGGGCGCTCGCCGCCGGTCTCCTGTTGAGGCATTCCTCGACCACCTCGCTCCGATTCTGAGCGGACGCACTCACCGCATCGAACAGGAGGAACCTTGAAAGGACGGTTGTTGCTTTGCGCCGCACTCGCGTTTGTCCTGGTCGCCGGGTCGGTGCTGGCCCAGGAAGCGCAGCCGGCTCCGGCTGCGCCCAGCCAGACCTCGAACTACTTCAACCCGTCGATCTCCGTGATTGGCAACTTCCTCGCCGTCGGCGGCACCAACAACGTGGAGAATCTGCCGAGCGCGAGCCTGCGGGAGTCGGAGCTGGGCCTGCAGGCGGTCGTGGATCCCTACGCGCGGGCGGACTTCTTCATCTCGATCGGCGAGCAGAACGACATCAGCGTCGAAGAGGGCTACATGACCTTCACGGCGCTGCCGTGGCAGCTGAGCGTGAAGGCGGGCCGGATGCGGGTCGCGTTCGGCAAGATCAACACCCTGCACCTCCACGTGCTGCCATGGCCCGACGAGCCGCTCACCGTGGTCAACCTGCTCGGCGGCGAGGAGGGGTGGATCGGCACGGGAATCTCAGTGGCGAAGCTCATCCCGTTGCCGGGCGACGTGTTCTCCGAGCTGACCGTGCAGGCCTTCCGGGGCGACTCCGACAACCTGTTCGCCGCCACGAAGCGCTCCGACCTCGCGTACAACGGTCACTACCGGGTCTTCGCCGACCTCTCCGACTCGACCAATATCGACCTCGGGGCGTCGTACGGCATGGGGCCGAACGGCACCTCGGCCGATGCCAGCACCAGGCTCGCCGGCGTCGACGCGACGTTCCGCTGGAAGCCGCTCCGGCAGGGCACGTACCGCTCGGCGATCGTGCGCGGGGAGTGGTTCCGCAGCCAGCGCGAGCAGCCCGGGGGCACGCAGACGGCCACCGGCTGGTTCGTCTCGGGCGAGTACCAGCTCGCCAAGCGATGGTGGGTCGGCGTCCGCGGCGAGGCCGCCGAGCACGCCGCCGACAAGGCGATCCGCGACACCGGCACCGCTGCGACGCTCACCTTCTGGCCGAGCGAGTTCTCGCAGCTCCGCGGCGAGTTCCGCCAGCGGCGGTACGGCGGCCCTGACCTCGCCTCGACCGGCACGTACACGGCCAACGAACTGCTCCTCCAATTGCAGTTTGCGATCGGCGCCCACGGCGCCCATCCGTTCTGAGGTGATGAATGAGGAAAGCCAATCTGGTGCTCGCCATCTTGCTCGCGTCCTCGCTCGGCGTCGACGCCGGCGCGGCGCTGCGAGTCGTCACGTCGCTGCAGGACCTCGCGGCGATCGCCGACGCGATCGGCGGCGACCGCGTCGAGACGTTCGCCCTCGCGAAGGGCTACCAGGACCCGCACTTCGTCGACGCCAAGCCGTCGTTCATCCTCAAGCTGTCACGCGCCGACCTTCTCATCGTCGCCGGTCTCGAGCTCGAGATCGGCTACCTTCCGCCCCTCATCGATCAGAGCCGCAACGCGAAGATCCATCCCGGCAACCCCGGCTACCTCGACGCATCGATCGGCTGCGACATTCTCCAGCGGCCGACTCAGGTGGTCACGCGCGCGATGGGCGACGTGCATCCCTACGGCAACCCGCACTACTGGACCGATCCGGAGAACGGCCGCGTGATCGCCCGCGCGGTCGCGGCGAAGCTCGACGAGATCGATCCCGCCGGGAAGGCCACCTACGACCGGAACCTCGAGGCGTTCGAGGCCGCGCTCAACGTCAAGGAGCGAGAGTGGGACGCGAAGATGGCGCCGTACGCGGGTACCAAGGTGGTCACCTACCACGAGTCGTGGCCCAACTTCGCGAAGCACTTCAAGCTCGACATCGTGGGCACCGTCGAGCCGAAGCCCGGGATCCCGCCGTCGCCGACCCACACGCTTGAGATCATCGACCTGATCGAGCGCGACAAGGTTCCGGTGATCCTCGTCGAGCCGTACTTCGACACCAAGACGCCGAATTACATCGCCGACAAGACCGGCGCCAGGGTCGTGATGTTCTACCCGTCGGTGGGCGGCATCCCGGCGATCAAGGACTACTTCGGACTGTTCGACGTCGACGTCGACGCCTTCGTCGCGGCGATGTCCGGAAAGGGCAAGTGATGAGCGCGTTCCAGCTCCTCCTCCCCGCATTCGTCGCCAGCCTGATCCTGACTGGAATCCACGCCTACCTCGGTGTGCACGTGGTGGAGCGCGGCGTCATCTTCGTCGACCTCTCGCTGGCGCAGATCGCCGCCCTCGGCACCACCGTCGCCTACCTCGCGGGATACAGCCTCCACACCGGGTTCGGCGCCTACTTCTTCTCGCTCGGGTTCACGTTCGTCGGCGCGGCGATCTTCGCGTTCACCCGGACGCACCGCCGCACGCGCATCCCGCAGGAGGCGGTGATCGGAATCGTCTACGCGGTCTCGGCGGCGGTCGCGATCCTGGTGATGTCGAAGGCGACCCAGGAGACCGAGCACCTCAAGGAGATGCTGGTAGGGAACATCCTCTCGGTAACCTGGCCGGAGTTGGCCAAGACCGCGGTGCTCTACGCGCTCGTCGGCGCGTTCCACTTCGCGTTCCGCAAGCGGTTCCTCCTCATCTCGCTCAACGAGCCCGAGGCGGAGCGCCAGGGCCTCAACGTACGGGTGTGGGACCTGCTGTTCTACATGTCGTTCGGGTTCGTCGTCACCTCGTCGGTGGCGATCGCCGGGGTTCTGCTGGTCTTCTGCTTCCTGATCGTGCCGTCGGTCGCGGCGATGCTGTTCTCGGAGCGGCTCGGTGTCCGCCTGGCGATCGGCTGGACGATGGGCGCGCTTGTTTCAGCCGGCGGAGTCGCGCTCTCGTTCGTGCTCGACCTGCCGACCGGCGCCACCATCGTCGCCACCTTCGGCGGCACGCTGCTGGTCCTTGCCGCCTACCGCGCGATTGCCGTGCGAACGCGGACCGTCTGAGGGCGGCCCGCCTGCCGGGTCGACCCGCCGGTTAATCGGGAGAGGGAGCGGCGAACGCGCCGGAGCCGCGTGGGCTCTTGCGGCGCTTCAGGAGCCGCCGCGCCGCCGTCGGAGCGCCGCGCGAAGGCGGGCCGTCACCTCGTCGACGCCGGGCCCCGGCGGGGGGGAGGCGTGGCCGGGGACGAGCGCGGTGCGCGCCCACTCGAACAGCGCCGGTCCGTTGACCGGATCGCGGCCCGACCCGGTTCCTTCCCAGTAGCGCTCGAGCAGCCAGCGCGTGCGCGGGAACAGGTGGAAGTGGAGGCGCGGCTCGAGCTCGCCGAACGACAGGCAGTAGACCCGCTCGGCCTCGACGGCGGCGGCGATCGCGCGGGCGGCCCGCCCGAGCAGCGGGCCGAGCCGGCGGGTGGCCTCGGCGCTCGCCTGCGGGAGCCCGAGCGGCGCGCGCTTGCACCAGAGGACGAGGTAGCCGGGGACGAGGCAGCCCTCGGCGTGGGCGAGTCGGAACGACGCGTCCTCGAACACGAGCCGCGGGGAGAGTCGCTCGGCAGTCATGGACGAGCGCCCCGCGCCTGCGAGCGGCCGGGCACGTGCGCGACGCACTCGATCTCGACGCGCGCGCCGAGGGCGAGCCCGCTCGAGGCGAGCGCGCTGCGCGCCGGCAGCCGCCCCGCGAAGAACGTCATGTAGACCTCGTTGAAGGCGGGCCATTCGGCGATCGAGGCGAGGAACACCGTGCACTTGACGACGTCGTCGAGGCGGGACCCGTGGCGTTCGAGCACGGCCCGCATGTTCTCGAGCGCCTGGCGCGCCTCGGCGCGGATCCCGCCGGGCGCGAGCTCGAGCCGGTCCGGCGGGTTGCCGATCTGGCCCGAGACGAAGAGCAGCTCGCCAACCCGGACGGCCTCCGAGAACGGCAGCGAGCGCAGCGGACCTTCCGGGGCCGCGAAGTACTCCACCTTGGACACCGTCCACCTCCAGAGTCGCGTCCGCGATGCGGCGATTATGCCGGAGTCCGGGAGGCGCCCGCCCCCGGGTCTTGGGGAGGCCGGCGACGCAGGCCCCCGGCGGCTCAGGCGAGGATCTGCTCGAGCCGCGAGAGCGCGCGGTCGAGGCGGGCGGCGACGGTGCGGTGCCGCATCGGCAGCCCGACGCTGTCCCAAAGCTCGCGGTCGGCGTCGGCGAGCACGTCGTCGCGGAAGCGGATGCCGTGGCGGGCGAACACCGGCTCGAGCTCCGCGCGCCGCCGCACCAGCGCGCGCCGGGTCGAGGCGTAGGCGTGCTCGGCGACGGCCTTGCGGGTGCGGAACGAGAAGATGCTGGCGAAGAACATGTCGTACTCGTCGCGCTGGGGCTCGAAGAGGACGGCGTCGGCGCCGGGGTAGCGGCTCTTGTAGGCGGCGAACCCGACCGTCAGCCGCGAGTGGATGAGCGTGCGGAAGGTCTGCGACAGCAGCGTCGGCAGGCCGCCGTCGAGCAGGGGAGGGCAGGCGGCGCCGGCCTGGTGGCGGCGAGAGGTCATGTCCGCGGGGACCAGGGGGTTGACGCAGATCACCAGTTTCGCGCCGTGGTCCAGCGCGACCGAGGCGTGGAGCGTCTTGAGCAGCACGCCGTCGACGTAGTGGTGCCCGTCGATCTCGACCGGCGGGTAGAAGCCGGGCAGGGCGGTGCTGGCCTGCACCGCCTGCGAGATCGGGACGTGGGCGAGGCCGGCCGCGCCGAAGCGCACCGCCCGCCCCGAGCACAGGTCGGCGGCGACCACCACCAGCTTCGAGCGCAGGCGGCGGAAGTCGTCGGTGCGGCCCTCGAGCGAGAAGATCCGCTCGAGGAAGGCGCGGATCGGCTCGTTGTCGAACAGCCCGAGCGGCAGCGCGCG
>DATIYW010000153.1:0-8785 GCA_035517415.1 Thermoanaerobaculaceae bacterium
GCGATCGTCGCGGCCGCGCTCGCGCTCGACGTGATCCTCTTCTACGCGTTCACCCGGGCGTTCCGGTGAGCCACCTCGACTGGGGCGTGCTCGCCGCGTGGCTGGCGTTCATCGTCGCCTACGGCGTGTGGAAGGGCGGGCGGAGCCGCGACATGGAGGGCTACCTGCTCGCCGGCAAGCAGATGCGCTGGGGCACGGTCGCCCTCTCGATCATGGCGACGCAGGCGAGCGCGATCACGTTCCTGTCGACGCCGGGGCAGGCGTACGCCGACGGGATGCGCTTCGTGCAGTTCTACCTCGGGCTGCCGCTCGCGATGATCGTGCTGTCCGCCACCGCGGTGCCGATCTACCACCGCCTCAAGGTCTACACCGCGTACGAGTACCTCGAGGGGCGCTTCGACCTCAAGACGCGCGCGCTGACCGCGTTCCTGTTCCTCCTCCAGCGCGGGCTCGCCGCCGGCGTGACGATCTTCGCGCCGTCGCTGATCCTCTCGGTGGTGCTCGGCTGGGACCTCCACCTCACCGTCGTGGCGATCGGCGCGCTGGTCGTCGTCTACACCACCTCCGGCGGCACTCGCGCGGTCAGCCGCACCCAGACGCTGCAGATGGCGGTCATCCTCGCCGGCATGGGTGCCGCGTTCGTCGTGCTGTGGCGCGCGCTCCCCGCCGACGTCTCGCTGCTCGACGCGCTGCGGGTCGCGGGCAAGGCCGGCCGGCTCAACGCCGTCGACCTCTCGTTCAACCTCCACGACCGCTACACGCTGTGGTCCGGGCTGATCGGCGGGATGTTCCTCGCCCTCTCCTACTTCGGCACCGACCAGTCGCAGGTGCAACGCTACCTCGCCGGGAGCTCGGTGGCGCACAGCCGGCTCGGCCTGCTCGTCAACGGCCTGGTCAAGGTGCCGATGCAGTTCGCGATCCTGCTCCTCGGCGCGGCGGTGTTCGCCTTCTACCAGTTCGCCGCGCCGCCGGTGTTCTTCAACCCGGTCCAGACCGCGGCCGTGCGCGCCTCGGCGAGCGGGTCGGCGTTCGCGGGCCTCGAGGCGCGCTACCGCGACGCCGCCGCGGCCCGCGCCGCGCGCGCCCACGAGCTCGTGCGCGCGACGCGCGACGGCGACCGGCCCGCGATCGAGCGCGCCGAGCGCTCGTTCCGCGCCGCGAGCGCGGACGCCGCCGCGGTGCGCGGCGAGGCGATCTCGTTGATGCGGTCCGCCGACCACGGCGCCGACCCGAGCGACACCAACTACGTCTTCCTCGGCTTCGTCGTCGCCCACATGCCGGCGGGCCTGCTCGGCCTCGTGCTCGCGACCGTCTTCGCCGCCTCGATGTCCGCCTCCTCGGCCGAGCTGAACGCGCTCGCCTCGACCACCGTGGTCGACGTCTACCGGCGGCTGCTGCGGCCGGCGGCGAGCGAGCGCCAGGTCGTCCTCGTCTCCCGCCTCGCGACGGTCGCCTGGGGCGCGTTCGCAGTGGGGTTCGCCGAGTTCGCGAGCCGGCTCGGCTCGCTGGTGGAGGCGGTCAACATCCTCGGCTCGCTGTTCTACGGCACGATCCTCGGCGTCTTCCTCACCGGCTTCTACGTCAAGCGGGTGGGAGGCACGGCGGTGTTCGCGGCGGCGATCGCCGCCGAGGCCGCCGTGCTGGCGTGCTTCGCGTTCACGCGGATCTCGTTCCTCTGGTACAACGTGCTCGGCTGCATCCTGGTCGTCGCGATCGCCGCGCTGCTGCAGACGCGGATCGGCCGCGGCGTGGGGCCGCGGCCGGTTCCGGCGATGTCCTGAAGCTCGAAGGCGGGCGCTACTTCTTCTCCCACTCGGCGATCAGCTTGTCGACCGCGCCGGTGTCGGCCTTCGGGTCGGCGGACTTGCCGACCGTGATCGCCTTCTTCGCCAGCGCGATCGCGTCGGCCTTCTTGCCGTCGAGCGCGAGCAGCCGCGCCTTGGCCGCGAGGTTGGCCATCGTCTCCTTGGTCGCGATCGACTTCTCGACCCAGCCGCGCGCCTCGTCGAGCGCGACGTTGTTGTCGAGGCACCAGGTCGCGGCGCGGACCGGCGTGCGCCAGTCGTCGGGTTTGGCGTCGGCCACCGCCTTGCGCGCGCCGGCCAGCGTCTTCGCGGTGGTGTCGACCTTGAGCGTGAACTCGACCGCCAGCTTCTCCCACGCGATCGAGACCGTCGCCGCGTCGCTCGAGACTGCCGGGAACCAGATCGTCATCAGCTCGCGGAACTCGTCGCGGTGCGGCTTGACCTTGACGCGCAGCGCGTCGTCGGACTCCTTGTAGCTGTACGCGCCCCACTGCTTGGCGCCGCGGTTGAAGATCACCGTCCACTCGTCCTTGCCCGGGATCGTGAACAGCCCGTACGTCCCCGCCGCGAGCTTGTTGCCGTCGACCGTCACGTCGTCGGCGAACGTGATGGTGGTGGCCTCGTTCGCGCCGGTGCGCCACACCTGACCGTAGGGGACGAGCTCGCCCCAGATCACCCGGCCGCGCACGCTCGGCCGGCAGTACGCGATCGTCACGTCGGTGAGGCCGACCGTTTGCTCGACCGTCGCCTTCGGGCTCGGCCGCGGCAGGTCGAGCTGCGCCGCCGCCGGCGCCGCGAGCGCGGCCGCCGCGACCGCCGCCATCGAGAGAGCTGCCAGTCTGTTCATGCGGATCCTCCCTGTTCCGACCGGAGAGTAAGACGAGGTCGCAGCCGCGTCAACACGGCCGTGGTCCGTGACCGGTGGCCCGACGTCCATGGCCCGAGGCCCCATGAGGCGCCGCAGAGCCCGCCGCAGCCGCGCACGGCCCGGCCGCGCCAGCCTCGCAGGTGGAGGCGGCGCTGGTTTAAGCTGGCGGGGTGGGATCGGTCGCCCAGGAACGCGTTTCGCCGCGCGACGCCGTCGGACGCGGCGTGTCCGGCGCGCCGGCGAGCCGCTACTCGCTCGGCGAGGAGATCGCCCACAGCATCACCCATGGCGTCGGGGTCGTGCTGGCGATCGCCGGACTGACGGTGCTGGTGGCGTTCGCCGCGCTGCGCGGCAACGCCTGGCACGTGGTCGGGTGCAGCGTCTACGGCGCGACGCTGGTGCTGATGTACGCCGCCTCGACGATCTACCACGCGGTGCCGCAGCCGCGCGCCAAGCGCGTGTTCCGCATCCTCGACCACTCCAGCATCTACCTGGTGATCGCCGGCACCTACACCCCGTTCACCCTGGTGACGCTGCGCGGCGCGTGGGGGTGGACGCTATTCGGCCTGGTGTGGGGGATGGCGGCGCTCGGCATCGTCTTCAAGGCGCTCGCGCTCGGCCGACTGCGCATCCTCTCGGTCGTGTTCTACCTCGTGATGGGATGGCTGGTGGTGCTCGCGTCGAAGCCACTGCTGCACGCGCTCCGCCCCGGCGGTCTCATCCTCCTCGCCGCCGGCGGCGCGGCCTACACGCTCGGGGTGGTCTTCTTCGCCTGGAAGCGCATGCCGTACCACCACATGATCTGGCACCTGTTCGTCCTGACCGGGAGCGTCCTGCACTTCTTCGCCGTTCTTTTCTACGTGGTCCCCGGGCGCGCCTGACGGCGCCCGCGGCCGGCACCGCGTCGCCCGCCGGGCTTGACACCGCGCCGGCTCGTGACGAAGATTGGACAAAACGATGGCCAGGGCAGCGCTCGACCCGAGGCAGGTGCTGCGCGAGAGCGGCACCGAGGACCCGTTGGAGTACGTCCGGCTCGGGGTCGCGGCCGCGCGCGCGAAGGATTTCGAGCGTGGCCTGATCTTCCTCGCCGAGGCGTACCGCCAGGCGACGGCCGGCAAGTCGGCCAAGCTGCCGTCGCTCGCGTTCTCCTACTACGGGCTGTGTCTCGCGATGCACAAGGGTAAGTTCAAGGAGGCGGCGGAGTTCTGCCAGATCGCGATCGACAAGGAGTTCTACAACGCCGAGCACTACCTCAACCTGGCGCGGATCTGGCTCGCCGGCCGCTCGCGGCGCAAGGCGGTCGAGGCGCTCAACCGCGGCATCTCACTCGAGCCCCGCAACGCCGACCTGCTGCAGCTGCGCGAGGAGATCGGCTTCCGGCGCAAGCCGGTGATCGGGTTCCTCGACCGCGAGCATCCGGTCAACGTCACGCTCGGCCGCGTCCGTCACAGCCTGACGCGAAAGCCCGCGAAGCACCCCAGGTCGAGGTAGACCCGCCCGCCAGGTTCGTCGCGGCACCCTGCCGAAGTTGGATGCTAGACTCAATTGCATGATCGAGATCGCGCCGAACGCGGCGGAGCCGCGACCCGGCCGCGGCCGGCGACGCCGGCGGGGTTGAGGATGGGCCCCGGCGACCGGCTCGGCGGCTACGAGGCCCTCGCCCACCTCGGCAGCGGCG
Organism: Thermoanaerobaculaceae bacterium; assembly: GCA_035517415.1. Lineage (GTDB taxonomy): Bacteria > Acidobacteriota > Thermoanaerobaculia > Thermoanaerobaculales > Thermoanaerobaculaceae > DATIYW01. The sequence continues at coordinate 4,352 of DATIYW010000153.1, forward strand.
GGATGGGCGAGGTGTACCGGGCGCGCGACGCGAAGCTCGGCCGCGAGGTGGCGATCAAGGTACTCCGTCCGGAGCTGGCGGCCGACCCCGATCACCTCGCCCGATTCGAGCGCGAGGCGCGTCTCCTCGCCGCCCTCAACCACCCCAACGTCGCCGCCATCTACGGACTCGAGGAGGCTGGCGGCGTGCGCTTCCTCGTCCTCGAGCACGTGCCGGGCGAGACGCTCGCCGAGCGGATCCGCCTCGGCGCGCTCGGTCTCGACGAGACGCTGCTCATCGGCCGCCAGGTCGCGGCCGCACTCGGCGCCGCCCACGCGCGCGGCATCGTCCACCGCGACCTCAAGCCGCTCAACATCAAGGTCACGCCGGAGGGCGTCGTCAAGGTGCTCGACTTCGGCATCGCCAAGGCGCTCGACCCGGGCGCCGGGCCGCTCGGCGCCGCGACCACGCTGACCACGCCCTCCACCCTCCCCGGCGCGCTGCTCGGCACGCCAGCGGCGATGAGCCCCGAGCAGGTGCGCGGGCTGCCGGTCGACGCCAGGTCCGACCTCTGGTCGCTGGGGTGCGTGCTCTACGAGATGCTCGCGGGGCGCGGCCCGTTCGTCGCGGCCACCGTCGCCGACACGTTCGCCGCGATCCTCGGCCACGAGCCGGACTGGCAGGCGCTGCCGGCCGGCACGCCTGCTGCCCTGACGGCGCTGATCAGGCGCTGCCTGGAGAAGGACCGCGAGGCGCGGCCGGCGGATGCCGAGACGGTCCGCCGCGAGCTCGAGGCGATCTCCGGCGCGACGGCAGGCGCGACGGCGACCGCGGTTTCGGCGAGCCGGCTCTCGCGCAGCCCGTCGCGCCTCCTCGCCGCGGTGCGCGGCCTGCTGACGGCCAGGCCGCAGGACACCCGGCAGACCCCGGTCGCGGGCGCCCCGGCCGCGCGGCTGGTCCAGGTCACGTTCGGCGAGGGGATCGAGGAGTTCCCCGCCTTCTCCCCGGACGGCCGCGAGCTGGTCTACGCCGGCGAGGTCTCCGGGGTGCGGCGGCTGTTCCGCAAGCGTCTGCCCGACGGCGAGCCGGTGGCGGTCACCGCCGGCCGGTTCGACGACATCCAGCCGGCGTTCTCGCGCGACGGCCGGAGCGTGCTGTTCGTCCGCGCCCGCGAGGCGGGGCGCAAGCTCGAGCCGCGCGACGTGTTCGGCCAGCACGACGACGGCGACCTGTGGTCGGTGGACCTGGCCGGCGGCGCCGAGACGCGCATCGCGGAGAAGGCGTTCAACCCCGACGTCTCGCCCGACGGCAGGCAGATCGCGGTCGACGCCTCCTGGGCCGGGCCGCGGCGGATCTGGCTACTCGACGGCAACGGCCGCAACCCGCGGCAGGCGAGCACCGACACCTCGGAGGAGGTCGCCCACGTGCGCCCGCGCTGGTCGCCCGACGGCGCGCGGCTCGTGTTCCAGAACCTCGAGCGGACGCGCTTCGACATCCGCGTGGTGGAGGTCGGCTCCGGCCGGCTGTCGTGGCTCACCAACGACCTGTTCCAGGACCTCAACCCGGTTTGGAGCCGGAGCGGACGGTTCGTCTACTTCTCGTCCAACCGCGGCGGCGGCCTCAACGTCTGGCGCGCGCCGGTCGCGCCGGACGGCTCCCCGGCGGGTGCGCCGCAGCAGGTCACCACCGGCGCCGGGCAGGACATCGAGCTGGCGCTGTCTCCGGACGGGCGGCGCCTGGCGCTCGCGATCCTCCGCCAGAACGCCGACCTCTGGCGGCTCCCGGTCGACCCCTCCACCGGCCTGCCGACCGGCGCCCCGGAGAAGGTCATCGCCACCTCGCGCGAGGAGAGCCGCGGCTCGTGGTCGCCGGACGGCGGCGCGATCGCCTTCAACTCCGACCGCGCCGGCGAGATGAACGTCTGGCTCCACTCGCTCGCCGACGGCTCGACTCGCCAGCTCACCCGCGGTCCGGGCGGCGACTACCAGCCGACCTGGTCGCCGGACGGGCGGACGCTCGCCTTCTTCTCCTCGCGCGGCGGTCGGCCGGGGGTGTGGACGGTCGAGGTCGAGGCGGGCCGGATGCGGCGGCTGAGCCCCGAGGGGCCCATCGAGGTGAACCCGTTCTTCTCTCCCGACGGGAGCGTGATCGCGTTCCAGTCGGACCGCGACGGCCGCCTCGAGGTGTGGGTGATGGGCGCGGACGGGAGCCGACCGCGCCAGCTCACCCGCGTCGGCGTGATGGGTCACTTCCTGCGCTGGAGCGCGGACGCCCGTTCGGTGATCTTCCGCTCCCCGGGCGGCGGCAGCCCGCGGACGATGCGCGTGCCGCTCGACGGCGGCGAGCCCGAGCCGACGGCGGAGGTCGCCGGCGGCGCGCACATGTCGCTCTCGCCCGACGGCTCGCGGATCATGGACGTCGTCGGCCACAAGGTGCTGTGGGTGTCGCCGCTCGGCGGCGGCAGGCCGGAGCGGGTGTTCGCGTTCGACGACCCCGACGTGCGCATCGACTACCCGGTGTGGTCGCCGGACGGCCGCTGGGTGCTGTTCGACCGCTTCCGGCCGCAGGGCGGCGACGTCTGGCTGATGGAGGGGCTCGAGTAGACCGCCCGGCCCGCGCCTCGCGGTCCACCGCCTGGCGCGTCCCGGCCCGCTCCCCCGGCCAGGCCGACCCCTAGCCGCGGCGCAGCAGCAGCAGGCCGGCTCCCGCGAGGAGCGCCGCGAGGACACCGAGACTCGCGCCGCCCAGCGCCGGGATCGGCTGCACCTGCCCGACGGCGGTCTGCGCGGTCGAGGCGTTGTCGCCGGGGTTCTGGTCCGCGGGGTTCGCGCTCACGGTCGCCGTGTTCGTCACCACGGTCGCCGCGAGCGGCGCAGTCGCCTGGATCACGAACGTCTGCGGCGAGGCGGGCGCGAGGCTGGCGATCGTGCACGACACGGTCCCGTTCGCACCCACCGCGGGTGTGGAGCAGCTCCACCCGCCGGGCGCCGCGAGCGAGGAGAACAGCACGCCGGCGGGAAGCGGATCGGACACCGTCAGAGCGGACGCGGCGCCGGGCCCGTTGTTGGTCGCCACGAGCGTGTACGTGATCGTGGCACCGGGGGCGACCGCAGGCGTCGCCGCCTTGGCGATCGCGACGTCGTACGTGGTTTCGATCCCGGCGGTGACGGTGCTGCTCACGGTCGCCGAGTCGTTCCCCGGGTTCGTATCGGCTGGACTGGTCGCCACGGTCGCGGTGTCGGAGATCGGCCCCGGCGAGACCGGCGAGGTGACGGAGAGCACGAACGTCTGTGGCGATCCCGGCGCCAGGCTCGGGCTCGTGCACGTCACCGTGCCGTTGCTGCCGACCGCGGGGGCCAGGCAGCTCCAGCCCGCCGGGGCGGAGACCGCCTGGAACAGCACGCCGGCCGGAAGCGGGTCGCTCACGGAGAGCGCGGTCGCCGCCTGCGGGCCGAGGTTCGTCACCGTGATCGTGTAGCCAAACAGCGTGATGGTGGCAAGCGACGTCGGCCCCGACAGCGAGAGGGCGACGTCGAACGTGTTGCTGCCGGGCGTGGCGTCAAGCGCGGTGAGGTCCGCGGCGCTCCAGCCGGTTGGCTGGGCCGCCGCGCCGGCGTATGCGACCTCCCAGGTCCCCGGCGAGCCGGGCGTGTACTCTGCGATGTCCGCGCGATCGAACGTCAGACCGGCGATCGTGCCCGTAGTGTCGAACGACAGCAGCAGGTGGCCGCTCGGGAGCAGGTGCAGGCCGTTGATCGCCATCCCGTCCGGAACTCCCGCCGCGGCGCCGTCGAAGAACTTCGTCAGTGTCGAGCCGTTCCACTCCGCCACGTCGCCCGGGAAATACGTCGTCCCGCCCGCCGCGAAAGCCGAGTCGAATGCGAGCAGCAGGTTGCCGCCATGCGGCGCCAGGTCCTTGATGTCGACGCCGTCGGGCACGCCGTTGGCGCCGCCGGAGAATTCGAGTGTGTACGTCGAGCCGTTGTACCGGATCACGTCGTTGCGCTGGAACGTCGTGCCGCCGAGCGTGAGCGCGGTGTCGAACGAGAGGAGTTGGTCGCCGTTGGCCGCCACCGCGTAGCCGTCGAGGTGTGCGCCGTCGGGAATCGTCCCGATGTTGATCAGGCTCACCGTTCCGGCGAGGTTGTCCTCGCCCACATCCGCCGGACCGACCGTGGCCCCCGACAGGACGGTCGTGATGTCGGGCGTGATGCGCAGCTTGGAAAGCGGCGTCACGGCCCACGCATCCCCGACCGCGGATACGACCGCAAGGATCACGCTCACCGATGCGGCGCGAGCCGCAACTGTTAGTGACCTCATTGCCGCGGCTCTCCTCCCCGCGCCGAAACACGCGTCACAATCGCAGGCCGGGTGCCAGCGCACATTGGCCTCACGGGCACAACGCGCTGTCGCATAGGTTCGGTCCCAGACTGACGCCACCGGAGACGTTCGGGT
>DATIYW010000154.1:0-5398 GCA_035517415.1 Thermoanaerobaculaceae bacterium
CGCATGACCAACGTGTTCAACGAGCACGCGGTCAACTACCCGGCCGGCGTCGGCACCACGGTCTACACCTCGCGTAACGCTGGCCACGGCCTGGTCGCGTTCAACCCGTTCACCACCAAGCCGATCCAGTGCCCGACCGGCAACACCGCCGCGCAGTGCACGGCGCTCGGCGCCAACTGGCAGCTCTCGCCGACGTTCGGCAAGCCGCTCACTCCGACCACCGCCTCCACACAGGGCGCCTACCAGCTGCCGAGGACCATCGTTCTGTCCCTCGGCGTCCGCTTCTAGGCTTCACTCACATCGAACACACGGCCCCGGTCCTCGGACCGGGGCCTTTTCTTCTTCGTTGCGGGAGCGTGCGGCACCGCGCCGGGCACCGCTGCGGGATCAGTGCGCGGAAGAGGGCACGGCCGCCGCTTGCGCGCGGCGGCGCCACGCCTCGGCGGCGCCCTTCTCGCCGAGCGAGTCGCAGGTGGTCGCGGCGAGCAGGTAGGTGCGCGCCGACGGCGCAGCGGCCGTCATCTGCTCGAGCAGCCGCTCGACGCCCGCGCGGTCGCCGCGCAGGAAGCGGATCACAGCGAGGTTGGCGTACGCCTGCGAGTGCGCCGGGAACGCGGCGATCTCGCGCCGGAACGCCGCCTCCGCCTCGTCCATCCGGTTGAGGCGCGCGAGCGCGTCGCCGCGCAGGAAGTCGAGGTCGTAGACCGCCGGCAGGCGCAGCTCCTGCATGAACCTCTCCGCCCGCCCGACGACCTCGAGCGCGTCCGCCGGCTTGCCCTCGCGCAGCTTCACGTCGGCCATGATCAGCACCGCGGAGGGCTGCGGGTTGCGCGATCCCGCGGCGGCGCGCGCCTCCTCCTCCGCGGCGGGCAGGTCGCCGCGGGCGAGCGCGATGCGGGCGAGCAGCTCGTGCGCCTTGCCGGGAACGTCGGCGACGGCGCGGCGGGCGACCGCCTCGGCCGCCTCGATCTTGTTCAGGCGCAGGTCGACGAAGCCGAGCGCGACGGCGATGTCGGGCAGGTAGACCGGCGAGCTGTCGAGCGCGTGCTGGTACGCCGCGGCCGACTCCGCGTCCAGCCCCTCGTCGGCGTAGAGCTCGCCGAGCTTGACCCAGACGTCGGACATGCGCCGGTTCTCGCCCACCACCGAGCGCAGCACCGCGATCGCCTGCGCGGTCTTGTTGTCCGCCGCCAGGCGCCACCCCTCCTGCATGCGCTCGAGGTAGCGGAGGTTGTCGACCGGGTTCGGGAGCGCGCCTGCCGCGGGGCCGCCGCGCACGCCGCCGATGTAGCCGAGCGCGGAGAGGCGGCGCAGCGTCTCCGCGTCGACCGCGCTCGGGCTCTCGTTGCCGTGCGGGAACGCCGCCAGTCCCGCGGCGAGGCGCGCGGCGTCGGCGGAGTCGGTCTTGACGATGTCGTGCTTCTCGCCCGGGTCCGCCGTCATGTCGTAGAGCTCCGGGCGCGGCCCCGAGATGTAGTGGTAGCGCGCATCGAGCACGCAGTGGAGGTCGCTCCAGCCGAGCTGGATGCGGGGGAACAGCGTCTCGCCGTAGATCAACCTGGGGCGGGCCGCGCCGTCGGCGAGCGCGAGCAGCGAGGAGCCGCTGACCTCCTTCGGCGTGTCGAGACCGAGCGCCGCCGTCACGGTCGGGAAGATGTCGGAGAGCTGCGCCGGCGCGGCGATGCGCCGGCCGCCGCCGAACCCGCCCGGCAGCCGCAGCAGCAGCGGCACGTGCAGCACCTCGCGGTAGAGCAGCACCGAGTGCTGCTCCTCGCCGTGGTCGCCGAGCCCCTCGCCGTGGTCGCCGGTCACGACGATCACGGCGCGGTCGAAGACGCCGAGGCGCTTGAGGTCCTCGAGGAAGCTGCCGACGATCGCGTCCGCGGTCGCGACCTCGGCGTCGTAGCTGACGCCGTACTCGCTGCGGAACGGCTCCGGCGGGTCGTAGGGCAGATGCGGCTCGTAGATGTGGAAGAAGTAGAAGAACGGCTCGGTCGCGTGCTTGGCGATCCACTCGCGGGCGAACGCCTCGGTCTTGTCGCCGGCGCGCCGGTAGTGGACCGACTCGACGCCCGGCGCGGTGCCGAGCGAGTCCTCGTAGGTGTCGAAGAGCTGCCCCAAACCGGTCTCGTAGCGCAGCACGTACGACGAGACCGCGGCGCCGGTGGCGTAGCCGTGCTGCTTGAGGAGCTGCGGCAGGCTGCCGTGCGCCTTGGCGTCGAACACGAAGCCGGCGTTGTTGCGCACCCCGTGCTCGGGCGGCAGGAGGCCGGTCAGCATCGTGGTGTGCGCCGGCTGGGTCATCGGGCACGGCGTGTAGGCGTTCTCGAACAGCCACGCCTGCTGCGCGAAGCGGTCGAGGTTCGGGGTGCGGACGCGGGTGTAGCCGTAGGCCGGGAGGCGGTCCGCGCGCATCGTGTCGATCGAGATCAGCACCACCGGCGCGTTGGCGAACGTCGGGACCGCGCGGCGGGCGCCGCATCCCGCCGCGAGCGCGACCGCGAGCGCGCCGAGCGCCGCCCGGCGCGCCGCGCCGCCCGATCCGACCCAGGACTCCGATCTCGCCATCCTCACGCGCTCGCCTCCGGCATCCGCGGATTCTAGTCCAGCACCCCGGCAGGGGGCATGCCGCCGTTGCGACCCGCCGGCGCGATGGAACTCCCGGGCGTTGGCCCGGGTTAGAATGAGTGCATGTCCGAAGTGAGGTGGAACGAGGGTGAGTCGGCGCACCGGCTGCGCCTCGAGACGTCGCCGGCGGGGGTCGGCCGTGCGTCGGACAACCAGATCGTCCTGAAGGACTTCTCGGTCTCCCGCCACCACGCGCGGCTGGAGCAGCGCGGCGAGCTGTGGTACGTCGTCGATCTCGGCTCGACCAACGGCGTCAAGGTCAACGGGCGCTACGTCACCGACGGCCTGCTCGCCGACGGCGACGAGGTGCAGGTCGGCAACTTCACGCTCTCGTTCCGCGCCACCGACACGCCGGAGGGCGCGCCGGTCAGCTCCGCGACGTTCCTCCGCCCGATCGAGGAGTTCCGCGAGGACTTCCGCCTCGAGCGCGAGGCGGCGAAGAAGATGCAGCAGAGCACCGCGGTCTCCTCGCGCGAGCGCGTGCTCGAGGCGCTCGCCCAGGTCGCGCGCACGCTGCTCGAGGTCGAGGAGCTCGAGCCGGTGCTCGAGAAGGTGATGGAGGCGGTGTTCGACCAGCTCCCTGCCGAGCGCGCCTACATCCTCCTGTTCTCGCCCGAGGGGCGCGCCGAGCTGCGCATGGCGCGCTCGCGCGGCGGGGCGCAGCTGCAGGAGGCGCCGGTCTCGCAGACCATCCTCGACCTGGTGACGCGGCAGAAGGTCGCCGTGCTCACCTCCGACGCGCAGGCCGACGAGCGCTTCTCCGCCGGGATGAGCGTGCGCCTGCACCAGATCCGCTCCGCGATGTGCGCGCCGCTCTGGCACCGCGACAACGTCATCGGCGTGCTGTTCGTCGACACGCCGCTCGCGAAGGACTGCTTCACGGCGGAGAACCTCGACCTCCTGACCGCGCTCGCGAACTACGCCGCGGTCGCGATCGACCGCGCCCGCCTCAACGACAACATCCGCGAGGAGAAGCGCATGCGCGAGCGGCTCGAGCGCTACCACTCGCCCGCGGTGGTGGAGGCGATCGTCGGCCGCCACCGCGCGCCGGGCGAGGCCGAGCGCCACGTGACGCGCGAGATCTCGGTGATGTTCGCCGACATCGTCGGCTTCACCGCGCGCTGCGAGACGATGGAGCCGCAGGAGGTGGCGCGCTTCCTCAACCAGTTCTTCACCCTCGCCTCGGATTCCGTGTTCGAGTACGGCGGCACGCTCGACAAGTTCATCGGCGACGCCGCGATGGCGTTCTTCGGCGCGCCCCTCGAGCAGCAGGACCACGCCGAGCGCGCGATCCTCGCCGCGCTCGCGCTGCGCCGCCGCCTCAAGCGCTGGAACCGCGACCGCCAGGGGAACGGCCTCGACGTCGTCGAGGTGCGCATGGCGATCAACTCCGGCCTCGTCGTCGTCGGCGAGTTCGGCTCCGCCAACCGCGTCGACTACACCGTGCTCGGCAACACCGTCAACGTCGCCGCGCGGATCGAGGAGCTGGTCGCCAAGCCCGAGACGATCGTGATGGGGGCCGCGACCCAGCGCGCGGTGGCGCACCTGTTCCCCACCGAGCACCTCGGCAACGTCCAGCTCCGCGGCCTGCAGGGCAAGCTCCCGGTCTTCCGCCTCCTCACCGAGGAGGTCCCCGGCGCCGGGGAGTGACGTTGCGGCCCGGCATCGTCTTCGTCACCTCCAGCGCCGACAAGCACCGCGAGGCCGAGGCGATCCTCGGCGTCGCGCTCGAGCGCCGCGACCTCGACCTCGCCGAGCCGCAGGGGCTCGACGTCGCCGCCATCGCCCGCGCCAAGGCGCGCGCCGCGGCGGCCCTCCTCGGCCGGCCGGTGCTGGTTGAGGACACCTCGCTCGAGCTCGCCGCGCTCGGGGGCTTTCCCGGTCCGCTGATCCGCTGGCTGCTCGCCGCCGCCGGCGCCGCGGCGCTCCCCCGCCTGCTCGACGGGTTCGCCGACAAGCGGGCGCGCGCCCACTGCGTCGCGCTCGTCTGCGACGGGGAGCGCGAGTGGGCCGGCGTGGGGATCGTCGAGGGTGCGATCGTCGACGCGCCGCGCGGCGCCAACGGCTTCGGCTGGGACGTGGTGTTCGCGCCGGAGTGGGGCGGCGGCCGCACCTTCGCCGAGATGCCGGCGGCGGAGAAGAACGCGCGCTCGCACCGCGGCCTCGCGTTCCAGGCGCTGAAGCGCGAGCTCGAGAAGCGCTGATCTCAGCCCGCGCCGCGCGCCGGCACCGGCAGGCCCGCCGCCACCGCCGCCGCGTCCTCGGCCAGCAGCGCCCACAGCGCCGCCGTCGCCGCCTCGAGCTCGGCGACGCGCCCCTCGTTGCGCACCACGTAGTCGGCCGCACGCTCGCGGCTCGCGTCGTCGGCCTGCGCCGCCGCCGTGCGGTCGAAGCGCGCCGCCGGCCACCCCGCGCGCAGCGCCCGCGCCCGGCGCAGCTCGAGGCGGGCGCCGACCACGACCAGCCGCTGGTAGTCGCGGAACGAGCCGGTCTCCACCAGCAGCGCCGCCTCGACGACGGCGACGCTGGGGGCGCCCACCGCGGCCGCGAGCGCCGCGAGCCAGGCCGCGATGCGTTCTCGCACGAGCGGGTGGACCGCCGCCTCGAGGCGCGCGCGCGCCGCCGCGTCCGCGAGCACGAGCGCGCCGAGCGCCGCGCGCTCCACGCCGCCGGCGGCGCCGAGCACCCCGGGCCCGAACAGCGCCGCGACCGCGCGCGCGCCGGGCGCGCCCGGCCGGTAGAGCTCCTCGACCACCGCGTCGGCGTCGAG
>DATIYW010000155.1:0-13979 GCA_035517415.1 Thermoanaerobaculaceae bacterium
CCCGACGTACGAGTTGTGAGCGTAGATGCCGATGCTGTTGCCGTAGCCGCTCACGCCGAACCCCGCTCCGCTGACGCCGACGACGCCGTAGCCGTTCGAGTTCTCGCCGCGTACCCCGGCGGAGGTCGCGCTGTTGGTGAAGCCCCAAACGCCGTTCGCGCCCCCCGTGCTCTGGCCGAAGACGGCGGTGCCGTTGCTGACGCCGCTCACACCGGTGCCGCTGCCGCTCGATCCCTCGACGCCGGTGGAATCGCTGCTGCCGCCGAACACGCCGATGGCGCCGCTGCCCGTAACCGAGCTGTAGACGCCCTTGGCGTTCGTCCCGGAGGCCATGGCGGAGATGCCAGTGCCGCCCGGCTTGGCGCATTCCGCCCTCACGCCGATCGAGCCGGTGCTGTAGGCGTCCACCGCGACGCCGCTGCCGCTTTGGGCGGACAGGCCCGGACCGCTGGTGCTGGTCACGATCGCGCCGGCACCGCTGTCGCTCGCGCCGTAGAGGGCGTCCCCGGCGCTGCTCATCCCGAAGACGCCCACGGCGCCCGCCCCGTTGTTCGCGATGCCCCAGACACCGTAGGCGCCCGCATTGACGCCGACCCCTTTCACACCGGTCGCGCCGCCGTTGCCGTCCACGCCGATCCCGGTGGCGCTTTGGCCGTGCACGCCCCATCCGGTGCCGGCGGTCCCCCAAACGCCGGCGCCGCCGGCACCCTCGCCGTACACGCCAGCGCTGCTGGCGCCGTTGTGGGCCACGCCCAGGACCCCGTAGCCGTTCGAGCGGTCGCTCGCTCCGTAAACGCCCTCGGCTCCGTTGGCGCTATACGCGTACAGCCCTGCGCCGCCGCTGCTCTCCGAGCGCACGCCCGGCCCGGTGCCGGTGTTGACGATGTAGAAGAGTGGGTCGGCGTTGTTGTTCTTGACTCCGGAGTAGGGCAGCGTGAACCCCGAGGGCGTCTGCCAGGTGAGGGCGGAGCCGTCGGTCCCGAGCACCTGCCCGTTGGTCCCCCCGGTGGCCGCGAGCTTGGGCTTGGTGACCGCGCCGTTGGCGAGATGGTCCGTGCCGATCGCGCCGGCGGCGACCTTCTGGCCGGTCACCGCGCCGCTCGCGAGCTGCGGAGAGCCGACGCCGCCGTTGGCGATGCCGAGTGGGGTGGCGGCGGTGCCGTCGCCGGTGAGGGTGGCGTCGTGGATCACGGCGGAGAGGCCCGCCGCGAGGAGCGAGTCGGGGAAGCGCATCTCGAAGGTGGTGCCGTCGTTGGAGCTGTTCGCCACCCCCGAGCCGACCGCCACGATCCGCCCCGCGCCGCCGGTCGCCTCGACGGTCAGGCGCACGTTGGTCTCGTTGACGTTGGGAATCAGGTCGCTGATGTCGTAGTAGCGCGCCTCGTAGCCCTGGGTGGTGGGGTAGTCCTTGACGGCGACCAGGCTGCCGTCCTCGCCGTAGGCGGAGACGCGGACGTTGACGGTGCCGCCTGAGGTCTCCACCCAGCCGAAGGAGTAGCGGAACATCGAGGAGGCGAGCGGGGTGGTCTGGTAGACGCCGAGCAGCTGGGTGGACCGTCCGGCGCCGATGGCGAAGGGGGCGGGGACGCCGACGTAGTCCTGACCCTGGGTGTCGCAGTCGGCGCCGCCGGAGGGGAGGTTGTACATGCGGCAGGTGGCCAGCACCGGGGCGGGGGCGGTGATGCGGAGGGCGCCCCAGGCGGAGAGGTGGAAGCGGTCGGTGATGACGTCGGGGTAGCGGACGGTGCCGCCGGCGGGGACGAGGTCGTCGAAGTAGGGCGGGGCGGGGTTGGCGGCGTTGCGGGCGAGGAAGTAGACGCGGACGGTGAGGTTGGAGGCGGTGGGGTTGTGGATCCACAGCAGGGTGTGCCACTGCGAGCCGGAGTTCCCCGGCCGGTTGCCCACCGACGGCAGGAACAGGTCCGTGCCCGAGAAGCCCGCCAGCGCCGGGGACGCCGCAAGGGCGAGAGCGGCCCCGACAAGGACCGCAGGGACGATGCGTCGCAGACCGATCACGGGACACCTCCACCTGGCGCGCCGCGCCACGTCGCTCGGGCCCGCCTCCGGCCTGCACGGTCGTCCGGCGGCCCTGGGGTTGGATTCCATTTCCAGTCTGGGTCCGCAGGTTCACGTTGTCAAACACAAGTTGAGACGACGTTGCGAGAACGGCCTGATTCGTTGGCGCTGGAGCGGTTCTGCGACCTGCGGATCGCCTCAGCGGCGGCCGATGCGGCGCTCGATCTCCTCGTGCGGGACGCGCAGGACGATCGGCCGGCCGTGCGGGCAGCGGTGGGGGTCGGCGACCCCGGCGAGCTCGGCGAGCAGCTGTTCGGCCTCCCCGCGCGGGAGGGGGCGGTTCTTCTTGATCGCGGCGCGGCAGGCGAGCGACGCCGCCGCCCGCTCGCGCAGCGTACCCCCGGGCGCCGAGCCGTCGGCGAGGTCGGCGAGCAGCTGGCCGACCAGACGCGCGCCGCGCCCGCCCGGCAGCGAGGCCGGCATGCCGAGCAGCCGCACGGTCGCCCCCGATGCCGCCTCGATCTCGACGCCGAGGTGCTCGAGCTCGGGCGCCGCCTCGGACGCGAGCGCCGCGAGCGCCGCTGGCAGCTCCACCACCTCGGGGAGAAGCAACCGCTGGACCGGGACGTCGGACTCGCGGGCGAGCAGCCGCTCGTAGAGCACCCGCTCGTGGGCGACGTGCTGGTCGATCAGGACGAGGCCGGCGTCGTCCTCGAGGACGAGGTAGGTGTCGCGGTACTGCCCGAGGTAGCGCCCCCACGCGGTGTGCGGCACGGGGGGCACGGGCGCCGGCTCGCCGGCCGCCTCGCGCACCGAGGGCGCAGCGCCGCCCGTCAGGTACCCCGCCCCCGGGTGCGACGCGGCGCCGAGCGGAAGCGGCGGCGACGGCGACGGGGCCGGTGCGATCGACACCACGCGGCGGACCGGGATCGCGCCGTGGATCGCGATCCGCGCCTGCGCCAGCGCCTGGGTGAGCGCCGCGACCGCGCGCCCGGGCTCGGCGAAGCGCACCTCGGCCTTGGTCGGGTGGACGTTGACGTCGACCTCCGCGGCCGGCAGCGTCAGCTCGAGGTACGCCTCCGCCTCGGGCGTGCCGCCGGGGCCGCGGAGCGTCCGGTAGACGGTCGAGGCGAGCAGGCGGTCGCGCACCGGCCGTCCGTTGACCGCGATCACCGCGTCGCGCGACGGTCCAGGCGGAAGGAGGAACCCCTCGACCCGGACGCCGCCGGCGGCGTGCCGGACCGCTCGCGCGGCGCGGGCGCGCTGCGCGCCGACGAGGTCCGGCAGGCGCTGTGCGGCGTCGCGCACGGCGGGGAGTCGGAGGAGCGCGCGGCGGCCGTGCTCGACGAGGAACCCGACCTCCGGCCGGGCGAACGCGAGCGCGGCGAGGGCGCCGACCGCGTGGCGCAGCTCGGTCGCCTCGGTGCGCAGGAACTTGCGTCGCGCCGGCAGCCGCGCGAAGAGGTCGCGCACCGCGACCGTGGTCCCGCGCGGCCGCGCGCACGGCTCCACCGCGCCGATCCTGCCGAACTCCACCACGACGCGGGTGCCCTCGCCGTCGGCCGCCGCGGTCTCGATCGTCAGCCGCGAGGCGGCGGCGATCGAGGGCAGCGCCTCGCCGCGGAAGCCGAGCGTGGTGATGCGGCCGAGGTCGTCCGCCGACGCGATCTTCGAGGTGGCGTGGCGTTCGAGGGCGAGCAGCACGTCGTCGCGGTCCATGCCGCAGCCGTCGTCCTCCACCTCGACGAGGTCGCGGCCGCCGGCGGCGAGGCCGATCCGGACGCTGCGGGCGCCGGCGTCGAGCGCGTTCTCGACCAGCTCCTTGACCACCGAGGCCGGCCGCTCCACCACCTCGCCCGCCGCGATCTGGTTGATCAGCACGTCGGGCAGGAGGTGGATCCGCGGCATGCGACGAAGGTACACGAGCGCCCGTCGAGGGGGAAGCGGCGCCCGCCATTGGGTACAATCTCGCGGCGGGGGTGCGGGTGGACTTCCACTTCTCAGAGCAGCAACGGATGGTGCGCGACATGGTGCGCGGTTTCGCCGCGGAGAAGCTGCGCCCGGGCGCCCAGGCGCGCGACGAGCGGGGCGAGTTCCCGGCCGAGATCTTCGCCGAGCTGGCGGGTCTCGGGCTGCTCGGCATGCTCGCGCCCGAGGAGCTCGGCGGCGCGGGCATGGACGTGATCTCCTACCTGCTCGCGATCGAGGAGTTGGCGCGGGGCGACGCGAGCGTGGCGGTCGGCGTGTCGGTGACGAACTCGGTGTGCCAGTGGCCGATCCTGCGCTTCGGCTGCGAGGCGCTCAAGCGCCGCGTCCTGCCGCCGCTGGCGCGCGGCGAGGCGCTCGGCGGGATCATGCTCACCGAGCCGGGCGCGGGCTCCGACGTCGCGGCGCTGCGCACCACCTACCGGCGCGACGGCGACCGCTTCCTGCTCTCGGGGAGCAAGGCGTGGATCACGAACGCCGGGGTGGCCCGCACCTTCGTGGTGCTCGCCACCCGCAACCCGGCCGAGGGCGCGAAGGGGATCTCGGCGTTCGTGCTGGACGCGCGGCAGCCCGGCGTGGTGGTGCAGAAGCCGGAGTCGAAGATGGGGCTGCGCTCCTCCGTCACCTGCGGCGTCACGCTCGAGGACGCGGTGGTCCCGGCCGGCGACCTGCTCGGGAGCGAGGGCGAGGGCATGAAGATCGCCCTCGCGACGCTCGATCACTCCCGCCTCGGCATCGCCGCGCAGGCGATCGGCATCGCCCAGGCGGCGCTCGACGAGGGGCTCACCTACGCGAAGCAGCGGCTGCAGTTCGGCAAGCCGATCATCGCCCACGAGGCGATCGGCTTCCGCCTCGCCGACATGGACACCGAGCTGGAGGCGGCGCGCTGGCTCGCCTACCGCGCCGCCTGGCTCTCGGAGCAGGGCGGGCGGACCAGCCGCACCAGCGCCCAGGCCAAGCTGTTCGCGAGCGAGGCGGCGAACCGGATCGTCGCGTTCGCGGTGCAGCTCCACGGAGGCTACGGTTACTCGCGGGAGTACGCGGTTGAGCGCCTCTACCGCGATGCCCGCGTGACCACGATCTACGAGGGCACGAGCGAGGTGCAACGCATGGTGATCGCCCGCGCGCTGGGCGAGCTTGCGACGACGGCGCCGGACTGAGCCGACCGCTGCCAACAGGGACACAGCGCACTCCCCAGCCGAGCCTTCCGGTCTCCATCCGCAGCCCGAACGCAGCAAGGGCGGGCACCTGCGCCCGCCCCGCTCGCATCCACCGCGGCGCTCTCGCCGGTCTAGACCCCGTCGACCTTGATGGAGATCGACTTCGGCTTCGCCTCCTCGCGCTTGGGCAGCGTGAGGTGGAGCACACCGCTGCGGTAGACGGCCTTGACCTTCTCCGTGTCGACGTTGGTCGGAAGCGTGAACGAGCGCTCGAACGCCCCGTACGACCGCTCGACGCGGTGGTAGGTCTCGCCGTCGGCCGCCTTCTCGAACGTGCGCGAGCCCTTGAGCGTGAGGATGCCGTTCTCGACCGAAACCTCGACGTCCTTCGGCTCGATGCCGGGCAGCTCGGCGGTGATCTCGAGGGCGTCCTTGGTCTCCCTCACGTCCACCGGCGGCATCCAGCTGCCGGTGACGAACTCGTCCTCCGGCCTGCGGCTGCGGCCCCACACGTCTTCGAACGCTCGGTTCAGCCTGTCCTGCAGCGAGTGCATCTCCCGGAACGGGTCCCATCGAACGATGGTCGGCATTTGGGTTTCCTCCCTTTGACGGGCCCCTGCACGGGGCTCCAGAGGGGAATATAGGATATGAGTGGCTAATTGTCAAGTATGTCGATTCGAATGACGCAAGATATTAGCGCAATCCACTAATATCGAGGGCTGCGTACGAAGGCATGGCAGAATCGCCATCAGGGTTCTGCCTCAAGGGAGGGCGGGGATGATCGGATTGATCCTGGCGAGCGCCGTGGCGGCGAACGCCCCGCTGGCGATTCGGGTCGAGATGCAGCCGCTCGGCCGGGGACCGCAGCAGGGGACGGTGATGGGGATCGCGATCCAGGTCGCGCCGGAGGACCGCAAGCGGGCCGGGGACCATCTCCGGGTGGCGGTCAGCTTCCTCCAGGGCGGCAAGGAGGCGGACCACCTCGAGGCGGTGGTCGAGTTGGAGGCCGACGGCAGCGCCATGCTGTACCGGGAGTGGCCGCTCGGCGACGGGGAGGTCCGGGTGCAGGTCGAGAGCGAGGACGGCCGCGCCCACGGCGGATGGCTGGGGAAGGCCACGGTGACGGCGCAGGAGAAGCCGTTCGAGCCGACCCCCGGCGGCGCGCCGGACGCCCTGGCGCTCGCGCCGGCGCCCCCGGCGGCGGGGACCGTCCACTTCCGCGCGCCGTCGCGCAACGTCGGGCTCGGGGCGGTGGAGCTCGAGGTCGACGCCCCGGACGGCACCGCGCGCGTCGAGTTCTCCTCGGAGGGCGTCGCGCTGGTGCAGCGGAACCGTCCGCCCTGGACCGTCTCGGTCCCGCTCGGTCAGGTGGCGAAGCGGACGACGGTGCAGGCGGTGGCGTACGCCAAGGACGGGAGCTTCCTCGGCGAGGACGCGGTCGTGCTCAACGCGCCGGCGAACCAGGTCCCGGTCGAGATCCTGATCGCGCCCCCGGCGTCCGACGGGAGCCGCGCCGTGACCGTTTCGGTCGGGCAGGCGGCCGCGCTCGACGAGGTCGTGCTCCGCGGCGACGACCAGCCGCTCGAGCGCTGGACGGCGTGCCCGTGCGTCGCGCACGTCGGAGCCGGGAAGCTCGCCGCGATCAAGGTGCTCTCCGCCGAGGCCACCTCCCAGAACGGGCTGCGCGGGGAGGCGGTCAAGGTGCTGGGCTCGGAGGGGTACGCGGAGTCCGTGGTGGTCGAGGTGGTGGAGCTGCCGGTGACCGTGCTCGACAAGGACGGCAAGCTGATCACCGGCCTCCCGCGCGACGCGTTCAAGGTGTTCGAGGACGGCAAGGAGGTGCCGCTCGAGTCGTTCGCCACCACCGAGCAGCTCCCGCTCTCGCTCGGTATCCTGGTCGATACCTCGGGCTCGATGCGCGAGGAGTTCCCCGACGTGCGCCGAGCGGTCGCCGGCTTCGCGTCGCACCTGCTGCGGCCGGGCGACCACTACTTCCTGATGACGTTCTCGTTCGAGCCCAAGATGCTGGTGGACTGGGCGGAGGACACGCAGGGGCTCGTCAGCGCCCTCGAGCGCACGATCCCCGACGGCGGGACCTCGATCCACGACACCGTGGTCCGCGCGCTGGAGCAGTTCCGCGGGCGGCGCGGGCGCTCCGCGATCGTGCTCCTCACCGACGGCGACGACACGACCTCGCGGACGAGCTGGGACGTGGCGCTGCGCTACGCCAAGACCATCCGCGTGCCGATCTTCACGCTCGGGTTCCGCATCGGCAAGCTCGACTTCACGATTCGCAAACGCCTGGCCGAGCTGGCCCAGGCGACCGGCGCAGAGGTGTTCTACGCACCCAACAAGGGAGTGCTCGACGATACCTACAAGCGCATCGACGAGCAGCTCCGCGCCCAGTACCTGCTCTCCTACCGCTCGCCGTCGACCAAGAGCGCGGACGCGTTCCGCACCGTGCGGGTGGAGGTCAAGGGCGAGGGACTGACGGCGAGGACCATTGCCGGGTACTACCCGGCGCAGTGAGCGGCGGGTCGCGGACGGCGTAAACCAAAGGTGCCGTGGTCCGTCAGGAAGCAACGGGAGGTGAACGATGAAGCCGAGAATCGCGCACGCAGCCGCGTTCGGTCTGATCGCCCTGCTCCTCATGTCGTCCTGTATCGTCGCCCCCTACGCACCGGAGGGGCCGCCGACCCCCTACGCCGAGGCGCAGGTGGTCGCGCCGTCTCCGGGCTTCGTCTGGATCGGCGGCTACTGGGGTTGGTCCAACCGCTGGATTTGGCACAGCGGTTACTGGGCCAGGCCGCCGCGCGTCGGCGCGGTCTGGGTCGCCGGCCGCTGGAACCGCGGCGCCCGCGGTTGGCGCTGGACGCCGGGCCGCTGGCGGCGCTAGAGGTCGGCCCGCGGGATCGGGCGGCGAGCCCACCGCCGCCTGATCCACTCCGGCTGCCGCCTCAGAAGTGGGCGACGTAGAAGCGCCACGTCCCGACGCCGACGAGGCCCGCGCCGAGGACCAGCAGGGCCACGCCCATCGCCCGGGTGACGATCGTCTCCGCCCGCGGGCTCAGGAGCGCGGAGCCGCGCGAGAGCGCCCACAACAGCGGGACGTACCAGGCGACGACGCCGCCCACCAGCGCGCCGAGCATCCACGCCAGGCCGGGAGCGCCGTGCGCCCTCGCCGCCTCGACGAACGCGAGCCCCGCCGTCACCCACCAGATCCAGTAGTGGGGGTTGCCCGCCGCGACCGCAAGACCAAGCAGGAAGTGGCCGAGCGGGCTGCCCTCCTTGACCCGCGCGCGGAGGCGGGGGTCGCGCGGCTGGGGAACGTGCCGCGCCGAGCTCCATCCGCCCCAGAGCAGCGCGATGCCCCCCAGCACCTCGACGAACGGGATCGCGCCGACCTCGCGCAGTGCGGGTGCGGCGCCCGAGGCGAGCGCGGTGAAGAGCGCGACGTCGAGCACCGTGACGCCGGCGAGGAACCAGATCGCGGCGGCGAGGTGACGGGCGAGCGCGAGGCGCGAGGCGACCAGCGTGATCGGCCCCGGCACCGCGACCGTGGCGAACGAGACGAAGAACGCCGCGGCGACGAGCGCCGGCAGGGACAGCGGAGAGGCGAGACCGGGCAAGCCTGGCTATCCGAGCTTGTAGCCGATCTGGCGGAGGAAGCGGGTGCGCGCGGCGACGTCCTCCTCGCCCTCCACGCCCGTCGGCGAGACGCCGTCCACCACCCCGAGGATCGCTCGCCCGCCACCCGAGGCGGCGACCACGACCTCGACCGGGTTGGCGGTCGCGCAGAAGATCCCGCACACCTCCGGGACGGCCTTGATCGCGTTCAGGATGCTCACCGGGAAGCCGTTCTCGAGGAAGACCAGGAAGCTGTGGCCCGCGGCGACGGCCGCAGCGTTGCGCGCAGCGAGCTCGACCAGCCCCGGGTCGTTGCCCGAGCGCCGGATCAGCGCCGGACCGGACGACTCGCAGAACGCGATCCCGAAGCGGAGCTGCGGCGCGGTGGTGACGATCGCCTCGTGCAGGTCCTCGACCGTCTTGATGAAGTGCGCCTGGCCGAGGATGAGGTTCGTCGCCTCGGGCTTCTCGATCTTGACGGTGGAAATGTCCATGTCTGCGCTCCCCTCCGCAGCACCCCGGCTTCCCGCCGCGGCCCGGCCGGCCCCGGGCGCGGCAGCTCTCACGGAGCGCCGGCGAGGTCGGTCACGACCGTAGCGACCGCCTTCGTGACCAGCACCATCAGCTCCGGCGAGAGGCTCTGCCGCTCGACCGCCCGCGGCGTGTCGAGGTCGATCCCGGCGGCGTCGGGCGGCCGCGTGCTGATCACCAGCCCGGGCATCCCGCGCGCGACGACGATGCTGGCGCCGGTGTGCGGCGCCCTGATCTCCTCCTCGGCCTTGGGCGCGAGCCCGCAGTGCCTGAACGCCTGGTTGATCGAGAACGGGAACCCCGAGCCGCGGATCTTCCCCTCGAGGTACACGTCGGCGGTGCGCGGCCACGCCTGCGCGGCGCCGACGGCGTCGAGCTCGACCCAGGCGGTGACGCCGCCGAGCTGCCCGAGCAGCGCGTTGGCGCCCGCCGCCTCGTGGTAGCCGCCGGCGAGGAACGCGACCTGGATCGGCGTGCGGTGCGGCATCCGGCTCATCGCCGCGGCGGCCTCCATCGCCACCGCGACCCCCGACGCGTTGTCGTCGAGGTTGAGCGCGCGGAGGTAAGAGTCGCGGAGGTTGGTCCTGGCGCCGTCCCAATGCGCGGCGAGCACCACCGGCCAGCGCCGCGGGTCGGCTCCGGGCAAGTCGATCACCAGGTTCACCCAGTCCTGCTCGATCTCGTTCGGCGCCCGGCGCAGGAACGTCTGCTCGCGCACCGGCAGCCCGCGCCGGCCCGCCTCCTGCTTGAGCACCTCGAGCACGGCGCGGGCCTCGGGCGCCCACGCGTAGCGCGTCTGCACGACCGGTCCCTCGCCGCCCTCCGGCGAGCCGCCGGCGAGACGCTCGATCGTGCTCATCAGGTGAGCCTGGGCGACCGTGCCGCCGGCCGGCAGCGCCTTCTTGATCAGGCCGTTGAGCATCTCGCGGCCCTGGTCGACCGGGGCGCGCGGGGCCCAGGCGAGCCCCCAGCGGAGCAGCAGCGTGCGCCGGTCGAACTCCGGTGAGTCCCCGGGCAGCGCTACCGCGGCGACCACCACCTGGTCGCCGGGCTCCATCTTCGGCAGGTCCACGCGCGCGACGCTGGCGGTCGAGAAGGCGACCGGCAGCTCCTGGTCCGGGCCGTGCCGGCGAAGCTGGACGGCGCGGCCGACCCAGCGGACGGTGGGGTCGCCCTGGAGCATGAGCGGGAACGAGCGCTCGCCGTTGCTCTCGATCAGGAAGAACGCCATTCCGCCGACCCCGACGTCGATCGCGCCGGAGGTCGGCCGGGAGGCGAGGGCGTGCGCCGCCGGGCGCGGGCGGGGCGGCGCCACCGACTTGAAGGCGAATCGCCCGTCGCCGAGCACGGGATCGTCGAGCCAGCACGCCATCGCGAAGTCCGCCAGCAGGTCGCCGGCGTGGGCGCGGTCGCCTCGTGCGGCGAGCAGGCTGCCGACCCCCGCCAGCCCCTTCTCTGGCCGCGCGACGAGGTCGCGCAACGCCTCGTCGCCGAGGCGGTCGCGCAGGTACTGGAGGAACAGCAGCGACCAGCCCCGCTCGCCCCAAGGGTCGGACGGGCTGTGCAGGCGACCGGCGGGATCGAAGTCGCCCCACAGCAGCCGCACCGGCGCGAGGCCGCACAGGTACGGCGTGTAGTTGGCGAGCAGCGCGCTCCACGCCGTCTCGCCCGGGTCGCGGGCGAAGTGGAGGAGCTGGTGGAAACTCTCCGCGAGCGTCTGCACGTTCCAGCCGGCGCGGTTCCCCTGCTCCTCGAAGGTGTGGTAGAGGACCTCGCCCTGGTTGGAGTGGAAGCCGTAGCGGACGGCGTCGGCGTCGTCCATCGCGTCGAAGGCGAAGAACAGCGCCGGCGAGCGCGGCAGCGGGCACAGCAGCAGGATCACCTTGGCGTTGCCGTCGCGGTCCGGGCAGGGGCCGAAGATCGCGACCTCGCGGGGGAAGATGTCGTCGTCGAACGCCTGGACCGCCGCGGCGACCTGCCGCTCCTCGTCCTCCGGTCCGAGCGTCGAGAAGCGGTAGCCGTCCTCCTGGTAGACCGCGATCTCGCGCCCCTCGCGCACGAGGTGGGAGCTCACCTTGACCTGGCCCGGCTGCAGCGGCGTCCCCTCCGACACCCGCCAAAACGGGCGCACCTGGGGCAGAAGCGTCGCCGCCGCGGTCACGAGCGGGAGAGCGAAGACGGTCATCGGGCCGGACCTCCGGTTGCCTACCGGGGAAGTGTAGCCGGTTTTCCCGCCCCGCGCCGCCCGCGATGCGAGGTTCAGCGCGGTGGCGCGCGGCTCGTCGCGACGGCGCCCACGGCGGTGCGGGTTAGAATGCGATCCCATGGTCTGGCAGATGGCGGCCTGGTGCGCGGCGCTCGCGGCCGTCGGGGTCGGCGCGGCCGGCTGTCTCCGCCGCCTCGGCGTCGGCACCGGGACGAGCTGGGCGGTAGCGCCCGTCGTCGGCCTCACCGTGCAGGCGTACCTGGCGTGGCTGGCGGGGTGGGCCGGGCTGGCGGAGTGGTGCTGGGTCGGGGTGCCGGTCGTGATCGCCTTCACGATCTGGGGCGCGAAGGGTTGGCGCGGCGCCGAATGGCGGGCGCTGATCGAGCCCGGGCTGGTCGGCGTCGGCGCATTCCTGCTGCTCGCCTACCTCCGCCTGCCGTCGATGGCGGTGACGGCGACCGAGAAGCCGATGGACCTCGGCATCCTCGCGACGCTGCTGCGCCCCGGCGGCATCCCGCCCCAGGACACGTGGCTCGCCGGCCGCTCGCTGCCCTACTACTACTGGGGATTCGTGCCCTGGTTGCTGCCCGCCAAGGTCTGCGGCTTTGCGCCGGACGTCGTCTTCAACCTCCTCGTGCCGACGCTCGCAGCGGTCTCCGCGCAGGCCGCCTGGGCGCTCGCCCGGGCGCTCGGCGGCAGCCGGCGGAGCGGGGTGATGGCGGCGTTCCTGGTGGTGTTCTCCGGCACGCTCGACGGCTGGCGGCAGCTGGCGACCGGCAAGCCGATCGGCGACCTCGACCTGTGGGCGGCGTCGCGCGCGATCCACGGGACGATCACCGAGTTCCCGCTCTTCACGTTCCAGCTCGGCGACCTCCACCCGCACTTGCTCTGCGTGCCGCTGGCGCTCGCCGCGATCTTCCTCGGCCGGCTGGTGGGCAAGGCGGGCGACGCCTGGCTCGTGCCTGCGGCGGCGTGCGCGCTGACGTACGGTGCGGCCGCCGCCGCCAACCCCTGGTGCGCGCTCCCGCTCGGCGCGGCGATCCTCCTCGTCGCGGTGGCGGACGAGGGCGGGTTCGTCGTGCCGGTCGGCGGGCGGTGGCGTCGCTGGCTCCGCATCGTCGCGCTCGGCGCGCTCGGCTGGGCGCTCTACCTGCCGTTCTGGCTCAACTTCCACCCGCCGACCGCCGGCCTCGGCCTGGTCACGACCGGGACGACGTTCGGCGAGCTGGTGTTCTTCCTCGGCGCCGCGCTCGTGCCGGCGTGCCTGGTCGCCTGGGAGCTGGCGCTGCGCTTCGGCGGGATCGAGGCGGCGCGGCGCCTGTGGAGCCGTGCCGCGTGGCTGGCGGCGACCGTGCTGCTGATCGTGCTGACCCGGCGGCCCGCGCTGGTCATCTCCGTGGTCGCGGCGGCGCTCCTCGCGGCGGCGGTCGTGCGCGGCAAGGCGCGGCGGGGGCGCCCGGCGTTCGCGCTCACCCTCGTCGGACTGGCCCTCGTCGCGTTCATGGAGACGGTCCACCTCAAGGACTTCTACGGCCCCGAGTACTACCGCATGAACACGGTGTTCAAGGCCTCCCACCTCGCCCTCACGCTGTTCGCGGTGACCGGCCCGGTGCTGCTCGGCTGGGTGCGGCGGCGGCGCCTGGCGCTGGCGGTGGCGGGTGCGGTCGTGGTCGGCGCGGCTGGACTCCCACAGCTCGTCACGCTCGCGGTCCGCGCCCATGCGGCGCCGATCGCCGGCTGGGGCGGCCTCGGCTGGATGGCGCCCGGGGAGGCGGACGCGGCGCGCTTCCTGCGCTCCGCGCCGGCCGGGTCGGTGCTGATCGAGGGGATCGGCGACGCCTACTCCGACGCGGCGCGCATCTCGGCGGCGTCGGGCGTGCCCGCCGTGCTCGGCTGGGAGAACCACGAGTCGGTGTGGCGCGGCGGGGCGATCGGCGACGAGACCGGGCGGCGGCGGGCGCAGGTGGACCGACTCTACCGCTGCGGCGACGGCGCCGAGGCGCAGCGCATCGCCAGGTCGCTCGGCGCGCGGTTCATCGTCGTCGGCAGCGTCGAGCGCCGCCTCTACCCCGCGGCGGGCCTCGACGCCGTGGTGCGGTCGGGTCCGGCGGCGTTCGCGTCGGGAGGGTGCACGGTCGTGGCGGTGGGCTCGTGAGGGCGCGCAGGTGAGCCGGCGGGAGAGGATCGCGTGGATCGCGCTCGTCGCCGGGGCGCTCCTGCTGCGTCTGGTGGCGCTCGGCGCGCGGCCGCCCCACCACGACGAGGCGATCCACTGCGACTTCGCCTACAACCTCCTGCACTCGGGGATCTACCGTTACGACCCGACCTACCACGGTCCGCTGCTCTACTTCATCCTCGCCCCGCTGCTCGGCCTCCTCGGGGAGACGACGGCGGTCGCGCGTCTCTACCCGGCGCTCGCCGGCGCGGCGTTCGCCGGGCTGCCGTTCCTGCTC
>DATIYW010000156.1:0-7067 GCA_035517415.1 Thermoanaerobaculaceae bacterium
CCGGGTGGCCGGCGGCGCGGCTGTCGAGCACGGCGAGGTAGAGCTGCTCGATGGCATGGTCGCCGATCGGCAGGCAGCCGTCGCTGACGCGGTCGCCGTGGACGTAGATGTCGCTGCCGGGATCCTCGCGGTCGCCGAGCAGCCGGTCGGAGCGGTTCGGGTAGTCGACCTGCAGCGACAGGTGGTAGAGGCTCTCGGGGTTCAGGCGCACGAGGTGGTAGAAGCCCTCGGGCACCTGGTGGTCCCAGGCGCGACGCTTCGGACCGAGGTCGCCGCTGGCGGCGAGGATCGGATAGGCGGCGATCCGGATGTACCGCCTGCGCGACGCCGAGAACCCCCACAGCTCGAGCGTGCGCTCGCGCTTGAACGCCATCACGAACAGCGGCGCGGGGTAGGCGACGCGCGCGGCCCGGAACAGCCGGCCGAGCTCCGCGGCCTGCCGGCGGCGGGCGGCCGCGACGCGCGGGTACCCGGCCTGCGGCGCGCCCGCCCCGGTCTCGGGAGCGCGCGCCGAGCGCAGGCTGGCGCAGGAACCGGCCAGCAGCGCCGCGAGCGCGGCAGCGGCGAGGCCACCGTTGCGGCGCGCCGCCCGGACCCTGGCGTCGTCACCCATCCGTGCCATCGCAGGTCCCCCCCGCCGGCGCGGCGTGCGCGCAGCCGACCGGCACCGAACTCCCTTCCGGTCGGGTTTGCAAGCCGGGTGCCGGTGGCGGCGCCGTCGCGGCGGCGTCGGGAGGAACCGGTCACGGCGAGGCGAGGAATCCCTCCCTGCCTCGCCCGGGTCGGTGCTCGCCGCGAGCGGGCCGGTCAGGCGGGCGCGTCGCCCGCCGCGGCGCCGACGCCGACGTCGCCGCGGAGCAGCGCGAGGAGGACGAAGTTGTCGCGCAGCTGGCGGGTCACGAGGTAGTGTCCGCGCACCAGCTCGACGCCGCGGAGCCCCATCTCGGCCGCCTGGTGGGGATGGCGGAGGCACTGCCGCATGCGGTAGGCGCAACCCTCGATCGTACGCACCAGGTAGCCGGTGAAGCCGTCGTGGACCTGGAGCGTGATCCCGCCGGCGGCGCCGCCGATCACCGGCCTGCCCTTCCACAGCGCCTCGGTGACGACGAGGCCGAAACCCTCGCGCACCGACTTCTGGATCACCACCGTGGCGGCCCGCTGGAGGGCGTTGACCTCGAGGTTGGAATCGGCCGGCAGCTCGAGGATGACGACGTCCTTGTCGCCGGCCGCGGCGCGCCTCACCTCGGCGAGCACCTCCTGGCCCTCGGGGTCGTCGCTCGCGCTCCCGCCGGCGAGGACGAGCGTAGCGGCGCGGTGGCGGCGGAGGAGGCGGAACGCGGCGATCACGCCGAGCGGGTCCTTGAAGCGGTCGAACCGCGACACCTGGACGAACAGCGGCAGGTCGCGCCGGACCCCGAACCGGTCGCAGACCGCGGCCACCTCCGCCTCGCCGAGCGGCCGGTTCTTGTCGGTCAGCGGGTCGATCGCCGGCGGGATGATCACCTGCGGGTGCGGCAGGCGGCGGGCGAACGCGGCGAGGGAGAAGACACTCGCGGCGTACGGCTCGACCACCTCCTGGAGGCGGCGCCAGACCGCGCGCTGCGGGTGCGAGAGGTCGATGTGGCAGCGCCAGCCCCAGCGCCGCCCGCGCCCGCCGGCGAGGCGCAGCAGCGCGGCGGGCTGGGGGTCGTGGATCATCACGAAGTCGGCCCCGAGCAGGAGGTCGCGGGCGCTCTCGAGGTTCGCCCGGTTGACCTCGAGGTAGTGGTCCCACTCCGCCGCCGAGACGTCCTCCGCGTGGCCCTGAAGTGCGTTGTGCAGCTTCTTGGTGGTGCGGAAGAACCCGGCGTCCCCGTCGAGCACGAGCCAGTGCGCGTCGAGGCCGAGGCCGCGCTGCAGCGGCACGAGGCGGGCGAGGATCTCGGCGACGCCGCCGCCGCTGGCGGTCGAGTTGACGTGCACCACCGTGGCGCCCTTGAAGCGCGCGGCGAGGCAGCGGAGCTCGTCGGCGGTCCACGCCGGCACGTGCTCGAGGTAGGGTTCGAGCTCGAGCATCGTCTTCGCGGCGATCGCTTGTCTCACGGCTGCTCCTCGAGCAGCTCGAGCACCACCCGTCGGCACCCCTCGAGCGGTAGAAGGTAGATGTCGAGGTCGCGCAGCCTCGCCGCCTGCGCCTCGTGCCCGGCGAGCCCCAGCCAGCGCGACACGTCGTCCTCCCCGGCAGGGTTGAGCAACCGTGCCTCGTAGACGTGGCTGTAGATCGACGTCCCCGGCACCTCGCCGAGGCGCGCCCGCAGCTCCTCGAGCGTGTGCGCCTCGATGCCGAGGTCGAACCGCACCACCACGGAGGACGAGAAGTGGAACTCCTGGCCCCGCGGCACGGTGCGGTTGGGATCCTCGTCGCCGAAGCCGAGCTCGACGATGTCGAGCACGCGCAGGCGCAGCGCCTCCAGGTCGCGCGCGTGGAACGCGTCGAGCGACGCCAGCCGTTCCGCCAGCGCGCGGCTCTCCAGCGCCTCGGCGGCCCAGAGCGCGAAGTCGTTGGGGTAGTCGAAGGTGGTGAAGGCGAAGCGCAGCGGCGTCTCCCGCAGGTGGTGGTGGAGCACGCCGGGATCGGCGGACTCGACCGCGTCGCGGAACTCGCGCAGCGTCGACGCGGACACGCCGGTCGGGCAGTTCAGCCGCGCCGAGTCGAAGAACCGGAACGGCGCGGTCATGGCCGGCCTCCCGCGCCGTTCCGCGCCAGCCGCCCGAGGAGCGAGCGCAGCGCCGCCGGATCCGCCAGCGCGAACCGCGCGCGCGAGTCGCCGGGCCCGACGTGTACGCTCCACGCCGCGGCCGAGAGGCGGGCGAACATCTCCTCGTCGGTCTCGTCGTCGCCGGCGGCGAGCACGAACCCGGTCGCCGGGAGCTGCGCGAGCAGGTGCACGACCGCGTTCGCCTTGCCGACGCCGAACACGCGCACCTCGATCACCTTGCGGCCGTGCACGACGTCGAGCGGCGGGTCCTCGTGGAACCCGCGCAGGCGCTCCACCAGCTCCCGCACCCGGAGGCCGGCGAGCTCGGGGTCGACGCCGCGGTAGTGCCAGGCGACCGACGCCGACTTCGCCTCGACCAGGCTGCCGGGCGTCGCCGCTGCGATCGCCTCGATCGTCTCGCGCACCCGGTCGAGCCACTCCGGCGGACGGCTGCCGAGCAGGTCCTCCCAGCCCTGCCCGTCGCGCCGCAGCCAGCGCCCGTGCTCGGCGACGAGCGTGACCGGCAGGACGCCGAGCCAGGCGTCGAGCGTGTCGCGGTCGCGGCCGCTGACGATCGCGACCTCGACGCGCTCCGAGGCGCCGAGGCGACGCAGCAGCGCGAGCAGCGCGCGGTCGGGCCTCGCCAGCTCCGGCCGCGCGGCGATCGGCTGCAGCGTGCCGTCGTAGTCGAGCAGCAAGGTGCGCCGGCCGGCAGCCCGCCACGCCGCCGCCAGCTCGTCGAGCGCGGGCGCGGCGAGCCCCGGCAGCCGGCGGCCACCGCCAGCGCGGGTCTCGTCGAGGGCACGGATGAAGTCGTTGCCCCACGCGGCGGCCTCGCGCCGGCAGACGCGCTCGATCAGCGCGTCGAGGCGCTGCCTCCGCTCCGCCGCGGGCATGATGAGGGCGCGGTGGATCGCCGCCGCGATGCCGTCCGGGTCGAACGGGTTGACGAGCAGCGCCTCGGTCAGCTCGGCGGCGGCGCCGGCGAACTCGCTGAGCACGAGCACGCCGTCGCCGTCGCCCTGCTTGCTGGCGATGAACTCCTTCGCCACCAGGTTCATGCCGTCGCGCAGCGGGGTCACGAGCGCGACCGCGGCCCGGCGGTAGAGGGCGTAGAGGCGCGGGAACGCCACCGGCCGGTAGAGGTACTTGAGCGGCGTCCACTCCGGGCTGCCGAAGCGCCCGTTGACCCGCCCGACGATCTCCTCGACGCGCTGCCGCAGAGCGTCGTAGTGCTCGGCGCCCTTCCGGGTCGGGACGCCGAGCTGGATCAGCTCGATGCGGCCGTGATGCTCGGGGTGGAGCTCGAGAAAGCGCTCGAAGCCGAGCAGGCGCTCGGGGATGCCCTTGGTGTAGTCCATCCGGTCGACGCCGACCAGCAGCCGCCGGCCGGCCAGCTCCCGCGCCAGGCGCTCGAGCTCGGCGCGGGTCTGGGCGTCGGCGTCGGGGCCGGCCGCGTAGCGCGCGGCGTCGACTCCGACCGGGAAGGCGCCGAGGCGGACGGAGCGTCCGGTCGCGTCGATGCGGTCGGCGTCGCCCTCGGCGCCCAGCACCTGGATCGCGGCGACGCGGAAGTGACGGAGGTAGTCGTAGGTGTGGAAGCCGACGAGGTCGGCGCCGAGGACCCCCTGCATCAGCTCGCGGCGCCACGGCAGGACGCGGAACAGCTCGGCGGAAGGGAACGGGGTGTGGAGGAAGAAGCCGATCCGCAACTCCGGCGCGTGGCGCCGCAGCAGCTCGGGCAGCAGCATGAGGTGGTAGTCGTGCACCCACACGCGGTCGCCGGGGCGGAGCGTGCGGGCGACGGCGCGGGCGAAGCTGCGGTTGACCGCGACGTACGCATCCCACCAGCGGCGGTCGAACACCGCGAGGTGCACGAAGTAGTGGAACAGCGGCCACAGGGTCGAGTTGCAGAAGCCGTTGTACGACGCCGCGGCGACCTCCGGCGCCAGCGCCACCGCGGCGAGCCGGCGCCGGCGCAGCGCGCTCGCCAGGCCCCGGCGCGAAGGCGAGCTCCCGTTCGACATCCCCGGCCAGCCCACCCAGAGGCCGTCGCCGGCGGCGTGGAGCGGGCCGAGCGCGCTCGACAGGCCGCCGGCGGAAGGCTCGAGGTGCTCGTCCTCGGCGGGGCCGGCGACCGTCACCGGGAGGCGGTTCGAGACCAGCACGAGTCGGCCCGCGCAACGATGCTCGGCGGCCGGGAGGGGTGCCGCCGCGGCTCTCGGCGCGGGTCCCGCGGGGGCGAGACGCGCTACGCTCACGACCATGGGAACGCCGGAGGCCCTCGTTCGCATCCCGGCCGTCGCCCGAGCCGGGCACGACGGTGCGGTAGCGCACGTCCGGGGGTCGGGGGTCGCGCCTGCGCCGGCGGTGTGCACCGCGGGCCGTCTCGTTCGTCTACAGAGGGTCGAGATGCCGCGGCGGGCGGGCGCATCGGGGCCGCGGGCCGAACGGGAGGTTCCCACGGAGTGGGGGAAGGGCGGCCGGCACGACGGTGTTTTCAATGGGCGACAACGCCGGGTGATCCGGCGGCAGGTGCGGCGCACCGGTTTCGGGGCGAGAGACTTCGCCGGCGGCGGCGCCGCCCTCGTGGAGACGAACCGGCCGCGAGCGCTCGCAGCGAGACCCGCGGCTTCCTGGTGACCGGCTCGAACCCCGGCGGCACGGCGACCCCGCGCGCCGGGGACCGGACCGCATTCAGTCCGGCCGGGTTGGGCTAACATGCAGCGCCGTTCGGCATCTCCGGGGATGAGCCCAACTCCCCGACTCGACGGTTCGGAGGCGAGACGCATGAATCGGGAAGGATCGGAAAGCGGGTCGGTCGTCGGGTTGGACGCCGGAGTCGGAGGGGCGGGGCCGGACGGGATGCCCCCGCGCCGGCGGCGCTGGCCGTGGGTGCTCGGCCTCGGCGTCGCCGCCCTCGCGGCGCTGCTCTCGCGCCGCATGCTCGGGCAGGCGGACGCGGCGAGGGCGGGGCGTGCGCCCGCGGCACGCGCCGTGCCGGTGGTGGGCGCCACCGCCAGGACCGGCGACCTCGGCGTGTACCAGTCCGGCCTCGGCACCGTGACGCCGGTGCGGACCGTGACGGTGCGCAGCCGGGTCGACGGCGCGCTCGACAGCGTCGCCTACCGCGAGGGGCAGTTCGTCCGCGAGGGCGAGCTGCTGGCGCAGATCGACCCGCGCCCGTTCGAGGTCCAGCTCCACCAGGCGGAGGGGCAGCTGGCGAAGGACGAGGCCGCCCTCAAGAACGCCAAGGTCGACCTCGAGCGCTACAAGGTCCTGATCGCCCAGGACTCGATCCCGCGCCAGCAGCTCGACACCCAGGTCGCGACGGTCGACCAGACCGAGGCCGCGATCAAGAGCGACCAGGCGCAGGTCGAGAGCGCGAAGCTGAACCTGACGTACTCGCGGATCACGGCGCCGGTCTCCGGCGTGGTCGGGCTCCGCCTCGTCGATCCCGGCAACATCGTCCACGCCAGCGACACCGGCGGGCTCGTGGTGATCACCCAGCTGCAGCCGATCTCGGTCGTGTTCACGATCGCCGCCGACCACCTCCAGGAGGTGCTGCAGCACCGCAAGGCGGGGCAGGACCTCGTGGTCGAGGCGTGGGACCGCGACCTCCAGCGCAAGCTGGCGACCGGCACGCTGCTCGCGATCGACAACCAGATCGACCAGACCACCGGCACGGTGCGGATCAAGGCGATGTTCCAGAACTCCGACGCGGAGCTCTACCCCAACGAGTTCGTCAACGCCCGCCTGCTCGTCGACACCCTGCGCCAGACCACGATCGTGCCGACCGCGGCGATCCAGCGCAGCCCGCAGTCCACCTACGTCTACCTCGTCAAGCCCGACTCCACGGTCGAGATGCGCAACGTCGACCTGCTGCTGACCGAGGGCGACGACAGCGCCGTCGGCAAGGGCATCGCCGCCGGCGACGTGGTGGTCGTGGACGGCGTCGACAAGCTCCAGCCCGGCACGCTCGTCGCGCTCTCGCACGCCGGGGCGCCGCGGCAGAAGAGCTCATGAACCCGTCCCGGCCGTTCATCCTCCGGCCGATCGCCACCTCGCTGCTGATGGCCGGCATCCTGATCGCGGGCGCGATCGGGTTCAAGCAGCTCCCGGTCTCGGCGCTGCCGCAGGTCGACTACCCGACGATCCAGATCGTCACGTTCTACCCGGGAGCCAGCCCGGAAGTGATGGCCTCCGCCGTGACGGCGCCGCTGGAGCGCCAGTTCGGGCAGATGCCGGGATTGAACCAGATGACGTCGGCGAGTTCGGCCGGCGCTTCGGTGATCACGCTGCAGTTCAGTCTCAGCCTCAGCCTCGACG
>DATIYW010000157.1:0-7752 GCA_035517415.1 Thermoanaerobaculaceae bacterium
GACGCGGGCGTCCGCGCGGACTGCGCCCGCACCGTCAGCGAGCTCGCCGACCCGCGCGGCGCCGCCATCCTGACCCGGCTCGCGGCGGACGCCAGCCCGACGGTGCGCGCGGCCGCCGCCGAGGGGGCCGGGCGCCTCGCCTCGTTCCTGGTGGCGTACGGCCGGGAGCGCGGCGAGCTCGGCCGGGTGGTCGAGGGTCTGCTGCGCGACCCTGAGCCGGCGGTGCGCGCCGCGGCCGCCTGGGCGGTCGGGATGGCGCTGCCCACCGAGGGGGACCTGTGGCTCCTCCATCGCCTCTCGGGCGAGCCGGACCCGTCGGTCCGGGCCGCGATGCTGCGCGAGCTGTGGCGGTTTCCCGGCAAGCTCTGGCCCAAGCGGGTGACGTCGTACCTGACCGCGCGCGACGCCGGCGTGCGGTTCGCGGCGGCCTGGTCGCTGTCGCGGGCCTCGCGCCGCGACGCGGCCGCCGGCCTCGCCCGCGCCGCGCGCGACCCCGAGGCGGCGATCCGCGTGGCCGCGCTCGACGGCGCGCGACGGCTGGCGCGGCCGGAGCTGTTCGCCACCGCGGTCGACGCGCTCGGCGACCCCGACCGCGCCGTGCGGACCGCGGCGCTCGGCGCGCTCGAGTCGATCGCGGGGGCGGGCGGGACCCCGGCGCTGCCGGCGCCGGCCCGCGTCGCGGTCGAACGGATGATCCTCCAGCGCGACCCGCGCGGCCTCGGCCCCGAGATCGCGGTGCTGGCCTCGTGGGGTCTTCCCGCCGCCGCGGCGCAGCGCCCCGATTTCACCGACGCGCAGGAGCGGGTGGCGGCGATCCGCGCCGCCGGCGCGCTCCGCTGCTGCGAGACGCAGCTCCGCTCAGCGCTCGCGGCCGACGCGCCGTGGGTGAGCGGCGAGGCGCTCGCCGCACTGGTCCACGCCGGCGCCGCCGGCGCCGCCGAGGAGGCGCGCCGCTGGCTCGCGTCGGACGATCAGGCGCGCCGCATCGCCGCGGTGCGGATGATCCCGTCGCTGCCGGACGCCGGGCGGCACCTCGCCGCCGCGCTCGCCGACGCCTCGCCCGAGGTGCGGCTGGCGGCGGCGGAGACGGCGGCCGAGGTGGAGGGTCCGGCGGTCGCGGCGGCGCTCGCCCACGCGTTCGCGGACGCGGATCCGATCGTTCGGGCGGCGGCGGTGGAGGCGTCGTCCCGGCACAAGGCGTCGCCGCCGGTCGCCGAGATCCTCGCGCTGCTCGGCAAGGAGGGCGGCGCGGCGACGCCCGACGCGGCGGTGGCGCTGGTCGAGGCGCTCGGCGCGGCGGAGCACCCGACCGCGGAGGCGCAGCGGGCGCTCGAGCGCTGCGCCGCCGGCGCCGACCCGGTGGTGGCGCGCGCCGCTTGGACCGTGCTGGCCCGCCACGGGATCGCGCGCGAGCTGCCGCGCGTGGCGACCGGGCGCGGGCCGCAGTTCTACCGGCAGGTGCTGGAGTGGGCGCGTTCGGACCGCTACCTGCTCGTGGTCACGGTGCGGGGGACGATGCAGGTCCGCCTCGACACCGCGCGCGCGCCGCTGACGTGCTACGGGCTGGCCGCGCTGGCAGACAAGAAGTTCTTCGACGGGCTGACGTTCCACCGCGTCGTGGCGAACTTCGTGGTGCAGGGGGGCGACCCGCGCGGCGACGGCTGGGGTGGGCCGGGCTACGTCGAGCGTGACGAGCTCGACCTCGAGCCGTACGCGGCGGGCGCGGTGGGGATCGCGCTCTCCGGGCCGGACACCGGCGGCTCGCAGTTCTTCGTCGCGATGCAGGAGGAGCCGCACCTGGTCGGCCGCTACCCGCGCGTCGGCACGGTCGTCAACGGCCTCGACGTCGCCGCCCGCCTCCGCGTCGGCGACCGCATCCTCCGCGTCCGCACCGTGGAGGGTGCAGCGCCGCCCTACCTCCCGGTCTGGTACGGGCCGCTCGACCCGGCCCGCGTCGACGCGCAGATTCCGGGCTGGCACGACGAGCGCGCGAAGTACCGGCCGCAGGCCGCCTGGCTCGAGCGGCTGCGGAGCGCGCGCCTGCGCTACGGCCTGACGGTCGCGATGGGGACGTGGTGCAGCGACTCGATCGAGCAGGTGCCGCGCCTGGAGGCGGTGCTCGCGGCGCTCGGGGCGTCCTCGCCGTTCGAGACGCCGCGGCTGATCGGCATCGACCGCACCAAGGTCCCGGACCCGGCGCTGTACAAGTTCGCGCCGGTTGAGCTCTCGCCCACGATCGTCGTCACCGCCGGGGGGAGCGAGGTCGGCCGCATCGTCGAGACGCCGAAGTCCGGCAGCATCGAGGAGGACCTGGCGCGGATCCTCGCGCCGATCGAGGGCTGGGACCTGCCCGAGCCGACCCCGGCGCCGGAGCAGCCGTAGCCGCGGCCGGCGTCCGGCTCAGAACTGCTCGGCCTCGGTGGAGCCGGCGAGCGCGGCAGTCGAGCTTCGCCCCGCGGTCACCGCGTGCAGCACGCGGTCGAAGTAGCCGGTGCCGACCTCCTGCTGGTGCCGGGTGGCGGTGTAGCCGACCGCCTGCGCGGCGAACTCCGCCTCCTGCAGCCGCACGTAGGCCGACATCCCCTCGTCGCGGTAGGCGCGCGCGAGCTCGAACGTGTGATGGTTGAGGAGGTGCCAGCCGGCGAGAGTGACGAATTGGAACTTGTAGCCCATCTCGCCGAGCTCGCGCTGGAAGCCGGCGATCGTCGCGTCGTCGAGGTTGCGCTTCCAGTTGAACGACGGCGAGCAGTTGTAGGCGAGCAGCTTGCCGGGGTAGGCGGCGTGGATCGCCTCGGCGAAGCGGCGCGCCTGGGCGAGGTCGGGCTTGGAGGTCTCGAACCAGAGCACGTCGGCGTACGGCGCGTACTCGAGGCCGCGGAAGATCTCGCCCTCGGCGCCCTCGTGGACCAGCCAGTAGCCCTCGGCGGTGCGCTCGCCGGTGAGGAACTTGTGGTCCTTGGGGTCGATGTTGGAGGTCAGCAGCGTCGCCGAGAGCGCGTCGGTGCGCGCCACCAGCAGCGTCGGCACGTCGAGCACGTCGGAGGCGAGCCGCGCGGCGTTGAGCGTCTGGATGAACTGCGCGGTGGGCACGAGCACCTTGCCCCCCATGTGGCCGCACTTCTTGGCCGCGGCGAGCTGGTCCTCGAAGTGGATGCCCGCGGCGCCCGCCTCGACCATGCCGCGCATCAGCTCGAAGGCGTGGATCGGGCCGCCGAAGCCGGCCTCGGCGTCGGCGACGAGCGGCACCAGCCAGTCGCGGACGCGGCGGCGCTCCTCCGCCCACTCGACCTGGTCGGCGCGCAGCAGGGCGTTGTTGATCCGGCGCACCAGCGTCGGCACGCTGTTGACCGGGTAGAGGCTCTGGTCGGGGTAGGTCTGGTAGGCGAGGTTCGCGTCGCCGGCGACCTGCCAGCCCGAGACGTAGACCGCCCGCAAGCCGGCCTTGACCATCTGCACCGCCTGGGCGCCGGAGAGCGCGCCGAAGGTGTGCACGTAGCCCGGCTCGGCGAGCAGCTCCCAGAGCCGCTGCGCGCCCTGCCGCGCCACCGGCAGGTCGAAGCGGACCGAGCCGCGCAGCGCGACGACGTCCTCGGCGGTGTAGTCGCGGCGGATGCCCTTCCAGCGCGGGTCGCTCCGCCACCGCCGCTCGATCTCGAGCACCTCGTCGTGGAAGCTCTTCATCGGGCGGCTCCCTTCGCCTCGAGGCGGGGATAGGCGACGAGGGTGAGGAACTCGGTGAAGTCCTGCGCCTCGACCAGCTCGTCGAGGATCTCCGCCGCCTCGTGCAGCCGCTCCCGGTCGAGCGTCGAGAGCCGGGCGAGCTCCTCGTCGCGGATCGTCCGGTAGAGCGCGAGGTCGACCTTGCGCCCGTCGTCGAGTGTGGCGCCGTGGTGGACCCACTGCCAGAGCTGCGAGCGGGAGATCTCCGCCGTCGCCACGTCCTCCATCAGGTTGGCGATGCCGGCCGCGCCCACGCCGCCCAGCCACGAGGCGAGGTACTGCAGCGCGACGTTCACGTTCTGCCGCACCCCGGTCTCCGTGACCTGGCCGCCGTCGATGCGGAAGTCGAGCAGCTCGTTCGCGCTCACCGAGACGTCCGGGCGCATCTTCTCCTTCTGGTTGGGACGCGCGCCGAGCACGCCGTCGAACACCTCCTTGGCCACCGGCACGAGGTCCGGGTGCGCGACCCAGGTACCGTCGAAGCCGTCGCCCGACTCGCGCAGCTTGTCGTCGCGGACCTTGGCGATCGCGACGCGGTTGACCTCGACGTCCCTGCGGCTGGGAATGAACGCCGCCATGCCGCCGATCGCGTGCGCCCCGCGCTCGTGGCAGGTGGCGACGAGCAGCTCGGTGTAGGCGCGCATGAACGGCACCGTCATCGTCACCTGGCCCCGGTCCGGGAAGACGAAGCTCTTGCGGCTACGGAACTTGCGGATGATGCTGAAGATGTAGTCCCAGCGCCCGGCGTTGAGCCCGGCGGAGTGCTCGCGCAGCTCGTAGAGGATCTCCTGCATCTCGAAGGCGGCGAGGATGTTCTCGATCAGCACGGTGGCCCGGACCGAGCCGCGCGGCACCCCGATCGCGTCCTGCGCGCTGTTGAACACATCGTTCCACAGGCGCGCCTCGCGGTGGCTCTCCATCTTGGCGAGGTAGAAGTACGGGCCGGTGCCGCGCGCGAGCAGTTCCTTGGCGTTGTGGAAGAAGTAGAGCCCGAAGTCGAACAGGGAGGCCGAGATCGGCTCGCCGTCGACGAGCACGTGGCGCTCCACGAGGTGCCAGCCGCGGGGCCGGACGAGGAGCACGGCGATCTTCGGGTTGAGGCGGTACTCCTTGCCCTCCGGGGAGGTGAACGAGAGCGTGCGCCGCACCGCCGCCTGCAGGTTGGCCTGCCCTTCGACCACGTTCTCCCATGTGGGCGAGAGCGCGTCCTCGAAGTCGGCCATGAACACCGACGCCCCCGAGTTGAAGGCGTTGATCATCATCTTCGCCTCGACCGGGCCGGTGATCTCGACGCGGCGGTCCTCGAGGTCGGGCCGGGTCGGCGCGACCCGCCAACTCCCCTCGCGGACCGCCGCGGTCTCGGCGAGGAAGTCGGGCCCGTCGCCGACCGAGATCCTCGCCTGGCGCTCGACGCGGCGGCCGAGCAGCGATTCGCGCACCGGGTTCCACTCCCGGTGGAGGCGCGCGACGAAGTCGAGCGCCTCGGGCGTCAGCACCTGCGCCGAACGAGCCGTCTTCGGCCCGACCACTTGGACCTTGTGGGAACCCGTCTTCGTCATGGCCTCCCCCGACCTCCCAGGGACCGCTCCGGCGATCCCCGTTCGACCTGCTGCGCCGCCGGACCGGCAATCACGTGCTCCGACAACGACGCGCTCGTCGCAACGTATTCCGTGCCCGTCACCTCGCCGCGGCTCGCGCGGGACGGCGGCACGGCTGGTACGATGGGCTGCCGCTCGGGCGCCGGCGCGGACGCCGGATGACGGGTCGGCAGGGGAGGCCGGGCGTGGGCGTCGTCGCCGTCACCTCGCCGCTCCCCGGCGACGGGTTGCGCCGGCTCGCCGGGGAGCACCTGGTCCGTATGCACCCGACCGGCTCGCCGATTTCCGGGGCCGAGCTGGCGGCGTTCGCGGCCGGGGCGGACGCGCTCGTCACGCTGCTCGCGGACCGCGTCGACGCCCGGGTCTTCGCCGCCTGCCCCGGGCTCCGGATCGTCGCCAACGTCGCCGTCGGGTACAACAACATCGACGCGGAGGCCGCCCGCGCCGCCGGGGTGTGGGTGACGAACACGCCCGACGTGCTGACCGAGGCGACCGCCGACCTCACCTGGGCGCTGATCCTCGCCGTCACCCGCCGGGTGGTCGAGGGCGACCGCGTCCTGCGCAGCGGCGGCTTCACCGGCTGGCGGCCCGACTTCATGCTTGGCGCGGGGCTGCAGGAGCGCGTCCTCGGGATCGTCGGCATGGGCCGGATCGGCCGCGCGGTGGCGCGCCGCGCGGCCGGGTTCGGCGTGCGCGTCCGCTACCACGACCAGGCGCCGGTCGCCGCCGAGCACGCCTCCGGCGCGACGTTCGTCGCGGACCTCGACGAGCTGCTGGCCGGGGCCGACATCGTCACGCTCCACACCCCGGCCACTCCCGGCACGCGCCACCTCCTCGACGCCCGCCGCCTCCACCGGTTGCCGCGCGGGGCGTTCGTGGTCAACACCAGCCGCGGCGAGGTGGTGGACGAGGCGGCGCTGGTGGCGGCGCTCGAGGACGGGCACCTCGGCGGGGCCGGACTCGACGTCTACGAGCGCGAGCCCGCGATCCACCCCGGCCTGCTCGGCCGCAGCGACGTCGTGCTCCTGCCGCACCTCGGGTCGGCGACGCTCACGGCGCGCGTGGCGATGGCCGACGTGGCGATCGAGAACGTGCTCGCGGTGCTCGCCGGCCGCACGCCGCCGACGCCGGTGGTCACTCCGCCGGCGCGACGCTGACGCGGACCTGGTCGACGCGCCGCGTCGAGGCCTTGACCACCTCGAAGCGGAGGCCTCCGGTCTCGAAGCGGGCGCCGACCGCGGGCACGCGCCCCGCCAGCTCGAGGAGGAGCCCGGCCACCGAGGTGTAGTCCACCGCCGACTCGACCGGCTTGCCGGTGAGCCGCGCGAGGCGCTCGAGCGAGAACGCGCCGCGCACCAGCCATCCCGCCGATCCCTCCGCGCGCCACGCCGGCTGGCCGCTGTCGAACTCGTCCTCGATGTCGCCGACGATCAGCTCGAGCAGGTCCTCGAGCGTGACGATCCCGGCGATGTTGCCGTACTCGTCGACCGACAGCGCGATGTGGGCGCGCGACTCGCGCATCTCGCGCAGCAGGTCGACGACCGGCTTGCTCTCCGGCACGAACAGCGCCGGCTGGAGCATGCTCGTCC
Organism: Thermoanaerobaculaceae bacterium; assembly: GCA_035517415.1. Lineage (GTDB taxonomy): Bacteria > Acidobacteriota > Thermoanaerobaculia > Thermoanaerobaculales > Thermoanaerobaculaceae > DATIYW01. Next base: position 6,908 of record DATIYW010000157.1, read on the forward strand.
ACGGCACGGCGTCGGCATCGCCGTCGGGCCGGAGCAGGTCCTTGGCGAGCAGCACCCCGATCACGTTGTCGTCGCGCTCGTGGTAGACCGGGTAGCGGGAGTAGCCGAGCTGCGCGACGCGGCGGCGGACCTCCTCCCGGCTCAGCGCGTCGGGCAGGAAGGTCACGTCGGTGCGGGGTATCTGCACCTCGCGCACGCGCGTCCCCTCGAAGCGCAGCACCGCCTCGAGCATGCCGAATTGGAGCTCGGAGATGTGACCCTGCTGGCGGGCGAGCGCGAGCACGAAGCGCACGTCCTCGGGTCGGCTCGCGACCGGCGAGGCGTGGAGCGGGACGCGGATCAGCTTCGCCGCCAGGGCGGAGGTGGCGAGCAGCGGGACCGTGATCGGGGTGGCGAGCCAGTCGAGGACCGCGACCGGCAGGATCGCCACCCGCCCGAGCGCCTCGGGCCGGACGCGGGCCAGCGTCTTGGGTGTGACCTCGCTGAACACCAGCACCGCCAGCGTCGTCACCCCGACCGCCACCCCGAGCCAGGGCCGGCCGAACAGGGCGAGGGTCGCGGAGGTGGCGATCGCGGAAACGCCGATGTTGGCGAGCGTGTTGCCGAGCAGGAGCGTGACCAGCACGCGGTGCGGTCGCAGCCGCCAGCGCCGCCAGGCCCAGCGCATCGCTGGGTTGCCGGCGCGGGCGCGCGCCACCACCCGCGAGAACGGCATGGCGGTGAGCGCCGTCTCCGTGCCCGAGAAGCACGCCGACAGCACGATCCCGAGCGCCATCAGCGCGATGCTGACGCCGAGCCCCATCGTGCCGTCATCCTAACCCAACCGCCCGCCCGCCCGAGCGGAT
>DATIYW010000158.1:0-9369 GCA_035517415.1 Thermoanaerobaculaceae bacterium
TGTCGGCCATCATCTGGAGGACCTCGGGATAGTGGGCGACCGCCTTCACGCTCACGTCCCACGGCTGGCCGTCGACGTCGTCGGCGTTCCCGTCGGCGCGGACGAAGCGCGCCGCCTCGTCGACCTGGTCGGGGAACGTCGCGGCGACCAGCACCTGGGCGAGGAGGGGGTCGGGGTAGAGCGCGATCGGCGCGAGCAGGTTGTCGAGCTGGTCCGGCGCGAGCAGCTCACCGTCCGGTTCGTCCTGCGCCAGCGCCGGCGCGGCGAGGAGCGCGACGGAGAGCAGCAACGGCAAACCGAGGATCGTGCGCATAGCGAGCATCTCCTTCCGTTGCACCACTCATCCTAGCGCAACCGCGCCGCGGCGGCACGCAATCCCGCCGCGGGCCGCGCTGCCCGGCCTGCGGTCGCTCAGCGCCGGGCGTTGATGGTGGTCGGGTCGTTGGTGGTCTGGTCGATCAGCGAGGCGACCGCCGTCACGCCCGACCCCGAGGTCACCGTCACCTTGGCGTAGCCGCGGTCCATCGCCGTCTGAGCGGCCTTGGTGCGGAACGGCTGCGTCTCCTGCCGCCACTCGCCCGGCTGGAGGCTGACGGCGTAGGTGGTCAGGAGCTGGCCCGCCACGTCGTAGAGCTCCACCATCGCCGTCGCCGGCGCCGGGCCGGTATTCGCCAGCCCGATGTTCGTCCGGTACGAGGCGTTCTCCGCCAGTTGCGGGAGCCAGCCGCTCTCCCCCGCCGCGAGGCCGCCGCCGGCGGCCGTCGCCAGGTAGTCCTGGCCGTAGGTCCCGGCCGGCGACTGGTTGTAGGTGCGCGCGGTGACCACCAGCGGCTGGTCGGCGACCACCTGGAGCGCGCCCGACCCGTTCGCCCCGAGCTGCGCCACGACGTCCGCCACCACGACTTGCGCACCCGGCCCCACCGCCACGTCGAGCCCCGCCGCGCCGGCGGCGAAGAACCCCTTGACGTGCACCTGGGCCGCGGTCGCGCCAGGGTTGAGCAGGCCCAGGTCGCTGCGCCACAGGCTGCTGTGAAGGCCCGCGGCGTGGCTCGCGACCGGCACCCAGAGCGCGGTCTGCGGCCCCGCCACGACCGGGTTGAGCGTCGTCGGGTCGTTGGTGGTGTTGTCGATCAGCGAGGCGTAGGCGATCACGCCGCCGCCCGAGATCACAGTGAGCTTCGCGTAGCCGCGGTCCATCCCGGTCTGCCCGCCGACGGTGAAGAACGGCTGCGTCTGCTGCTGCCATTCGCCGGGGAGCAGGTCGACGGGGTAGCTGCCGAGGTGGTTGCCGGCGCCGTCGTAGAGGTCGACCGCGACGGAGGCCGGGGCGTCGCCGGTGTTGGTCACGCCGATGTTGGTGCGGTAGGCGGCGTTCTCGGCGAGCTGGCCGAGCCACGCGCTGTCGCCCGCGCCAAGGCCTTGCGCGGCGGCCGTGGCGGCGTAGTCCTGGCCGAAGGTGCCGTCGGCGGACTGGTTGTAGGTCCTCGAGGTGACCCTCACCGGCAGGTCGGAGGTCACCTCGACCGCGCCCGAGCCGCCGACCCCGAGCAGCGAGAGCACGTCGACGAGGACGGACTGCAGACCGGCGCCGACCGCGAACGTCTGGCTCGCGAGCTGTCCGCCGACATGCGCCGTGAGATGGACGTTGGCGGTCGTCCCGTTGAGGTTGAGCAGCCCGAGGTCGCTGCGCCACTGGCTGCCGTTCTTGCCCGCGGCGTGGCTTGCCACCGGGACCCAGATCGGCGCCGCGACCGAGTCGCCGGCCTGTGCCTCGACCGCGCCAGCGTCGCACGCCCCACCGGTCGGGGACGGCCGCGGCATGCCGCGCTGGTCGACGTTCTCGCTGCAGCTTCCGGACGGCACCGCGTCGATCGCCGCCGAGCCGGGCGCCGGCAGCATCGTCTGCGTCGGCCCGCCGTTGTCCGCCAGCGCGCCGAGCTTCGGGTCGCCGCTGGCGAACGCGCCGCACGAGCTGTCGCCGAACTGCAGGTTGTGGCCGCTCCCCCCTCCGAGCGTCCCGCTGAGGCCGCAGTTGGTCGGCGCGTTGTTGGCGAAAATGCTGTTGCGGACCACCACCGTGTCGGACAGCGCGACGCCGACGCCGTGCGGCGCGACGTTGCCGGCGACGGTGACGCTCGAGAGCGTGGTGCCGGCGCCGACGTCGAGCGCCGCCGCGCTCGCCGGGTTGGCGCCGTTGGCAGTGTTGCCGCTGAACGTGCTGTCGACGACCGTCAGCGAGCCGGTGTCGCCGAGGCCGGTGATCTGGGCGATCGCGCCGCCGCTGAACGACGCAATGTTGGCGGCGAAGGTGCAGCGCCGGATCGTCGCGTTGATCGCCGCCTGGCCGCCGTTGAGGTAGAAGTGGATCGCCCCGCCGCTGCCGGCCGAGTTGCCGATGAACGCCGCGTCGGAGGCGGTGAAGCTCCCTCCCTCGACGTCGATCGCGCCGCCGGCGTTGGCCGAGTTGCCGGTGAAGATGCAGCCCGTGACCGTGAGCGAGGGCGCCAGGCAGCCGACGCACGCCTCCTGGAAGATGGCGCCTCCCGCGCCGGCGGCGGAGTTGCCGACGAAGGTCACGCCGTCGAGGGTCAGGTTGCCGGTGTTGACCAGTGCGCCGCCGGCGTTGAGGCCGGTGTCGTAGGTGGCGTTCGCGAACGTGATGTTCTTGAACGTGACGTCGGGCAGGCTCGCGGCGCTCCCGCCGACCCAGATGAGCTGGTGGGCGTTGCCGCCGTCGAGCGTGATCTGGTTGCCGCCGTCGACCACTGTCTTCTCGTCGGTGACGCCGACGAACAGGCCGGTGACGGCGATCGTCGCCGGCCCGCCGCAGTCGAAGGTGACGGTCCCGCCCGCGACGAGCTGCGTCGCGAGCGCGCTCTCGGTGCAGGAGTCCGGCGTCCCGCTGCCGACCACGCCGGCGCCCGCCGAGCCGACGAGCGCGACCGAGACGACGATGCCGACAACCGCAACAGCCCCCACGCGACGTCCGATCCGTGTGCTCACCGCGCCCCTCCCGTGCATGTGCTCGGCGCAGCTTACTCCGCCCCACGCCCGGTCGCGACGCCCCGGGCGCCGGAATACGCCTCCGATGTGACGGACTTCTCGAGCCGAGATCGCGCGGAGGTGCGGCCCCCGGCGGTGCAGGGCGGTGGAGGTCGCGTCCGCCGCCGAGACCGTCCTGGCCTAGGTCCGCTCGATCGGCCCGCCGACCCGGACCGTGAGGTCCTTCGGGATCGCGAAGTAGGTGATCACGGCGCCGATCAGCAGCACCACCGCGATCACTAAGGAGCCGCCGACGGGTTGGTCGAGAACGGCTTCACCCAGATCGGCACGTTGGGGCCGACGTAGCCGCCGAGGTTGCCGACCGAGTTGACCAGGCCGATGCCGGCGGCCGCGGCGGTGCCGGCGAGGAACGCCGACGGGATCGGCCAGAAGATCGGCATCGAGCCGATCACGCCGAGCGTGCCGACCGAGAGGAACGCGATCGCGAGCGCCGGGCTGTGGGCGAAGATCCCGCTCAGGATCAGGCCCAGCGCGCCGACCGAGACGTTGATCACGTAGTGCATGCGTCGCTCGCCGGTGCGGTCGGAGCTGCGGCTCAGGAAGATCATGCCGATCACCGCCACCAGGTACGGGATCGCCGTGATCAGCCCCACCCCGAGGTAGCCCTTGACCCCGAACGCCTTGACGATGGTCGGCAGCCAGAACGAGATGCCGTACAGCCCGATCATCAGTGTGAAGTAGATCGCGCACAGCGCCCATACCTTGCCGCTACGGAAGGCGTCGGCGATGTGCACCTCGTGCTTGTGCCGGTCCTCCGCCTCGAGGTTGGCCGCGAGCAGCGCCTTCTCCTCGGCGGTGAGCCACTTCGCCTCGGCGATGCTGCTGTCGAGGTAGAAGAACACCCACACCCCGACGATGATCGACGGGATCCCCTCGGCGAGGAACAGCCACTGCCACCCCGCCAGCCCGAGCTTGCCGGAGAGCGCGTCCATGATCGCGCCGGAGATCGGGTTGCCGACCACGCCGGAAACCGCGATCGCCGAGACGAACAGCGCGGTGCGGGTGGAGCGCAGCCGCGACGGGTACCACAGCGTGAGGTAGAAGATGATGCCGGGGAAGAACCCCGCCTCGGCGACGCCGAGCAGGCAGCGCATGCCGTAGAACGACCACTCGCCCCTGACGAACATCATCGCGCCCGAGATCACGCCCCACGAGATCATGATGCGGGCGATCCAGGCGCGCGCCCCGAACTTCTTGAGCAGGATGTTGCTCGGCACCTCGAAGAAGAAGTAGCCGATGAAGAAGATCCCCGCCCCGGTCGCGAAGGCCGCGTCCGAGAGCGAGAGGTCCTTCAGCATCTGCAGCTTGGCGAAGCCGACGTTGACCCGGTCGAGGTAGGCGAGGATGTAGCAGAGGAAGAGGAACGGAATCAGGCGCCAGTCGGCCTTCGCGTACGTCTGCCTTTCCAACGCGACGTTTGCGCTCATCGGAACCGGCCCTCCTTTTGGGATGAGAATCGCGATCTTCCGATCACGAGCATGTCCGCGCGAGGGTGCCTGTCAAGGCTCGCGCTGCGCCGCAGGACACGTGCCGCCGGCCGGCCGCACGGCGCGGTCAGACGGGCTGCCAGTGGCCTCCGGCGAAGCGCCAGCGCGCGCCGACGTGCACCCAGTGCGCCGGCACCCAGAACGAGCCGGGGCGGTGCAGCTCCCAGCGGCCGCCGATCCAGGCGTACGCGCGGCCGTCCCAGCGCCAGTGGCCGCCGATCCAGAAGTGGTCCGCCGACGGCGGCGGCGGCATCACCTCGGCGCGCAGCGGCGGCGGCGCGTGCCGCACCTCGACCGGGACGAAATCGCGAGGGGCGACGATCCTCGTCCAGTGCCCGGGCTGGAACACCCACTCGGGGCCCTCGCGGACCCAGCGCGCCCGCACGTAGACCTCGCCGGCGCGCGGCAGCTCCCAGTGTCCGCCGGTCCAGAGGTACTGCTGCGCATCCCACCTCCAGTGGCCCGGGATCCAGTAGGCGTCCGGCGCAGGGGCGGGCGGCGGCGTCTCGACGCGGACCAGCGGCGGCGCGATGCGGACACGCACACCGACCTCGACCTGGGCGTTGGCAACGGCGGCGAGTCCGAACAGCGCCGCGGCAACCACGACCGTCGATCGACCGAGTCTCATCATGGGACCTCCCTGTCGGATTCTAGACTCGCGGCGGCGCTCGCGGTTGACATCCGGTACCCGGCCGACGTCCTCGCCCGGGTCGCGTACGCGGTCGAGTAGCCGCGGCCGGCGTCCCGGGCGATCGCGCCCGACCCCGGGGCGCCGGGTAGGACTATCCAGACGGCGCCGCGGGTTCGCCAGTCTTGGTGACGGCATGGGCGCGGGACGAGCACGAGGCGCGGTGACGAACGCGGGCCGATCCCGCTGCGCCCGCGCCGCCGCCGAGGGACGTCGCTCGTGACGCCGCTCCTCCCTCGCGTCGGAGCCGCGGGCGCGCTCCTCGCGTTCGCGGCGGGCGCGGCGGGGCAGGCGCAGGCCCCCGCGCGCATCCCGCCGTGCGGCAAGGCGACGTTCCACCCGCCCGCCGTGACGCGCTGCACGGTCGCGCTCGACGACGGGACCGCGGTGACCGTCGACACCACCGCGGCACTGGCGCCGGTGCAGGTGAGCGCGCTCGTCCTCGCCGCCGACCGCTCGACCGTGAGCGGGTGCCCGTTCGGCGCCCGCGCCAAAGGCCTGATCAGGGGCGGAGCGGACGGCGACCGCGTGTTCGTCGCCGACGGCTACGTCGCGTGGTTCGACTACACCGCCGCGGACGGCAACTCTGCCGGCACTGCCTGGTACCGCTCCGGGGCGCTCGCCGGCTTCTGGCCGCTCGACCCCGCGGCGGGCACGTTCCGCTCGCCCTTCGACCCGGCCCGCAAGGCGGCGGGCGACGCGCCCAACGCCGACGGGATCTGCTGGAGCTGGGCGCGCAACGAGCTGATCCCGGGCTCCAACTCGCCGCGCGGGCAGCGCTGGTTCTGGGACACCTACGCGCCGCCCACCGAGCACACCGTGGTGTTCGGCACCACGAAGGCCTCCACCGGCTACTCGACGATGTACGCGCAGCGGTTCGCCGCCCGCGGTAGCCGCTTCGTCGTCCGCGCCGACGGCGTCCAGGACGGCGCCGGCGTCCATTACGCGACCGAGGGCCTCCTCACCAGCGAGAAGGGCGGCACCTCGTTCACCGACCCGGCGAGCGGCCGCTCCGGCTCGATCGCCTACGCTCTCGACTTCGCCTGCCGGCCGGCCGCGATCGAGGTCACGTGGACGTTCTCGGCCTCGGCGACCGCGACGCCGCTCTACGTCTACGCCGGGCTGTGGGCGGCCTACGCCGGCCTCGGCGAGGCGGTCTCGAAGCCGAGCTGGTGCCCGGGCGAGGCGGTCCCGGCGGCGACGCCCACGCCGCGGCCGTGGAACGGTCACACCACCTGTGGCGTCGACGCGACCGAGCCGGTGCCGGCGATGCTCGTCGGCGTGCCGCCGGTGCCCGGCGCGGTGTTCCACTCCTACAACTGGTTCCAGTGCTCGCTGCCGTACACGGAGCTGTGCCAGGCCGGCTACGCGGTCACGCGGTTCCCGGCGCCGGGCAGCGTGGCGCCGTTCCCTTGGGCCGAGGAGGTGCCCTGCTACGTCAGCTACGGGTTCGGCACCGACCCGGTCACGCAGGGCGGGAAGCGGCCGGCGCCGCCGGCCTACCTCGGCATTCCGCGCGGCGCCACGGCAGCGCTCGCCTTCGACCAGGCGACCAGCGGCGGACCAGTGCTGCGGGTGACCAACCTGGTCGACCCCGACCAGGGCGCCGGGACGCGCGACGCCCCGGCCGGATACCCGTTGCAGCAGATGGGGGCGAGCTACGAGAGCAACGACCAGCAGCAGGGGCTGACGCTGGCGACCTCGTGGCCTTACGCCTACGCCCTCGGCGGCGGCGTCTGGTATCGGATCGGCTACTCGATCACGGGCCGGTAGCGCGGCGGGCGAACAGCCGCCAGTCGCGGAACGCCTGCGTCTGCACGTAGCCGCGAGCCAGCGCCGCGGTCACCTCGGCGGGCTGCGCCAGCGTGCCGTCGAAGATCACCCAGCGGTTGGCGGGCGCGGCGAGGTCCGCGATCAGCTCGGCGCGGTCCTGCGCGCGGCGCAGGTAGAGGTCGAACGGCATGAGGAACCGCGTGCCGGGCGCGATCCCCTCCACCGCGTACCAGCCGGGGCCGTAGCCGAGCACGATCAGCGTCCCGCCGCCCTGGCCGAACCCCGCCCAGGGCGGCGCGCCGCCCTCCAGCGTCGCGCCGATCCGCCGGCCATCGCAGCACGGGTAGGCCGCCGCGTCGGCGAGGCGGTGCTGCGCCAGGATGCCGGCGGCGCCGACCAGCGCGGCGCACCCCATCAGCACCGCCGCGACGCGCTGGCGGCGCAGCGAGAGCATGCCGATGCCGACCGCCGCGACCGCCACGAGCACGTGCAGGTGCGCGCGCAGGTGCCAGAGATCGCGCCGGTCGAGGAAGAACTGCGGCAGGTAAGCGAAACCGGCCAGCGCGGCGACGACGGCCGGGAGGTGAACCGGCGCGCCGCGGCGGCGCCGCAGCGCCTGCGCCGCGAGCAGGCCGGCGTAGGTCAGCACCGGCACCGCCGCCGCCAACGGAAGCAGCGAGATCACGAACGAGCGCGGGCTCGCGAACAGCGCGGCGCGCGAGAAGCCCCACTCCGCCCGGTGCGGGTAGGCGACCCGCGTCGCCATCAGCGCGAAGCGGTTGCCGACCTGGGCGAGCAGGCCGGGCAGCTCGCCGCGGAGCGCGAACAGGAGCAGCCACGGCGCGAACCCGGCCGCGAGTCCCGGCGCGACCGCGGTCGCGAGGTCCCGCCACGAGCGGCGGCGCCAGCACGCGGCGCACGCCACCCCCAGCGCCAGCACCGCGCTGTCCTCGCGCACGCCGCAGAGGAACCCGGCGAGCAGCGCCGCGCCGAGCACGCCGCGTCGGGAGGGCGGCGCCGCGCCCGCGAGCACGCCGAGCGCGGCGGCGACCACCAGGCCGGAGGAGAACGTCGTCGCCGAGGCGTAGATCACCACGCCGATCGTCAGCGCCGCCGCGCACGCCACCGCCCGCGACGCGTACCGCGACAGCGCCCGCGCCACCGCTGCGACCATCGCCACCACGAGCAGCGCGCGCGCCAGCCGCAGCACCCACACGCCGTCGCCGAGCAGCGCGAACAGGCTCCCGTACCACGCGTACTGGCCGGGCAGGTAGGGCCCGAGGTGGCCGAAGCGGAAGATGTCCTCGCCGCGCGCGAAGGCGCGGCCGACGAAGTACTCGAGCGCCTCGTCGGACAGCCCGAACGGCTGGGAGAGGCTGAGGAGGAACGTCACCGCGCCGGCCGCGGCCGCGATCCCGAGCACCGCCGGAAGCGGGAGCACGCGCGCCGTGGCGGCGTGCGGCGATCCGATCCCGGCGGGTTCCATGGCGGCGCAGGATATCGCAGCCGTCGGCGTCGATGCGCGGCCCTGGCGCCGCGCGACGGGCGGCCGGCGGACTCCCCCCGCGCCCGAGGCGTCGCGGCCGAGCCCAGCGAGGGGACCGCCGCGCCGACGACGCGGCCCGGCGATGGCCGTGCCGGGGGGCTAGTGGACCGATGCCGGGGCCGGTGCGGGGGCGGGCGCGAGGCCGAGCTTCGCGAGCGTCTCACGCGCCGCGCGCGACAGCTGCCCGCCCGCCGCGAGGTCGGTCTCCCGGACCACGACCGCGGCGTCGGCGGCCTGCGGCGGCGCTTCGGCGGCGTCGAGGATCGTCATCGTCGCCTGGGCGTCGGACGCCGTCTCCCAGGCGGCCCGGCTCTCCTGCTGGATCAGGAAGTACCGCCGGCCGTGCTCGAGCGTGATCTCGGCGCACCGTCGGAGCACGAGTCGGGCCACCAGGCCGGGATCGCTGTTCATGTTGCCGACGAACCTCACCTGAAACGTGTTGGTGTTGAGCTGCATCTCGGAGTACCCGCCGGTCGGGTCGATCGCGTGGTATCCCGTCACGCACCCCGCCAACACCATCACCGAAGCCGCCAGCGCCGCTCGCATCATCCCGCCTCCCGTCCCGTGCCGCCCGCCTGCCGCAACGCGAACCTCAACTTCCAATCGAATCCCGAGGCCCGCCCCCGATCCGTCCCGACCACCGCGACTGCGAATCCTAGTGCGCCGGGCACAGCATCCGAGGCCCGGGGTCCGACTCGACCCACGCCCGGTTCGTCGACTCCACCAGCTTCCAACCCATCACCTTGCCGTCGCGGTCGACGTACGCGGTCCACTGGCTGAACTGCCAGCCCAGGTACGAGTAACGGAGACGC
>DATIYW010000159.1:0-4711 GCA_035517415.1 Thermoanaerobaculaceae bacterium
AGATCGGCTACGGCATCCCCGGCTTCGCCGACTGGACCGGCGCCTGCATTCGCGCCGGGGTGGATGCGGCGCTGCAGCGCCTGGGTACGGACGTGCTCGACGTCGTCCACCTCCACTCCTGCCCGGTCGAGGTGCTGGCGCGGGGCGACGTCGTCGAGGCGCTCGAAGAGGCGGTCCGGGCGGGCAAGGTCCGCGTCGCGGCCTACTCCGGCGACGAGGAGCCGCTCGCCTGGGCGGTCGCGTCGAGCCGCTTCGGCAGCGTGCAGACTTCGCTCAACCTCTGCGACCAGGCGGCGCTGCGCGACGCGGTGCCGCTGGCGACAGCGCGTGGCCTCGGCGTGATCGCCAAGCGCCCGCTCGCCAACGCGCCGTGGCGCTTCGAGACGCGCCCCGGCGCCGCCGACGTCGCCGAGTACTGGGACCGCTTCCACGCGCTCGGTCTCGAGCCGCCCGGGATGCCGTGGGAGGAGGCGGCGATCCGCTTCGCCGCGTACCTGCCCGGCGTTAGCGCCTGCATCGTCGGGACCGCGAGCCCGGCCCACCTCCGGCGCGCGGCCGAGGCGGTCGCGCGCGGCCCGCTTCCCGACGAGGTCGCCGGCGCGATCCGCGCGGCGTTCGCCCGCCACGGCGGCGGTTGGCGAGGCCAGGTATGATCCAGGCGCAGTCGAAGGGGGCAGGCGATGCGGCTTGAACGGGCGTTCGGGGTGCTGCTCCATCCGACCTGCCTGCCGGGGCCGTTCGGCGTCGGCGACGTCGGGCCGGCGGCGCACGCCTACGTCGACTGGCTGGCGCAGGCGGGCGCGCGCTGGTGGCAGGTGCTGCCCACCAACCCGGTCGGCCCCGGCGCCTCGCCGTACGCCTCGACCTCGACGTTCGCCGGCAATCCCACGCTCATCAGCCCGGAGCTGCTGCGCGAGGAGGGGCTGCTCACCGCCGCGGAGCTCGCCGACCGGCCGGAGTTCTCGCCGTTCGCGGTCGACTTCGACCGCGTCGTGCCGCTCAAGCTCGCGCTGCTGCACAAGGCGTGGAAGCGGTTCTCCTCACGCGCGCCGGCCGGGATGGAGGAGGCGTTCGGCCGCTTCCGCGAGGACAACGCGTTCTGGCTCGCCGACTACGCGCTGTTCGCCGCGATCCTGCGCGCGACCGGCGGCAAGGGCTGGACCGACTGGCCCGCGGACCTCGCCCTGCGGCGCCCGGCGGCGCTCTCCGCCTGGCGCGCGACGCACGAGCGCGACGTCCAGTTCGAGGAGTTCTGCCAGTTCCTCTTCGCCTCGCAGTGGCAGCGGCTGCGCCGCCACGCGCGCGAGCGCGGGATCGCGATCCTCGGCGACGTGCCGATCTACCTCGCCGCCGACAGCGCCGAGGTGTGGGCCAACCGGAGCCTGTTCCGCCTCGACAAGCGCGGCCGCGCGGTGGCGGTGTCCGGCGTGCCGCCCGACTACTTCAGCAAGACCGGCCAGCTGTGGGGCAACCCGCTGTACGACTGGGCGGCGGCGGAGGCGAGCGAGTACGCCTGGTGGGTGAAGCGCTTCCGCGCCGCGCTCCAGCTCGTGGACGCGGTCCGTCTCGACCACTTCCGCGGCTTCGCGGCGTTCTGGGAGGTGCCGGCGGGCGACAAGACGGCGGCCGGCGGCCGCTGGGTGCCGGGGCCGGGGCGCAGGCTGTTCGACGCGGTGCGGCGGACGATCGGCGAGCTGCCGTTCGTCGCCGAGGACCTCGGCGTGATCACCGACGACGTGCGGGCGCTGCGCGAGGAGCTCGGCCTGCCCGGCATGGCGGTGCTGCAGTTCGCCTTCGCGCCGAACCCGCGCAGCGCGTTCATCCCCTACCGCCACGAGCGCAACCAGGTCGTCTACACCGGCACCCACGACAACAACACCACGCTCGGCTGGTACCTCGGCGACGCCTCGCCGGAGGAGAAGGACCTCGTCCGCCGCTACACCGGCAGCGACGGACGCGAGATTCACTGGGACCTGATCCGCCTCGCGTTCGCCTCGGTCGCGGCGCTCGCGGTGGTGCCGCACCAGGACGTCGCCGGCCTCGGCGCCGACTGCCGCATGAACACGCCGGCGAAGCCCGCCGGCAACTGGCGCTTCCGCCTCACCGAGTGGATGCTCGGGACGAGCCTGCGCGACCGCCTCGCCGAGACCGCCTGGGTCTACGGCCGCGGCCGCTGAGCCGGGAGGGCGACCACGCGCCACACCGGGATCGTCTGGTCGGCGCCGACCAGCGCGCGGTACTCGGGGTAGGCGAACATCCCGTACAGCATGGTCGGCTCGAGCACGAGCGCGGCGCGGATCGCGGCGGGTTGGTCGAGCGAGACGAGCAGCGTCCCGGCCGCCAGCTCGCGCGGCGCGGCGGCGTCGCGGGCGACGATCTGCCGCCCGCCGTAGCGGCCGTACAGCTCGTCGAAGTCGTCCTCGACGCGCAGCAGCTTGCAGCGCTCGGCGACCGCCGGGCGCGCCGCGCCGAGCACCTCGAACGTCACGCCGTGGCGCTCCAGCATCGGCCCGAAGAGCGCCGCCGCGCGCGGCTCGACCGCGTAGGCGAGCGGCGTCGGCACGCTCTTCTTGACCACCGCATCGTGCATGAAGTTCGGCGTCGCGACCAGCTTCCGCTGGCCGGTGGCGAGGTCGAGCACCGGCGCCTCGGTGAGGCGCGGGCCGAGGTTGGCCCAGAAGAAGTTGACCGGGATGAACGGCGCGAGCTTGAAGGCGCGCGCCCGCTCGACAGTGGCGAGGTCGGCGTCGCGGTGGCTCGCGTCGACGACGAAGCGCCACAGCAGGGTGAGGTAGGCGTCGACGCGCGCGCCGAGGTCGGCGCTGGGGTCGGGCGCGGCGCGCTTCACGCCCGACTCGATGATGAACGAGATCACGCCGTACGCGCCGAGGCCGTTGCGGGCGTCGTCGGCGTCGAACGCGGAGTAGCGCTGCTCCTCCTCGGGCGGCGGGCCGCCGACGTTGTAGCGGACGTAGGCGTACCCGGCCCTCTCCATCACCGGCGCGGCGCTCTCCACCCAGCGCTGCGCGGCCTCGGCCAGAGCCGGGTCGTAGAGCGGCGTGTTGACGCCGTCCATCATGATGATCGGCCAGTCGTTCCAGCCGCGCGCCCGGACCTCCTCGTCGTCGCGCGTGAACTCGTGGCAGTCGACCGCGACGTCGGGCAGCACGCGCTGGCAGACGCGGTGCAACGCCTGCGTCTCCGGCTCCTTGAGCGTGAGGTGGTCGCGGTTGAGGTCGACCCCGTCGGCGTTTCGGCGCTGGTCCGCCTCGGCGCCGTCCGGGTTCATCATCGGCATGATCCACAGGTCGACGTCCTCGGGCAGGATCTCCGGCCTCGCGGCGACCGCGGTGATCATGTACAGCAGCGCGTCCTTGCCCGCCACCTCGTTGCCGTGCTGCTGGGCGTAGAACAGCACCCGCCAGCGCGCCTTGCCGCCGCTGCGGTCGAGGTGGACGAGGAACACCGAGCGCCCCTTCGCGGTGCGCGCCTCCTCGCTGACCGTGACGTGCGGCTGCTCGCCGGCGAAGCGCAGCAAGGCCGTCATCCGGTCGTACGTGATGGTCTTCACGAGCTGGCGGTGGTCCGCCGGGAGCCACGGGAACGGGCTGGACGCGGCGGACGGCACCGCCGGGGCCGCGGCCAGGAGCGTGAGCGCGAGCGCGCCGATCATGGGGTCTCCTTCGCCTTCCACTGCCGGATCACCTCGACCACCGCGGGGATCACCGAGATCACGATGATCGCGATGATCACCAGCGAGAAGTTGCGCCTCACCACCGGGATGTTGCCGAACCAGTAGCCGCCGAGGATGAACAGCGCCACCCACGCGACCCCGCCGACGACGTTGTAGGAGATGAAGCGGCCGTAGGTCATCTTGCCGATCCCCGCGACGAATGGCGCGAAGGTGCGGATGATCGGCACGAAGCGGGCGATCACGATCGTCTTGCCGCCGTAGCGCTCGTAGAAGCGGTGCGTGCGCTCGAGGTGCCTCTTGTTGAGGAAGCGGACGTTCTCCTTGTGGAACACCTTCGGCCCGACCACCGCGCCGATCCAGTAGTTCGCGGTGTCACCGAGGATCGCGGCGGCGGCGAGCAGGAGGAACGAGACGGGCAGGCTCAACGAGCCGCGCGCGGCGAACGCGCCGATCGCGAACAGCAGCGAGTCGCCGGGGAGGAACGGCGTGACGACGAAGCCGGTCTCGCAGAAGACGATCGCGAACACGAGCAGGTAGGTGAGCAGCCCGTACTGCTGGATGATCAGGTCGAGGTGCGTGTCGATGTGGAGGACGAACTCGATGACCTGGGCGATCAACCCCATGCACGCTCCCCGCGCCGCCCGGGTCGGCGCGCGCACCCGCGCCCGTGGCCGGGCGCGGGTCGAGCCACGGTAAGGGCAACCCCGCGGCAGGTCAAGGCGAGGCCCCGCCGAGGCCCTCCCACGCCAAAGCCGTATCCCTCCTATCATTCCGTGGGAGAGGTTTCCAGCCGCGACCCGACCCGCAATCGTCCCTCGGTCGCACCTGGAGGGTGCTCCCACCGCGGATGTGCCGTTTCGGTGGAAGCGGCTGGCCCGCTCCTGCGTCCCCGCTCGTCGGCTCTCGGCTCCGGCGTTACACCGGGCCGAGCGCGGCCGTCAGGCGCTCCACCGCCCGCGGCAGCGCGGCGAGCGAGGCCGCCTTGCCCTGGAACGCGCGGCCCGCGCCGCCGCCGCG
>DATIYW010000160.1:0-17712 GCA_035517415.1 Thermoanaerobaculaceae bacterium
GCGGACTACTACGAGAAGGCGCGGGCGATCCGCGATAACTCGCCCGACGTGATGACCGACCTCGGCGTCTGCTACAAGGAGACGAACAACCCGAAGAAGGCGCTCGAGCTGTTCGACCGCGCCGCGGACATGAACCCGAACCACTGGCAATCGCGCTACAACGCGGCCGTCGTCCGCCTCTTCGACCTCGACGACGCCGCCGGCGCGAAGGTCGAGCTGGAGAAGCTCAAGAAGCTCGAGGGCAGCGCCAAGGAGATGCCGCCGCTCGCGGGCCTCGAGGCCGAGCTCGCCAAGCGTCTGAAGTGAGCCGTCCGTCCGGCCGGACGGTGCCCGCCGCGGGTGCTAGTCTTGCCTCGCATGGCGGAATGGACTGAGGCACGGCGCCGCGCCGAGCTGGTCGCGGTCGGCGCCGCGCTCGCGCGCGAGGGCCTGGTCCGCGGGCGGGAGGGTAACCTCTCCTGCCGTCTCGACGACGCCCGCGTGCTGCTCACCCCCAAGGGCGCGGACAAGGGCCGTCTGTCGGCGCGGGAGCTGATCTGCTGCGGCGTGGACGGTCCGCCGCCGGCCGGCGCGTCGAGCGAGGCGCTCCTCCACCTCGAGGTCTACCGGCGCTGCCCCGAGGTTGCGGCACTCGTGCACGCGCATCCCGGGCAGGTGCTCGCGCTCGACGCCCGCGGTGCGCTGCCCGACGGCAGCGGCCTCAAGGAGGCGGCGCTCGTCCTCAAGCGCATTGCCCGCGTGCCGGTCCTTCCGCCCGGGAGCCGCGAGCTGGCGGTCGCGTGCGCCGAGGCGCTGCGCCGGGCTCCGGTCGCCGTGATGGCCCGTCACGGTGCCGTCGCCGCTGGCCGCGACGCGTGGGAGGCGCTCGAGCGGGTCGAGGTGCTCGAGCTGGTCGCCGCGATCACGCTCGCGCGCCGCAACGGGAGTCCGGGATGAGCGGCCGGCTGCCGTTCGGCGAGGAGGGTTTCGCGCCCGGCACGCCGCTCGCGGAGCGGATGCGGCCGCGAACGCTCGACGAGATCGTCGGCCAGGACGCGCTGGTGGGCGAGGACGGCGTCCTGCGGCGGCTGATGGCGCGCCGGGAGCTGCCCTCGCTGGTGTTCTGGGGCCCGCCCGGGTCCGGCAAGACGACCCTCGCGCGCGTGCTCGCGAGCGCCTGCGACGCCGAGTTCATCGGCTTCTCCGCCGTGCTCTCGGGCGTCAAGGAGGCGCGCGCCGTGATGGACGGCGCCCGCCGCCTGCGCGCCGCCACCGGTCGCCGCACCGTCCTGTTCGTCGACGAGGTGCACCGCTTCAACAAGGCGCAGCAGGACGCGTTCCTCCCGTTCCTCGAGAGCGGCGACATCGTCATGATCGGCGCGACCACCGAGAACCCGTCGTTCGAGCTCAACGCCGCGCTCCTCTCACGCGTGAAGGTCTACGTGCTCGCGGAGCTGGGGGAGCGCGAGCTGCGGGCGCTCCTCGACCGCGCGCTGGCCGACCCGCAGCGCGGCCTCGCGGGCGCGGGTCTGGCCGCGGAACCGGACGCGCTCGACGAGATCGCGCGCCTGGCCGGCGGCGACGCGCGCGTCGCCTACAACCTCCTCGAGCTCGCGGCGGACGCGGCGGGGCGCGCAGGCAAGGTGACGCGGGAGCTGGTGCGGCGGGTCGCCCAGCGGCGCCTGGCGCGCTACGACAAGGAGGGCGAGGAGCACTACAACCTGATCTCCGCCCTCCACAAGTCGATCCGCAACTCCGACGCCGACGCGTCGCTCTACTGGCTCGCGCGCATGCTCGAGGGCGGCGCCGACCCGCGCTTCCTCGCCCGCCGCCTGCTGCGCGTGGCGTCCGAGGACGTCGGCATGGCGGATCCGCGCGCGCTCGAGCAGGCGTCCGCCGCGGCGCACGCGGTCGAGCACGTCGGCATGCCCGAGTGCGCGCTCGCCCTCGCCCAGACCGCGGTCTACCTGGCCCTGGCGCCGAAGTCGAACGCGCTCTACGAGGCTTACGGCCGGGCGCAGGGCGCCGTGGCGGACCGGCCGGCGTACCCGGTGCCGCTCGCGATCCGCAACGCGCCCACCCGCCTGATGAAGCAGCTCGGCTACGGCGAGGGCTACGTCTACGCCCACGACACCGCGGAGAAGGTCGCCGACATGGAGTGCCTGCCGCCGCAGCTCGCCGGCGAGCGGTTCTACCTCCCGAGCGACCAGGGCTGGGAGAAGCGCATCCGCGAGCGCTTGGCGGAGATCGAGGCGAGGCGCGGCCGCGCCAGACGGGCGGGCACAGAGCCTCCCGCGGAGTAGACTCGCGGCGTGGCGAGAACCGTGCTGTGGGCGTTGCCGGGCGAGCTGGTCGCTGCCGATGCGGTGCTGGTCGGCGAGTTCGACGCGACGATCCGGGGCGGCGAGGAGGCGGCGGGCCGGCATCTCGCCTGCCGGCTCGGCTGCACCCACTGCTGCGTCGGCCCGTTCGACATCACCGCGCTCGACGCGGCCCGGCTCGTGCGCGGCCTCGAGGCGCTCGCCGGCCGAGAGCCGGCGCTCGCGGAGGAGGTCCGCCGGCGGGCGCGACAGCAGTGGGCTCGCTTTGCCGGCGAGTTCCCCGGCGATGACGCGAGCGGTGCGCTCGCGGACGACGAGGCCGCGCGCCAGGCGTTCTTCGAGCGGTTCGCGGACCTGCCTTGCGCCGCGCTCGATCCCGCCGACGGCCGGTGCAACCTCTACGCCGACCGGCCCCTGACCTGTCGGAGCTTCGGCCTGCCGGTGCGCGTGGGCGCGGAGGTCCTGCCGGCATGTGCGCTCAACTTCACCGCCGCGAGCGACGCCGAGCGCCTCGCCGCGACCGTCGAGCCCGACCCCGACGATGCCGAGGGGCGCCTGCTCGCTCGCCTCGCCGCGGCCGGCGGGCCGGCCGCCGACACGATCGTCGCGGCCGCCCTCGCGCTCGGCCACAGCGGCGAGCGCTGAGGATGGCCGCGCCGGCCCCGTCCCGCTGGCCGCTCGCCGCGACCTGCACGCGCGGCCTCGAGGAGGTCCTGAGGGACGAGCTGGTGGGCCTCGGCCACCGCGACGCGAGCTGCGGCCGCGGCGTGGTGATGTTCGAGGGGACCGCGGCCGACGTGTTCCGGGCCAACCTCTGGCTGCGCACGGCGATGCGGGTGCTGCGCCGCCTCGCCGAGGGGCCGGCGGGAGGCCGCGAGGAGCTCTACGAGCTCGCCGCCTCGGTCGAGTGGGAGCGCCTCCTCGCGCCCGGCCAGACGATCGCGGTCGAGGCGGCCGGGAAGTCCGAGGGGTTCCGCAACACCGCGTTCGCCGCGCTGGTGGTCAAGGACGCCTGCGTCGACCGGCTGCGGCAGCGCCGGGGCCACCGTCCGGACGTCGCACGGGAGGGCGCGGACGTCGTGATCCACCTCCATCTCGCGGGCCCCGAAGCCGGCCTCGCGCTCGACGCCACCGGGGAGCCGCTTTCGCACCGCGGCTACCGCCCGCGCGGCGGACCCGCCCCGCTCGCCGAGTCGCTCGCGGCGGGGATCCTCGCGCTCGCCGGCTACGACGGCTCGCAGCCGCTGCTCGATCCGATGTGCGGCACCGGGACGATCGCGATCGAGGCAGCGCTGATCGCCACCCGCACGGCGCCCGGCCTCGCGCGCCGCTTCGCCTGCGAGCGCTGGCACGGGGCGGACGCGGCCGGGTTCGCGGCGGTCCGCGCCGAGGCGAGGGCGATGCGCCGTACGGCGCCGGCGCCGATCGCCGCCGCCGACGTCGAGCCGCGGGCGGTCGCGGCGGCGCGGCGTAACGCAGCGGCCGCGGGCGTCGCCGACGCGATCGCGTTCGAGACCACGGACGCTCGTCGGCTAGACCCCCCGGCCCCGGGAGCGCTGATCGTGATGAACCCGCCGTACGGCGAGCGGTTGGGCGAGGCGAGCGAGCTCCAGGCGCTCTACGCCGAGCTGGGCGACGCGCTCAAGCGCCGCGCGACCGGCTCCGCCGCCTGGATCCTCGCCGGCAATCGCGAGCTCGCAAAGGCGATCGGCCTGCGTCCCAGCCGCCGCGTCGTGCTGTGGAACGGCCCGATCGAGTGCCGGCTGCTGCGCTTCGACCTCTACCCCGGCCGAGGCGAGGGGACCGATCGCCCCGACGCCCGGCGCGCAACTTGAGACGCTGCGGCGCTTCGGTATAGACTCTCGCCCTCGTGATGGGCCGATTCGCCGCTCTGATCCCGGTCTACAACTGCGAGGGCCGTGTCGGCGCCGTCGTCGAAGGCGTGCGCCGCTTCGTTCCCGACGTCCTGGTGATCGACGACGGCTCGACCGACTCGAGCGGCCGGGTGGCGCGGGCCGCCGGGGCGCGGCTCGTGGCGCACGCCGAGAACCTCGGCAAGGGGCCGGCGATCCGCACCGGGCTCGCCGTGCTGCTCGGCGAGGACTTCAGCCACGTCCTCATGCTCGACGCGGACGGCCAGCACGACCCGCGCGACGTCCCGAACTTCCTCGGCGCCGCCGAGGACGCCGACCTGATCACCGGCAACCGGCTGTGGAACCGCGAGGCGATCCCCGCGCGACGCTTCTGGACCAACTTCATCGGCACGCGGGCGCTCCAGCTCATGACCGGGTTCCCGCTCGAGGACTCGCAGTGCGGCTTCCGCCTCGTCGCGGCGCCGTTCCTCCGCCGCATGGGCCTGGTCGGCAACCGCTACGCCGTCGACACCGAGATCATCGTGCGGGCCGGCAAGCTCGGCGCCCGCTTCGCGCACGTGCCGGTCCGCGTCATCTACGACGGCGCGGTCTCCCACTACCGTCCGCTGCGCGACACCGTCCACATCGTGCTCTCCGCGGCGCGCTTCAAGGTCGACGAGAGCGACCTGCGCGCCGACCCCGGCGCCGAGGCGTGGCGCCGGCGGGTCGCCGCGCCGCAGGTCCTCGACCCGCTGCCGGAGGGCTCGGCGTGACTCCCTCCGCGACGTGTGCGGCGTCGCCGGCGCCGGAGCGGCCGTGCTGACGGCGCTCGTGTCCGGCGGCTCCCGCGGGATCGGTCGGGCGATCGTCGAGCTGCTCGCGGCCCGGGGCTGGCGGGTCCACTTCCTCTACCGCCGCCGCGACGACGCGGCGCGCTCGGTGTGCGAGACGGTCGCGCACCGCGGGGGAGCGGCGATCGCCCACCGCTGCGACGTCACCGACGCCGGGGCCGTGGAGAGGACGGTCGCGGCGATCGCCGGCGACGAGCCGTACGCGCTGGTCAACAACGCCGCGACGCTCCGCGACGGCCACCTCCTGCTGATGGAGCCGGAGCGCTGGGAGGTGGTGGTGGAGACGACGCTGGCCGCCGCCTACCGCCTCACCCGGGCCTGCCTGCGCGGCATGCTCCACGCCGGCCGCGGGCGGATCGTCAACATCGGCTCGCTGAGCGGGCTGCTCGGCCAGGCCGGGCAAACCAACTACGCGGCGGCCAAGGGCGGCCTCCACGCCTTCACCAAGTCGCTCGCCCGCGAGGTGGGGCGGTTCGGGATCACGGTCAACGCCGTCGTGCCGGGGTGGATCAACACCGACCTGGTCGCCACGCTGCCGGAGGCGCGCCGCGCGCGGGCGCTCGCCGACGTGCCGATGGGCCGCTTCGGCGCGGCCGAGGAGGTCGCGCGGGTGGTCGGGTTCCTGCTCTCGGAGGAAGCCTCCTACATCACCGGCGCGACGATCCGCGTCGACGGCGGCGTCGGCGCCTGACGCCCGCCGGCGCCGCGCGGCTCAGCGGCCAGCCGGCGCCCAGAAGATGCGCTGGAAGTGGTAGGCGAGCTGCAGGGTGACGCTGCCGGGCGAGCCGTTGCCGACCGGGTCCCCGTCGAGGCGCACCACGGGCATCACGAGCGAGCTGGTCGAGGCGATGAACACCTCCTCGGCACGGCGTAGGTCGGAGAACGTCAGCGGGCCCGTCACGAACGCGATGTCGAGCTGCGCGCACAGCTCCGCGACCACCGCAGCACTGACGCCGCGCAGGGTGCGCTGGTTGCCGGGCGGCGTCCGCACCGAGCGCGACAGCACCGCGAACACGGTGCTCGAGGCGCCCTCGTTGACGAAGCCGTCCTGACCGACGAAGATCGCCTCCTCGGCGCCCTTGGCGTCGGCGGTCTGCTTCGCCATGACCGCGGGCAGGAGCATCGTGGTCTTGAGGTCGCGCCGCTGCCAGCGCGAGTCGGGCACGGTGCACGCGGTGATCCCGCGCGAGATCTCCGCCGGCGTCGGGAACGAGCACGGACGGAGGTAGGCGAGCAGCGAGGGCGCGAGCGCCTCCTGCGGGACGTGGCGACGGGGCGCGGTGCCGCCGGTGACCTGGAGGTAGAGCGTGGCGGTCGGGTGCGGCTCGCGCCGGTGCAGCTCGCCGAGGATCGCGCTCCACTTCTCCGGCGGCGGCACGCCGGCCTCGAGGCCGAGCTCGCGCGCGCCGCTCCGCATCCGCTCGACGTGGTCGGCGAGGCGGAACGGCACGCCGGCGACAACCGCCACCACCTCGTACAGGCTCTCGCCGAACTGCAGGCCGCGGTCCTCGATGTGGACGTGCGCGTCGGCGAACGGGGTGAGCCTGCCGTTGCACCAGGCCCACGCCGGCGCCGCGCTCGGACGGGTCATGGGAGCAGTTTAGCCCGGCTGCGGCCGTGCGGCGGCGGCGACTGGGTTATCCTCGCGCCTCGGAGGTCGGCATGGGCGGCGTGTTCAAGGCGTACGACATCCGGGGGCTCTACCCCAAAGAGATCGACGAGAAGCTGGCGTTCGCAGTGGGCTTCCACTTCCGCTCGATCCTCGAGCGCGAGGACCTCGAGCGCGGCGAGCGGGTGGTGATCAGTCGCGACATGCGCTCCTCCGGCGCGGCGCTCTCCCGCGCCCTCGCGGACGGCCTCCGCACCGCCGGCATCGGCGTCGTCGACATCGGGCTCGCGACCACGCCGATGAACTACTTCGCGATCGGCCACCTCCGCGTCGCCGGGGGGATCCAGGTGACGGCCAGCCACAACCCGGCGGCCTACAACGGGCTCAAGCTCTCACGCCGGGACGCCATTCCGGTGAGCAGCGAGACCGGCATCGGCGAGCTCGAGCGCCTGGTCGGGGCGGCCGCGGCGCCCGCCCCCGCGCCGGCCGCGCCGATCGAGACGCGCGACATCTTCCAGGCCTACGGCGACCACGTGCTGCGCTTCGTCACCAGCCGCGCGCCGCGCCTGCGCGTCGGCGTCGACGTCGCCAACGGCATGGCGACGCTCTACCGCCCGCTGCTCGAGGCGCTCAACATCGACATGGTGCCGCTGTTCTTCGGCCTCGACGGCAGCTTCCCGAACCACGAGGCGAACCCGCTCAAGCCCGAGAACCTGCGCGACCTCCAGCGGGCGGTCAAGGACGGCGGCTGCGCCCTCGGCATCGCGTTCGACGGCGACGCCGACCGTGCGATCTTCGTCGACGACGCGGCGGCGGCGGTCGGCGCCGACCTGATCACCGCGCTGCTCGCGCCCGCCATCCTGCAGCGCTTCCCGGAGGCGCCGATCGTCTACGACATCCGCTCGTCATGGGCGACGCGGGAGGCGATCGCCGCGGCGGGCGGGCGCCCGGTCCGCGAGCGCGTCGGCCACTCGTTCATGAAGGCGACGATGCGGCGCATCGGCAGCCCGTTCGGCGGCGAGCTGGCGGGGCACTTCTACTACCGCGAGAACTACTTCGCCGACTCCTCGCTGATCACCGCGATCGAGGTGCTCAACCTCATGCGCCGCACCGGGCAGCCGCTGACGGCGCTGCTCCGACCGCTGCGCCGCTACGCCGGCACCGGCGAGGTCAACTTCCACGTCGATGACAAGGCCGGGATGATCAAGCGCCTGGCGGAGATCTTCGCCGACGGCAAGATCGACTACCTCGACGGGATCACCGTCGAGTACCCGGACTGGTGGTTCAACGTCCGCCCGTCGAACACGGAGCCGCTGCTCCGCCTCGTGATGGAAGCGAGGTCGGAGGCGCTGCTCGCCGCCGGCAAGGCGCGCGTGATGCCTATCCTCGGCCAGCCGGAGGCGTAGACGCCACCGGCCTCAACCCCGGGTTCGAGGGGGGGTGAATGGCGCGGTAGATCCCGGTGTCCGACGACGGCGCCCCGGTGGCGGACGGCTGCGACGTGATCACCTCGATGACCGCCTCGACCACCACCGGGTCGAACTGCCGCCCGGCCTGCCGCCGCAGCTCCGCGATCGCGTCCTGCTGCGGGCGGCCGGTCGAATAGGGGCGGTCCATCGTCATCGCGTCGAGCGCGTCGATCGCGAGGATGATGCGCGACTCGAGCGGGATCTCCTCGCCGCGCAGGCCGCGGGGGTAGCCGGTGCCGTCGAAGTGCTCGTGGGCGCAGCGGATGATCTCCGCCGCCCGGTCGAGCTTGCCGATCCGCTCGACGATCAGCGCGCCCACCTCCGGGTGGGTGAGGATCTGCTGCCGCTCGGAGCTGTCGAGCGGTCCCGACTTGTTGAGGATCTCGTTCGCGATCGCGATCTTGCCGACGTCGTGAAGGATCGCGGCGACCGAGAGAATGAAGCGCTGGTGGCTGGAGAAGCGCACCCACCCGCGCCGGTCGAGGACGTCCGCGGTGGCCATCGCAATCGCCTCGACGCGCTCGATGTGCTCGCGGGTGTAGTGGGACTTCGCCTCGACCACCTCGGCGAGCGTCGAGATCGCGCCGAGGTAGGTGTTGCGGATCTCGTCCGCCATGCGGTTGAACTCCCGCATCAGCGCGCCGAGCTCGTCCTCGCGGCCGGCCGGGAGGCGGACCATGAGGTGGCCCCGCGCCATCGCGGCAGTGCCCTCGAGAAGGGCGGAGAGCGGCGCCAGCAGGCGCGAGGCGAGCCCGCTGCCGAGCACGAACGCGAGCAGCACGCCGCCGGCGACCACCATCAGCCACGCCCGCAGCCCGACCAGCAGGCTCTGTCCGGAGCGAATCGCCGACGTCATCAGCGCGACGTTGAGCACGGAGCCGTCGTCGAGCTGGAGGGCAGGCCGGCGGACGAGGACGTTCTTGAACACCCCGGCGAGCGGGGCGCGCGGCAGGTAGGCGGCCAGACCCCGCAGGTCCGGGTCGGAGGTCGCGGGCATCTCGGGCCAGGCCACCATCACCTGGCGCCCGGCCTCGAGCGCGCCGACCATCTCGGCGGGCAGGATGCTCTCGAGCAGCGAGCCGTCGAGCGGCTCGCTCACCACCAGCCAGCGGTGCTCCTCCCCGGGCGCGGCCGGAAGTGGCGCGCAGAGCTTGAGCGACGCCTGCCCGCTCGCCGCGTGCTGCACCCAGGTCGCGGCGCGGCCGCCGGCGACCTTGGCGGCGATGCTCGGGTTGGAGGGCAGCCACTGGGTGTCGAGCCACGAACCGGTGCCGCGCTCCCAGCGGTAGACGTTGGTCTCGCGGCGCAGCCCGCGGAAGACCTCCATCCGCTCGACCCGGTAGAGCGCCAGGAGCTCGTGCAGCCGCGCGAGGGTCGCGGTACCGCCCGCGGTGTAGTCGGTGCGGGCGACGACGCCGGCGAGGTCGTCGCGGGCGCGCTCGAGCTCCGCGATCTTCCGCAGCAGCGCGTGGCTGACGGTCGCGGCGCTGCTCTCGAGGTTCTGCTCCTCCATCGTCTGGGTGCTGCGGACGAGGAGGACCAGGTGCACCGCGCCGATCAGGATCGCCGCCGCGAGGATCGAGACCAGGTGCGACAGCACGAGCTGCCAGCGGAGCTTCATGGGCCGTTGCCCCCGGCGAGGAGCAGCCGCAGCTCCCCCAGCGACGGGGGCTGGCTCCGACCGGTGAGCTCGGCGAGCCGCTCGCGGGCGCGCGCGAAGCCCTCGCTCCAGTGCGCGGTCGGGGGGAGGAACTGCCCCTCCTCGAGCGCGTGGAGGAACCCGAAGGTGCCGGGCGAGGCCCCCGCCTGCTCGGACTCGTACGCGCTCAGGAGCACCGGCAGCCGTCGCGTCACGAGGTTGAGCCGCCGGTTGGCGTCGGGGCTGAGGAGGCGCGCCGCTACCTCGAGCGCGAGGTCGCCCCAGCGCGACTCGCGCGTGGCGACCACGCACTGGTAGCCGACCAGCGCTCGGGCCGGGTTGGGCGCGCCGCTCGGACGGGGGATCGGGATCACCCGGAACGGGCGCTCGGTCTCCTCGAGCGCCTTGAGGAGCCAGGGGCCGGCGACGAAGCTGGCGAGCTTCCCCTCGGCGAAGAGCTGGAGCTGGAGCGATTCGACGTCCACGCCGTGGCAGAGGAGCCAGCGGTCCGGGCTCTGCCACACCGGCGCCAGGCGCTCGATCGCGGCAAGCACGTCGGCGTCGCGCCAGAGGAAGTTGCCGTCGCGGTCGATCAGGGAGCCCTGCACGGCGTCGACGAACGGGGCGAGGTGGGCCGGGTTCGCGACGTCGAGCGCCATCGGGGCGACGCCGGCCGGGAGGTGCGCCGAGAGCAGGTCGTCGAGCGTTCGCGGCGGGCCGGGGAAGAACGCGGGGTCGTAGACCAGCGCCACGACCTCGGCGTTGATCGGGAACCCCAGCACCTGGTCGGAGTCGCTGACCGCGAGCACCGACTGGCCGACGAGCCGCCGGCGCAGCATCTCGACCCTGGCGGTCGGCACCTCGCCGATGATCCCTCGCTGCACGAGCTGGCCGAGCCACTCGTTCGGCACCACCGCGAGGTCGAGCGCTTCGCGCCCGCCGTGCGGCTGGTTCTTGGAGAGGTAGTCGTCGAGGCTCGCGTAGCTGAACTGCCGGACGTCGATGTCGACCGAGCCGATCTCCTGCGCGATGCGGATCAGCTCGCGGTGCAGCGCCTGCGTGGAGGTCGCCTCCCAGTAGGTGCCGACGGTGAGGTGGGCGCGCTGCTCGACGCCGCCGCCGCAGGCCGCGGCGAGGAGCGCGAGCCCCGCCGCCAGCGGCCCGGAATGGCGCGAGCGGCAGGGTCGCGCGCGGCGGGTCACGGCGAGGTGGGCCGGCAGGCTCATCGTATCGGTCGCGTCACGCTGCCCCGGGGACGGGCGGTTTCGACGGGCGGTCACGCAGCGCCAGTCTAGCAAAGCCGCGCGCGGTACCATGCTCCCGTGGGACGCGGGAGCGCGACCGACGCGGCGTCGCTGATCGCGTTGCTGGAGGGTGGGGAGCAGCCCGGCGAGGGCGAGCTCGCCGCGGTCCTGCGCCGGCCCAGCTGCCCGGGTCGTCTGGTCGAGCTGCTGGCCAACGCGAAGTTCGCGCGCGAGTCGCGCCGCCTGCTGCCGCTGCTCCTCCGCCATCCCGCCTGCCCGCGCCACTTCGCCTGGGACGCGCTGCCGCGCCTGGGGTGGCGCGACCTCCTCGACGTCGCCCGGGACCCGCGCACCGCGCCGCCGGTGCGGCGTCAGGCGGAGCGGAAGCTGACCGACCGGCTCCTCAACCTCACGCTCGGCGAGCGGGTGGCGCTGGCGCGCCTCGCCCCGCGCCCGATCATCGGCGCGATGCTGGGGCAGGACGACCCGGTCTGCGTCGAAGCGCTGCTGTCGAACCCGCAGTTCACCGAGGCGGACGCCGTGCGGCTGCTGCAGCTGGCGAAGGGGCCGGCCGCGACCCTGGCGCTGCTGCACCATCCCAACTGGGGGCGTCGCCCCGAGATCCTGCGCGCCGCGGTGGAGAGCGGCTCGCTGCCGATGGGGATCGTCCTCGGCCTGATCGCCTCGCTCCCGGACGCAGCGCTGCGCCGGCTCGCCGCGGCACCCGACGCGCGCCGTCCGGTGCGCGATGCGGCGCGCCAGCTCCTCGACCGCCGGCGCGAGGACGCGCGCCGAGGACGTCCCTCGTCCCCACTTGAAACCGGTGGAACAACCTCTAAACTTCGCGACAATGGTCACGGTGACGAGAACGAGTCCGAAGGAGTTCGGTGAGTCGCTGAGGAGCGCGCGCCTCGCTGCCGGCGCAACCCTCGAGGCGATCGGCGATCGGACGAAGATCTCGCTTCGCCTGCTCGCGGCGCTGGAGGCCGGCGAGTTCGCCAAGCTGCCCAACCGCGCCTTCGCGAAGATGTTCCTGCGCCAGTATCTCGAGATCATCGGAGCACCCCAGAGCGAGTGGATCGACGCGTTCGACGCCGCCTGGGAACGCTCGTTCGGCCCGGAGCGGCCGACGTTCTCAGGCTCGGCGGCCCCGGTGCGCGGACGCCACCCGGGGCCCTGGATCGTCGGCCTCTGCCTCGTGGCGGCCGGGATCGCCGCGGTCCTCTGGCTCGAGCGCCGCAGCGGCGAGCCGCGCGCCGCCGCCGCGGCGCCCACGCCCGAGGCGCTCGCCCCGACCCCGGCCCAGCCGACCGCGCCGCCCGCGCCGCCGACGCCGGCGGCGACCGCGACGGCGACCCCCGCCCCCGGCGTGCTCACGATCCGCACCGGCGCCGAGGCGAGCTGGGTGTCGGCGCGGGTCGACGGCGGGAAGAGCGCCTCGCGGCTGATGCCGGCCGGGTCGGTCTGGGAGATCGACGCGGGAGGCCGCGACGTCGACCTCGTGCTGGGCGACGCCGGGGCCGTGAGCGTCACCTACCTCGGCGAGAATCGCAGCCCGGCCGGCCGACGCGGCGAGGTCGCGCGGCTCCACCTGCGCGGGACGGCACGGCCCGCCGAGAGCGGGCAGTGATGCCCGAGCCGACCGGCATCTCGAGCGTCGCCGAACTGCTCGTCCGCCTCCGGCAGGGGCTGGCGCCCCGCGCGCTCAGGCTGTTCGCCGCGCAGGGCCTGCTCCCGGTCAGCCGCGAGGACCTCATCCGCGTCCTCGTCATCCTCGTCGCCGACGCCGACCCGGAGATCAGCGACGCGGCCAATGCCACGCTCACCACCTTCAGCAACGAGAACATGCTGGCGGTCCTCGGCGTGCCCGACGTCGAGCCGCTCGAGATCGACCTGCTCGCCCGCTGCCGCCAGGACGATTCGCTCTGGCAGGCGATCGCCCGCCACCCCAGGACCGCGAACGAGACGCTGCGCTGGCTCGCCCGCGCCGCCTCCGCGCCGACGCAGGACGCGATCGTCACGAACCAGACGCGGCTGCTCGGCTGCCTCGAGATCCTCGAGGACCTGCGCGAGAACCCGCAGGTGAGCCAGGACGTGCTGCGCCGCGTGCGGGAGTTCGAGGAGGAGTTCCTCGAGAAGGCGACGGTCTGGGCTACGAGCGGCCCGGGGCCGGGCGAGATCCCCGAGACGCCGTCGATCGAGGAGGTGCTGGCAGAGCTCAAGGCCCTCGGCATGAACATCCCGGGGGGCGAGATCGAGCCCCGCTACGTGCCGGAGCCGGAGCCCGACGCACCGGCCGACCAGCGCGACGCGTACCTCCGCATCGGGTTGATGAACACCTACCAGCGCATCATGCAGGCGCTCGTCGGCAGCGGCGAGGAGCGCATGATCCTGGTCCGCGACCGCAGCCTGCTGGTGGTGCGCGCGGTGATCCAGAGCCCCAAGCTCTCCGACAACGAGCGGGAGAAGATCGCGGGCATGCGCAGCGCCAACGAGGAGGCGCTGCGGATGATCAGCCGACGGCCGCAGTGGCTGCGCCGCTACCCCGTGCTGCGCAACCTCGCGTTCAACCCCAAGACCCCGCCGGGCATTGCGCTACAATTGGCGCGGCGACTGTCGATGCGAGATCTGCGCCTGATCAGTCGGGACCACAACGTCCCGGAGCTCGTCCGGAAGGCTGCGCGCGAGAAGCTGGAACAGTCCCGGTGACGAGCCGGGTTACCATGGAGACGAGAATCGGATCGAAAGGTGGCGATGTCGGGTCAGCGTAGTTTCTACGACGTCCTCGGAGTTCGGGAGGAAGCCTCGCTGGACGAGATCCGGACGGCGTTCCGGCGCTTGGCGCGCGAGCGCCATCCGGATCGCTTCCAGGGGCCCGAGCGGGCGGCGGCGGAGCGCGAGTTCCAGGCGAT
Source organism: Thermoanaerobaculaceae bacterium (assembly GCA_035517415.1). Taxonomy (GTDB): domain Bacteria; phylum Acidobacteriota; class Thermoanaerobaculia; order Thermoanaerobaculales; family Thermoanaerobaculaceae; genus DATIYW01. Next base: position 13,878 of record DATIYW010000160.1, read on the forward strand.
GACGGAGGCCTACAACGTGCTCAGCGACCCGGCGCGGCGGGAGCGCTACGACCAGTCGCTGATCAGCGCGCCGGGCAAGTCGCAGCCGAGCCCGCGCGAGCTCGCCCGGGCGCTGCTCGCGAAGGCGGTCTCGCTCGTCAAGGCCAACCAGCACGCCAAGGCGGCGGAGTTCTTCGCTCAGGCGGTGGCGCACGATCCCGAGAGCCCGAAGGCGCACCACCTCTACGGCATGTTCCTGGCGCAGCAGCTCGGGCGCGTCGACGAGGGGCTGCGCCAGCTCGACCAGGCGGTCAAGCTCGACGCGAACAACGTGCGCGTGCTGCTCGACGCCTCGCGGCTCTCGGCCCGGGCGAAGATGTTCGCCCGCGCCGCCCGGCTCGGTCAGGCGGCGTCGCAGCTCTCACCCGACGATCCTGCGATCGTGAGCTGGATGGCGGAGCTTCAAGTGATCTCGGGGCGCGACGGGGGAGCAACCTGAACACCGCCCGGCGGAGGCCGGTTATCGTGACCGTGGAATCGAGAGGTCTTACCGACCGTGGACTCAGACGTCACCACAACGAGGACCAGTTCCTCGTCCGCGACGACCTATCGCTCTACGTGGTCGCCGACGGGATGGGCGGACACGCCGCCGGCGAGGTCGCAGCGGACCTCGCGGTTCGCGAGATGGAGCGGGTGGTCGAGGCGACGCGCGACTTCGGCGGCGACACCTGGCCCGAGGACTGGGACCCGCGCCTTTCCCTCAACGCGAACCGGCTCATCCATGCGATCGTCTCCGCGCACCGCCGGGTGACCGGCGCGGTCGAGAGCGACACCGGCCTCAAGGGCATGGGCGCGACGATCGTCGCGTGCCTGGTCGACGGGGAGACCGGCGACGTCACGGTCGCCCACGTCGGCGACAGCCGCGCCTACCTCCACCGCGGCGACGGGCTGGAGCTGCTGACGTCGGACCACTCCTGGGTGCACGAGCAGGTCGTGGCCGGACTCCTGACCGAGGAGGCGGCCCGCAACCACCCGCTCAAGAACGTCGTGACGCGCGCCCTCGGCGGGCTGCAGGAGCCCGTGGTCGACATCGTCGAGCGCAATCTCAAGAACGGCGACCTGCTGCTGCTGTGCTCCGACGGCCTCAACACCATGCTGTCCGACGACGAGATCCTGGGCGTCGTCGCGCCGGGCGGCGACCTCACGCGGATCGCGCATCAGCTCGTGGCCGAGGCGAACCGCCGCGGCGGCGTCGACAACATCACGGTCATCCTCGCGCGCGCGGCGGCCTGATCCAGGCTACGCGGCCAAAACGAGCTTCGAGGCGCCCCAGATGAGGGCGCCGAGGACGAGCAGCGGCAATCCCGCCACCACCAGCACCGGCAGCCCGATCGCGAGCAGCACCAGCAGACCGGCTCCCACCAGCACGAGCTTGAGGCTCAGCAGCGCGAGGCGGATCGGGATCAGGACCAGGCCCGCGAGGAGGCCGAGCGTCGCCACCAGCGCGAAGCCGCACAGCCCGATCGCCACGAGCGCGAGAAGGGCGAGCATGGCAGTCCCTCCTTCCTGGGGCATGTACGTGTTCTCACGCCCTCGGGTTCCAGGCCGGCGCCCGGCGCGCGGGCCGAGCGGGACTCGGCGGCGCGGGGCGGTCCCTCCGGCGAGCTAGAATCGGCCGGCGATGCCCCAGCAGGCGACCGGCCAGACCCCGTCCCCGCGGCGACGGCGCGGCGCGCGCCGGCGCGCGGCGGAGCGCCGGGTGGCGCGGCGGGCGCGTGCGGTGCCGAGCGGCGGAGGGGGCGGCCGGTGACGGTGCGGCGAGCGGTGTGGTGGTGCCTTGCCGGGCTCCCCGTCGCGACGGTCGCCGCGTTCGCGGCCTGGTGGTGGCAGCCGGCGTCCCAGCTGGCCCCCTGGCGCAAAGGCCCGCCGCCGCATCCCTGGGCGGAGTGGACGCGGCAGGAGCAGCGCTGGCGCGAGGAGGGGATCCGCCGGCCGATCGAGCACGGGTATGTCCCGCTCGGCGAGATCTCGCCCCAGCTGCAGCTCGCGGTGCTGGTCGGGGAGGACATCGACTTCTTCGGCCACGGCGCGGTCGACCTGCGCGAGGTCTGGGACGTGATCGAGACCGCCCGGCCCGGCGAGCGGCTGCGCGGGGCATCGACCATCACGCAGCAGCTGGCGCGGTCGCTGTTCCTCTCGCCGGAGCGGACGCTCTGGCGCAAGCTCCGCGAGCTGCGCCTCGCGTGGTGGCTCGACCGGCGGCTGGGCAAGCGCCGCGTGCTCGAGCTCTACCTCAATGTGGTGGAGTTCGGTCCGGGCGTGTACGGGGCGGAGGCGGCGGCGCGGCACTACCTCGGCGGCTCGGCACGGTCCCTCGACGCCGGCCAGGCGGCCGGCCTCGCCGCCGCGATCCCGGCCCCCTCGCGTGACAACCCGGCCACCGGGTCGGGGCGCTGGGAGGCGCGCCGGGGCGTGATCCTGAACCGCATGAGCCACGCCGACTGGCTGCGGAGCCTCCTCGCGTCGCTGCCCGGCAACGCGCGCGACTGACCCGGCCACCGGCGTCTCGCCGGCGGTTGCCGGCGCCCGCGCGGGCGGCTCCCGGGCGCGCTTCCGCTTGCCATCCGGCGCCATTCTCACTAGAGTCCGGATGCAATGGCCGGGAGCCCGACCCCTTCGTTCCTCGTGCCGCTCGAGGAGATGCGCCAGCGCCTCGCGGAGCTGGAGCGCGCCACCGGGCCGGAGGAGCGCAGCGAGGCGGCCCGCGTGCGCGGCCAGCTCGAGGAGGAGGCGAGGCGCGTCACCGCCAACCTGACCCCCTGGCAGCAGTGCCTCCTCGCGCGTCACGCGGAGCGGCCGTTCACGCTCGACTACGTCGGCGGCCTGCTCACCGACTGGGTCGAGATCCACGGCGACCGTAGCTTCGCCGACGACCCGGCCGTGATCGCCGGCTTCGGCGAGCTCGACGGCGAGAGCGTCGCGGTCGTCGGCCACCAGAAGGGGCGCGACACGCGCGACCGGCTCTACCGCAACTTCGGACAGCCCAAGCCCGAGGGCTACCGCAAGGCGCTCCGCGCGATGCGCATGGCGGAGAAGTTCGGGCGGCCGGTGATCTGCTTCGTCGACACGCCGGGCGCCTACCCCGGCATCGACGCGGAGGAGCGCGGCCAGGCCGAGGCGATCGCACGCAACCTGCGGGTGATGGCGGCGCTCACCGTGCCGATCGTCGTGGTGGTCACCGGCGAGGGCGGCTCGGGCGGCGCGCTGGGGATCGGCGTCGGCGACGTCGTCCTCATGCTCGAGCATGCCATCTACTCCGTGATCTCCCCCGAGGGCTGCGCGGCGATCCTGTGGAAGGACCAGACCGAGGTGCAGAAGGCGGCGAGCGCCTTGCGGCTCACCGCCAGCCACCTCAAGGGCCTGGGCGTGATCGACGAGGTCGTGCCCGAGCCGCTCGGCGGCGCCCACATGGACCCCGCCCTCGCCATCCGCACGGTCGGGATCGCGGTCCGCAAGGCGCTCAAGCCCCTCCGGCGCGTCAAGCGGGAGGAGCTGCCGCGGCGGCGCTTCGCCAAGTTCCGGGCGATGGGCGTGTTCCTCGAACGGTGACCTCGCGTACCCTCGTCATCCGGCGCGGATCCCTGGTCGCGTTGCTGATCTGGGTGGCGGTGCTCGCGGTCGACCTCGCCCGCCGCCAGCTCGGCGTCCATCCCCCGGAGCACCGCCCCGACATCGTCCCCAACAAGAGCGACGCCCAGGACCCGGTGGTCCGCCACCATACCGGCTTCGTCTACTCCGACACGCTCGGCGGGGTGCCGAGCTTCCGCATGGCGGCGCGCGAGGCGGACGAGCACGC